>JABJGH010000045.1 GCA_018662365.1 Chloroflexota bacterium | reverse complement strand
TACAAAGAAAATTCCAAATCCTCAAGGGAGAAGAAACTAAACTCGGAAGAGCATTCATCTCTGGAAAGATTAGCGAAGAAGCTTATGATCAATTACGAGCAGAGTGGCAAGAGAAGATCCTGAATTTAAAAGTAAAGATCAAAGAAATGGAATTTGATGCTAGAAAACATCTTGATGATTTAGATGTTGCACTTATATTGTTACAAAAACTTGGAACACTTTATCAACGCTTAGATAAGAAACAGAAGAACAATCTTCTCCAACTTGTTGTAAAACGAATTATAATTAATCGAGAAGGTGAGATAATTTCTCTTGAATTACACTCCCCATTCTCTTATTTGTCCACCCTCATAACTCGGAAAAACGTCAAAAATGAGGAAGGGTGCAGTTCGGAATCTATCCACGAAGGGGTACTAATATACAGGGGGAAACAGATCAACCCCCATGCCTGTTAGGGATATTTTTGGGGAAGAATAAACTTACTGCTATTTTCTCAATCACTTCTTTTTGATTTGATGGATTAATATGGGAATAAAATTTTAGGGTAATTTTGACAGATTGGCCTATGATAAAAAGATAGAACCATTCAAAAGCAATAGATTTAATATGGCCTTTAGATATTTTCTTCTCTCAATTGTTGGGCTTTATTTACAAACTCCTCTGCCTTTTGAGGATCCAATGGATCCAAGAATCCTCCACCAGTTTTTATACTGCTCCCAACAATTATCGCATCTGAGATGTTCATAAAAGTTGGCAGATTATTAATGTTTACTCCGCCACCTGAAACCAAATAAGCCTCTGGCATTTTCTCTCGGAGATTTTTTAAGCGGTTTATTTGGTCCTGTTCCCCATATCCAGAGACAATAAGCGCATCAACATCTGCATGACGGATAGCTAGGTCTGCAAGGATTTCAATCGGAAACTCCCCCACAGGTGCTGCCGTTCTATCGTATAAATCCCCAATGATATCAATATCGTGAGCACCAATTCGATTACGGAAGGAAAGGACATTATGTGGATCTGCTTGGACTAGACCCGTCGATGTGGCAACAACTCCAGCATTAATCTTAATGCGAATAAAATCAGCCGCGATTGCAGAAGCAATCGCCAATGCTGCCTTACTTCCATTCATTAATACATTTACGCCAAGCAATTTGGAGCATATATCTCGCAGGCTTATTCCCACTGAGGTCATAAATGCGACAGTAGCTTCATCCCCTTCTTCAGAAGCAGGGGCATCTCCAGTGTTCTGAAAAAGAACTCCATCAAAACCCGCATTCATTAGTATTTCTGTTTCATTTAAGGCTCTCTGGGCAGTAGTTTCGAATGATTCCTTAAAATGAACCGATCCTGGTAAACCAGCAAGGTGAACCATTCCTATTATCGGTTTCTCCAATTTTGATAATTGGTTAATAAAATTGCTCATGTTTTCTACTCCAGATATGAGGAAGGCCCCATTAAATAAAACCTTTCTTTTTTAATAGCCCGAAAATAATATTTCAAATTCCCTGCAATTTATATGTGTTTGGATATAATTTTCCTTCTAACGCGTGATTTCACTCTCAAAAATTTGCTGCCAATTTACATCTTTAATTTTTTTATTATCAAAGCCTAACATACTAAGATTATTGTGCACAGCGTAATGAAAAGCAAATATTTCCGCAGGCACACAATACAAAATGGGGGTTAATAATTCATCTGCTTTTCCATAAACTGGTGAAACAACATCCACTATGTCTGTTGTTTCCTTATCATCTGGGTCACAAATAGCGACACTGGTAGATCCCATTTGGTTAATAGCATAAATTTGCTCCCGGGCTCTATCAACACTTGCCCCGGGGGGGGTTATCACAAATGTAATTGTATTATTATTAGTGAAAAAGAATTGTTCATGCGCCCATTCTTCCAGTTCTTGACCTACTGCCTTTGTTCGAGTTGATTCAATCACCTTGGCCATCGAGAAAAACGCTGTTCCATAGTTTGGCCCCCCTCCAATAAAAATAGCTTGATTGCTTAAATTCAACTTTTTGACTAGCTCTTCCATGATAGGCAGATTTACCTCAATTGTTTTCTCCATTGGTTCTGCCAGGGATGCGATTTCGTCTAATTTCTTGTCAACTTCTGTATTGTTTAATTTTCCAGCTGCTTCAGCTAAGAATATAGCCATACAGTACTGCACAATCATTGATGCCATGTAACTACTTGTTCCGGGGGCAAATCTCCTTTCAGAATATGCAAGATCGATCACGTAATCCACTTCTTTTGATAACCCACTTTCAAAATTACTTGTTGCTCCCACTGTAAGTAAACCATGCGCTTTTGCTTTAATGGCGCTTTCAATTGTTCGTGACACTTTTCCGGAATTTGAGACCATCAAGGCCATACTGTTTTTCGGGGCATATTTAACCAAATAACGGGAGAATTCCAATGACTGTACAGCTTCTGTAGGAATACCTGCCCATTCTTCAAAGGCAAATCGCGTTGCCATTCCACAATACCAAGAATCCCCACAGCCAACAAGATACAATTTTTCTGGAACCGAATCTAATTTAATTTCCCTTTTTATTTCATCATAAATTGTCCGCGGACTATTTTTTATAAAATCCGGTTGGGCTTTAATTCCAGCTAGCATATTTTGCCATTTCAGGTCTATGTTCTTATAATCCATTTCTTGTATCCTCTAATTAGTTTTATAGTTCAGTTATTAATTTTTCTATATATGTTAAGCGTTTATGTTTATCTGCAAAATTAGATTTTAAGACTGATAAAGCTCCCGCATGTTCAACAACAAATGATGCCGAAACAGTTCCATATGCAGATGAAAGCACGGGGTTTTTTGTTTCTATAAAACAGCTTAAGAATCCCCCGCAAAAAGAATCTCCTGCGCCGGTTGGATCTACTGTCTTACTTGGAAAAGCTTGAATTTTATAGAATTTATCGAGTTGTTTAATGTATAAAAGAGAGCCATCAATGCTTTTCTTTATCACAACAATTTCAGGTCCAGCATCTGCAAATGCTCTTGCAGCATCTTGAAGGTTGTTTGCCCCAAACATTGTTATTGCCTCTTCTTTACTAGGTAAAAATATATCAATATACCCCAACATTTCAAATGCCAACTGGTTAAATTCGTCATTTTCCAAATAATCTATATGAGGGTCCCAGGAAATAACAGTGTGGCTTGCCTTGTTTCTTTTAATCATTTTAATTACAGACTTTTGAACATCTGTAGGCATAGGAGCAACATGAACCCCATCAGCCTTTAAATTGTCAACACTTAGTTCGCTGCCAATTATTGACATTTCATAATTTGTTCCTGATGACGATTGATTTAAAAATTGACGTGCCCCCTCTTGCTCATAGAGCATCCAACACCTAATATCATTGCTAGGAACATTTACCAAATCTGTACTAATCCCATATTTACCTAATAGTTCAAGGCTTAATTCTGGAAAATTATTTCCTTTTCGGGCTTGAATAATTGGTTCATTTCCCCATACAACAGCTCCGATTGCAGAATAAATCGCATTCCCCCCAACGGATTCTAAATACATTTTTTGTTCATCATAGAGAATGATATCGTCAATAGCAAGATTTCCAATTGTAGTAATCTTTTTGTTTACCATTGCTTTCCCAAAACCCTAAAATGGATAGACATTATGTCGGTGTAGATTTTTATTAATGCAATCCTGGACTATTGGAGGATTGCATCGGATTAATATCTGAAAAACTAATTATTCTGCTTATCAAGAGACTGTCAAAAGCAGGTTGGAATACAGGTTATTTTTTTTATTATTTCTCTAATGGATAATAACCAAACTCTTCAACCGCATCAACCATCGCTAGAATATTTTCAGCTGGCACATCGTTCATTATTGTATGCACAGATGAAACCATGTATCCACCATCTTGTCCTAAGGCATTTATAACACGCCTAACTTCTTGGCGAACTTCTGTTGGCGAGCCAAAAGGTAAAACTCGGTGAGTGTCAATTCCTCCGCAGAATACCATATTTTTTCCAAATTGTTTTTTCAACCCCACAAGATCAGACATTTTTCCTGCAGAAGTCTGAATCGGGTTAAGAATATCAATCCCAATTTCAATAAAATCACCAATTAATGGTTGTACATCTCCATCTGTATGAAAAAAGATTTTTGCATCTGTTTGTTTTTTGATGGTAGCTATTAGATCTGCATGAATCGGTTTTAAAATTTGTCTATACATTTCCGGAGAAATCATCAGACTATTTTGAGATCCTAAATCATCTCCGATCTTAATAATATCTATGTTATTGCCAGTTTCAGTTAAGAAATTGGTAAGCATTGATTTGCATAATTCGGCATTTTTTTTAAGCAAAGCCTCTGCAAAATCGGGGCGTAATGCCATGTTTTCTAAGAAAGTGCTCATCCCTTGCAGACCAAAAGCGCGTTCGAAGGGAAACATTAACCATGGAGTCCCCATGATTGCGAATTGATCTTCATCCGCTAATTTTTGTGCTTCGGCTTTTACATGAGCCACGCGAGAAGGAGCGCTCATATCGGGCCAAGGGTGTTTTTCTATTTCCTCAATTGCAGTAGCTTGTTCTAAAGGGTGGACGCCTGAAAACCAAACTCCGGGTTCGATTTCTTTTTGTCCGGTACCCCAAGAAGAAATATAAGGAGAATGAGGAGGGCGGTTTTGGTTTCGATTCAAAGTTTCTGAATCTTCAAGGTCTAGAACACCACGCACATCAACACTTAATCGCAACATCGTCTCTTCATCAATCTCAGCTGTGCCCAGTTCTGGCCATTGGTAAATGTATTTATCTTCAGATTTAATGCCAAGAATTTCTTTTAACTGTTGATATGGTTTCATTTTTATCCCAGTCGCATTACTCACACCCATAATAATGGGCACACGATCTGGAACTTCATGATTGATTGTTGCTAAAACTCTTTCTCGTGGTGTTAGGCCCATAACTTTCTCCAATTTTTAAAAAGAATCTAACGATAAATTCCAGAGGATTCTTGTTTTTCATCTTCTCGTTTAATTAGGGTGGTAATATGAAATACTTTTGCATCGATCCAAGCTCTAGTTAACTCAATTGGGGTATCCCCGTTCAAATGGTAAATCTCCTCAAGATACATTATTGGAGCGCCTAATTTGATTTGAAGTAATTTGGAAATTTTATCATCTGCAATTTTAGAAATATAAGTTCGTCGTGCCCAATCAAAATCTAAATTATATTTGTTTTCCAAGGTTACATAAAGTTGTTCTTTAGAAAAATCAAGTTTTTCGATCCCTTCACAAAATTTATAATTTATGTGATTTTCAATAATAATCACTGGGGATTCTTTTACTTTACGTAATCGTTTCATATGAAAGATTTTTTTGTTTTTCTTTATCCCCAGCAAATTTGCAACATCAGGATATGGAGAGACAACCTCGGATAAAAGCACATCTGTAGAATGGGGAATACCTCTACTGATTAAATCTCTGGTAAAACCAGCGATCCTTCCAGCAGGTTGCTGCTCCAAGATCAATTTATTCGTGACAAAAGTGCCTTTTCCATGGATTTGAACTATTAATTTTTCGCCAATCAAAGTCTCAATGGCTTTTCGAATCGTGCCACGGCTAACTTTTAGTTTTTTTGCTAGATCACTTTCAGAAGGTAATTTCCGATTATTTTCCCATTTGCCCGTCTGTATATTCTGTCTGATCCAAATAGCAATTTGTACATTAATTGGATCGGGATTTGCAGGATCAATTTTTAGGAACAGGGTAACCTCCATACCAAAAGGTTGAAAACTGATTGAAAATTTGCTATACTGGACGTATATAGACGTCTATCTATTTTATAACTTTTTTTTTATATAAAGTCAACCATATAACAAGCACTTATCTAATTGGAATTTTTTTGATTAAACGGAGGTGAAGAGTAAAAATACATTTTTATAACTTGCAGTCGTCTTATTAACTATTTATTTGGAGGAATACATATGTCTACAGAAGCAAAAGCTGCACCTCGGAAACGCAGTAAGCGTCTTCCACTAACCTACGTAATTGCTATTGTTCCAGTAGCAGCAGCCTTAAATATTGTTGGCGGATACATTAATGGCATTTTGAAGCTCCCGATCTTTCTAGACATGATCGGCACTATGGTAACTGCAGTTGTCCTTGGCCCTTGGTGGGGCGCTTTGGTTGGTGCAATTACTAATATCGTAAGTTCCTTTATTAGTGGTCCCATTGGCCTCCCATTTGCAGTAGTTAATGTTGCAGGTGCTTTGGTATGGGGTTATGCACATTCCGCAGGTTGGATGAGCAAAACTTGGAGCTTCTTCTTAGTAAACATCTTAGTTGCTGTTGTTTGTAGTACCTTTGCAGTACCCATTTATGTCTTCATTTTTGGTGGAGCCACAGGTCATTTCAGTGATGTAATGACGGCCGCCTTCTTGGCAATGGGACAGAACTTGATTGTTTCCGTCTTCTCATCCAATATTCTTGTTTCCTTAGCCGATAAAATCATCAGCGGTTATGTTGGTCTCGCAATCATCGAAGCTTTACCAGCAAATTTGACTGAAGACACTAACCTTCCAAAAGCCGAGGGATTGAATAAAATTATTATCCCCGTCGTTGGAGTTGTGATTGGTGCTGCCGTTATTATGATTGCCTTAGCATTGCAATAGCCTCGGTTTTGAAATTAAAAAGTTGATCTTAAAGGAGAATATTTTATGAATAACAAGACTGTAGGACCAAAAGAGGGTCTTGGTTTTGGAATTGTTGGATTAGGATTATTGTTAGCCTTTTTACCAAGCACAGCCCAAAAAATAGCCGATTTAGAATTTGTTGGGAGTGAAGCATTTGTAATTTTGCTTGGTGCTGTTTATGTACTTGCCTTTTTAGTAATCGCTGGTGGATTAGCAGTAGCGTTTGCTAAATTTGATGACGAGGAATAAAAATCGGCTGAGTTTATAAACCTAATAATCAATCAACTACAGAGATGGATGCCAGAGCCGCATCAATTGCAGTTGGCATCCATCTCGCTTTTTACCTGATTGGAGATTAAATGTCAGAAAAGAAACCAGTAATTGAATTCAAGGATGTCACATTTTGGCATGGTGGCGGAAACGAAAAACCTGCAATAAAAAATATTAATTTAAAAATTTATGAGGGAGATTATGTTGCTCTTCTCGGATTAAACGGTGCTGGAAAAACTACGTTACAGCTCTGCATCAACGGGGTCATCCCAAATAGCATAATGGGAGATTTTGAAGGGGAGGTCATTGTATATGGAAAAGATACTTACGATACTCCTGTTCGCGAAATGGCAAAAATGGTGGGCATGGTTTTTGACAACCCGGAATTTCAACTTAGTCAAATGTCTGTTGCAGAAGAAATTGCCCTTGGCATGGAAAGTCTGGGGTTTTCTTATGATGAAATGGTAGAAACCATCACTGAGGTGTTAGACATCGTTGGCCTGCAAGGCCTTGAAGAACGTTCACCATTTGGTCTTTCCGGCGGGCAACAACAGCGACTTTCGATTGCAGCAGCTTTAGCTATGGAACCTAAAATTTTGGTAATGGATGAACCGACTTCGAATGTCGATCCGATTGGCAAAGAAGAAATATTTTCAGTAGCAGCGCAATTAAACCGCGAAAAAAACATGACTGTTATTATGGCAGAACATGAAGTTGAAGTAATGGCGGCCTATGCCAACATTGTAATTGTTATGCATGAAGGTGAAATTTTACTTAACGGCACTCCCGAAGAAGTATTTAGTAACGTGGAATTAATTCAAAAACTTGGTCTTAGATTGCCACAAGTTACTGAATATGCACATCGCCTCAACCAATTAAACTTGGCATCTATCAAGAAGCCATATCCCGTCACCTTAAATAGTGCAATCGAACGATATAAGGATATTCTATAGTCATGGAACCTATAATAAAAGTTGAGAATCTTTGGCACACGTATCCGACAGGTAATATCACTGCATTACGTGAAGTTTCTTTAAATATCAACAGAGGCGAATTAATCGGTGTGATCGGGCAAAATGGATCTGGCAAAACAACATTAGTAAAACATTTTATTGGTTTATTAAAACCGACCCGTGGAAAAGTATTTATCGATGGAGAAGATACAGAACCCCTAAAAGTACAGCAATTGGCTGCAAAAGTGGGTTATGTGTATCAAAATCCTAATCATCAATTATTTGCAAGAACAGTGCAAGAGGAATTGGAATTTGGTCCAAATAACTTGGGCGTACCAAAAGAAGAGGTTCAGGAACGCGTTGAACAAGCCATTAAATTTTTTGGCTTGGAAGAATTGCGTTATCTGCATCCTTATCGAATCGGATTCCCCCTTCGCAAATTGGTAGGAATGGCAACAATCTATACAATGAAACCAGACATTTTTATATTAGATGAGCCAACAACCGGGCAAGATAATATTACAACTCAAAAAGTATATCGGTTGATAAAAAAACTACGTGATGAAGGTGCTACAGTCTTATGTGTAGCACATGACATGATATTGCTTTCAGAAGTTGTTGACAGGATGTTGGTCTTAAGAGATTCAGAAGTAATCATGGATGCTTCACCACGCGAAGTGTTTTCCAATAATGAGATAATGGCTAGCACTCACCTTGCACCTCCTCAGATAACAAGCTTGTCTTTGAATCTTCGGAAAAACAAAAATAAACTTGATGACGTAGTTTTGAGTGTAGATGAAATGCTTGCTTTGAGCAAAGATTCCAACCAAAAAGAGAAAATTTAGGAGTATTTATCATGCAGGGTATAGTAATTCCAATTTCTATGGTACCTGGAAACTCGGCAATACATAGAATGAATCCTCTTCCAAAATTGCTTTGGACCTTTGGCATATTAGCTTTATCTTTTTCAACTAGAAATATTGCCGTACTTGGAATAGCATTTGCAATTGGCTTATTGTTAGTCTTTTATTCTAGAATAACCAGCGCCTATCTAAGGGTGGCTTTGATTTTATTTCCTATCAGTCTAACGCTAATCACACTTCAAAGCATTGCGCCAGCCTTCCCCCGTCCTTGGACAACCATCGCAGCTTTTGGTCCATTTAATATTTATCAAGAAGGCATATATAGCGGAATATCGTTATTGCTCCGAATTATGGCTATGACAACCTGGGCGATGGTTACAATCATGACCTCTCACCCTTCGGATATATTTACATCATTGAAGAAAATAGGCATGCCTTATGTTCTTAATTTTATTCTGGTAATGACACTCCAACTAATACCAATATTGCAAAACGAATTTGGCACGGTTTTAAATGCCCAGAAATCAAGAGCGATGAAGGGGTCAGGTTTTGGAGCAATCCTGCCAAGTATGGTCCCAGTATTTGTTGGGGCGATTGAACGTGTCCAACAGCTTTCAATATCCTTGGAATCCCGAGCCTTTGGATCTACCGGTCAAAAAAGTAGTTTCCGACAGGTCCGGATGGCTTTTTCAGACTATTTTGTTATGGCATTAGGGTTTGTTACCACAGGTCTAGCTACTTATTGGGTAATTATTGACAAAAGCTTAGATTGGAGTAAATCAATGACATTTTCTCCAATTTTTGCTGTTAGCTTAGTTCTCAGTGCAACCATCGGATTTTTAGTTTTTGTGATTTTTGCGATCCGTGCTGCGCTAAGTGCATAAGCATGAAAAAAAACATTATTAAATATTTGAATTTAAACGAGGAATAAAATGGAAGCACCTGAAGTAATGTATCATATTGGAATGTCTAAAGGAGATGTCGGTCGTTATGTATTTCTTCCAGGCGACCCTGGGCGCTGCGAACTGATTGCGAGCTATTTTGATGACCCCAAATTAATTGCTTATAACAGAGAATATAAAACCTATACAGGCAGCCTGCTTGGTGAAAAAGTTTCTGTGACTTCAACAGGGATCGGATGTCCTTCAACTGCAATCGCGGTTGAAGAATTGATAATGATTGGGGCAGACACTTTTGTGCGAGTTGGAACTTCTGGAGGAATGCAACCACACTTCAAAGCAGGAGATCTTGGAATTGTTACAGGCGCTATTCGTGATGAGGGGACAACCTTACATTATTTGCCCGCTGAATTTCCTGCAGTTGCAGATGTGGATGTCGTTTTAGCCCTTAGAGAAGCTGCTCAAAAATTGGGTTACTCTCACCATTTAGGAATTTCGCATACAAAAGACTCCTTTTTTGGGCAACACCAACCGGAAAGAATGCCCGTGGATAGTCGTTTGCTAAATCGGTGGAAAGCTTGGGTTGAAGGCGGTGCGATTTGCTCGGAAATGGAAGCTGCTTCAATATTTATTCTTAGCAGTATTTATCGAAAACGAGCAAGTGGGATCATGTTAATTGGTTGGAACCAAGAAGGTGAAAATCCAGAAGAACATGTCACAGATCTTAACCCGTTGATTGAGACGGCTATTGAAAGTGTCAAAATATTAATCGAAAAAGATAGGGAATAATAATTTTTGGAAAGGAATAGAAAAATTATTTATATTTATCATTTTCGCGTTTAGGAACCTCAGGAATGAAACAGCATCATCTTAAAATTGAGCCCAGCGACGTTGGGAGGTATGTATTATTGCCGGGTGATCCTGCCCGGTGTAAAACAATTGCTTCCCATTTCGACCAAGCACGAAAAGTAGCACAAAACAGAGAATTTGTTACTTACACGGGAAAACTCTTGAATGAACCTGTTTCAGTAACATCCACTGGGATTGGAAATCCTTCGGCAGCAATTGCAATTGAAGAGCTTCGAGCAGTTGGGGCAGACACATTCATTAGAGTAGGGACTTCAGGTGGAATGCAGCCAAATCAAACCCCTGGAGATCTAGCAATCATAACAGGCAGTATTAGAGATGAAGGAACCAGCAACCATTATTTGCCCATTGAGTTTCCAGCTGTAGCTTCTCTCGATGTTGTTTCCGCTCTAAGAACAGCGGCAGAAAAATTAGGCTACAAAACCCATTTAGGCATCTCTCACTCAAAGGATTCATATTATGGACAAATGTCGCCAGAACGCATGCCAGTTGCTGCTTATCTCCAAGATCGATGGAAAGCATGGGTTCAAGGAGGGGCAATTTGTGCAGAAATGGAATCAGCAATTCTGTTAACTTTGGGAGCTGTTTACCGGTTAAGGGTTGGCAGTGTTACCCTTATTGCAATCAATCAAGCTAAACCAGAGTTGGGCGTTTCAACAAATATCACACCAATGATTAATACTGCAATTGAAACCATCCGACTCTTGATTCAACAAGATCGGATGGTAAAGGAATAATAATGGTACGAAATACTCAGCTCCAACACCATATTCATATGAAAAAAGGGGATGTTGGTCGTTATGTGTTGCTGCCTGGAGACCCAGGACGCTGTGAAAAGATAGCATCTTATTTTGATGACCCACAGCATATTGCCCATAATAGGGAATATAACACATACACGGGAACACTACTTGGCGAAAAAGTTTCTGTGACTTCAACAGGGATCGGTTGTCCTTCCTCTGCTATTGCGGTTGAAGAATTAATCGCAATTGGTGCTGATACATTTATTCGTGTGGGCACATCAGGTGGCATACAACCTCAGACCCATACCGGTGATGTTGCTTTAGTTAATTCAGCAATTCGAGATGAAGGAACAAGTTTACATTATTTGCCAGTTGAGTTTCCAGCGATTGCAGACATAGATGTTCTTGTAGCCTTAAGAGAAGCTGCAAAAACCTTAGGGATTCCGTATGCAGTAGGACCCACGCAATCAAAAGATTCATTTTTCGGAGAAATTGAACCTGAACGAATGCCGGTGGATAGCCGATTGAAGGAAAGATGGAAAGCTTGGGAAGATGGTGGAGCAGTTTGTTCTGAAATGGAAGCTTCAACTATTTTTATTTTATCTTCAATTTACCGGAAACGCGCTGGCGGGGTAATGCTAATGGCATCGATGTCAGAAAAACCACCTGAAACTGAGGAAGAAATTGCAGATTTTAATAAGCTCTTTGATATTAATCGCCCCATAAAGGTTGCTATTGAAGGACTGAAAATCCTTATTAAACAAGATCAAGAAAGAAATTAAGCATTTCAAAACATAAATCGAATTGGGAACAAGGTATTGAACAATAATTTAATTGTTTACTTTTATTTCCTTGTAAATTGTTTATTTGGCCTGAGATTTTCTGAGGAATTTTATTATAATGATTGGCACAGACATAGAAAAACTTCAAACAGAGTATCCTGAATATATACGCAAAGTAAGTAAAAATTACAGATGGAACTTCTTAATGTTAGTACTTGATTCTTCTGTTTATTCTTTCTCAATTGCTACGCTTTCCCATGACACAATCGTTCCATATTTTGTTGATCAACTCACTAACTTAAACTGGATCATTGGTTTAGTGCCAGCAATATTTTATTTAGGCTATTTTCTTCCCCAGTTATTGGGAGCGTATATTGTTAATGGGAAGCAAGAAAGAAAGTGGGTAATTTTCAAAATTGCGCTGGCAGAACGTATTGGGATTTTTGCAATTGCCCTTGTTGCTCAAAATTATGGAGTTTTCAACGATAATATCCTTTTAGGGTTATTCTTTTTTTCATTTATGATATATTCCGTCACCAATGGGATGATCGCACCAGGATACGCAGATTTTATCAGCAAAAATATTATTCGAAATCGCGGAAAATTTTTTGGCGTTGTAAATGGGGTTGGTGGATTAGTTGGCTTTGGAGCGGCATTGGTTGCGAGGTATCTGCTCGAATCATATAGTTTCCCCAAGAATATTAGGCTTCTTTTCTGGATCGGTTTTTTATCTTCCCTAATCTCTCCCATTTTCATTGCTACTTTCAAAGAAATTCCATTTCCAGTAAAACGAAAAACGGAACCCCTCATAAGTTTTATTAAAGCGATCCCTGCTTTTATTCAACGGACCCCGTTATTTAAAAGGTTTATGCTCTCACGAGCATTCTTAAGTTTTGGCGTTATTGGCAATTCATTTTATGCATTATATGCTATTGATTTTCTGTCTTTAGATATTACTATTTTAGCTACATTTACTACAATTATTTTGCTATCTCAGAGTATCATTGGATTTTTATGGGGCTGGTTGGGAGACAAATTCGGTTACCGAATTATTTATATCATTATATCTTTTATGGTGATTGCAATGGGTGGATTTGCGATTTTACCACTGGGAGAAATCGGATTTTATATGATTGCTTTCTTTATTGGCAGCATGTATGCGGGAATTAGGATTGCGGATTCAAATATGGTTTTTGAAATTGCTCCAGCAGCCGAGACTAGCCGTTTCATTGGAATTTTAAATACCTTTGTTGCTCCTTTAATGACTCTTACACCTTTAGTCGGCGGGGCATTGTTGGATATTTTTTCCCACAGAGTTTTATTCATTACTGTAATAGTGATTGGTATTATTTCAACCGTTCTGGCAAATTGGCTTATGCCTAAATTAAAATAGTGACGTGTGACAGTTTGTCAAATTTCTTGTAACATTAAGAGCGGGATACTTTCTAAAAAACATAAAAATTTTTGAGCCACCTTTCCTTTAAGTTGAAATTCTTCAAACTTACTGCAATTTTACTGCAAATAGCCTGGACACAATAGACATAATGGACAATTTTCACTCCCACATGTAGACGCAATGTACACAATAGACCCCCATAGATAAGATGGACAAAATGACCATACTCTCCTAAAGTGCAGGTTATGCG
>JABJGH010000001.1 GCA_018662365.1 Chloroflexota bacterium | reverse complement strand
GAGGTGGAATTATAACCAGATCAGACCCCATAGTTCACTGGGTTACAAACCCCCAACACCGGCAACCTTCATCTCGCACACTTCACAACTTCAGTCTGCTGGTGTAACATAAGCACTGGTACAACTATTGGGGGCAGGTCAGAACTTAATAACAAAAAACTTGTTTACCATGGTCAAATTGGAGAAATTCGAATTTGGGAATGGTATGAGGTCATTCCATAGTTTAGGATACATTCCCTTCATAAGATGATTCCTGAGGATTTGTTTTCAATATGGGATATACAATAATTTCTCGAAAGAAAATAGAGACATATCCTTATATTTAACTAGAGGTACATAGAAAGGAGTAAAACAAAATTAATTCTTTATTTCTCCTCGGTTGTGCTGGGGGCAAAATGAGGCGATGACTGAGGGGAATTAGTTTTCAGTACAACAAATAATTTATTATTATATTTATCCCTGCCGTGATAATAGTGGCTGAAAAATATTTTATAATCGAAAAATTGAATTTTCAATATAAAATCGTGCAATTTGGATAAGTCAGGCAAGCACCCCTTATGAATGGTTTCGAAACTATTAAGGATGATATAGGAATAGTTGAATATAAAAATCTTAATATGATAATACAAGAACCGGTCATTTCTAGATAAAACAGACTTTCTATAAGCCCTCCGTATGGTAAATAATGTATAATTCCAATGAAATAACAAAAAAATCAGCCTATTTCCTAATTTGAAATATTATTCGGAACCTTAATAGAGTTTATAACTTAAAATATTTTATAAATTCTCAAATTAATTCAATATTAAAAGAGTAACCAACCATCCAAAATACAATATTATCTCAAAAATCTAAAAAGAAATTAACAATTATTCAACCCAAAACGGGTTGGTTTGGTATTGATTTTAAAGAAATTTGGGAATACCGCGATCTTTTTTTCATATTAGCTAAGCGGGAAGTTCAATTAAGATATCGCCAAACCATTTTAGGCGTTGTTTGGGTCATCCTGCAGCCATTGATCACCACCGTAATTTTTACGATAATTTTTGGTAATTTAATTAATGTTGATTCGGAAAATACGGCATATGAGCTCTTTTCATTTACCGGTTTATTACCCTGGACTTTATTTTCACAGTCTTTACAAAGGTCAGGAATTAGCCTTATCCGAAATATCCGCTTAATTACCCGGGTGTTTTTCCCAAGAATAATTATCCCCATTGCTAATTCAGTGTCCACCTTAATAGATTTTGCTATCTCTTTTACCCTGTTAATTGTTTTATTATTTATTTTTGATATTGCTATTCCGATTAATATTTTAGCCGTTCCAATAATTATTTTCTTTAACTTGTTAATTGCTGTTGGGATCGGAATTTGGTTTGCAGCACTGAATGTGTATTATAGAGATTTCACATATATATTACCCTTTATTATCCAATTGTGGATGTACGCATCTCCCTTGGCTTATTCTTCCAGTGTGATTCCTTCTAAATGGCGTTGGATTTATGATTTGAATCCAATGGTAGGTATAATCGATGCCTTTAGATGGGCAATTCTTGGCACAACTGATTTTCCATTGACAGCATTTGTTTACTCAATGGTGATGGGAGTTTTATTATTCTCAGTTGGGTTAATCATTTTTCGTAGACTAGAAAGAGGCTTTGCTGACGTAATCTAATGAATGACATTGTAATTCGAGTAAATAAACTCTCAAAATCATACAAAATAAATTCCTACGGGCAACGGGGATTGCGCAAAAACAGGAGGATATTATCTCAGGATTTATCTCGCCTAGTTCGAAAATCCAACACCAAACCCCAATTAGGAAGAAATGACATATTTTGGGCATTAAAGGACATTTCGTTCCAGGTACGCGAAGGGGATGTAGTAGGGATAATTGGGTCAAATGGTGCTGGAAAAAGCACCCTATTAAAAATATTGAGCCGAATCACTGAGCCTACTTCCGGTCGAGCAGAAATTTATGGACGGGTTGGTTCTTTGTTAGAAGTTGGAACGGGCTTTCATTCAGAATTAACTGGCCGAGAAAATATCTTTGTCGGTGGCGCAGTTTTAGGAATGGCTAGAAAAGAAATTAACCAAAAATTTGATGAGATTGTAGATTTTTCAGGAGTTGAAAAATTTCTTGATACCCCTGTCAAGCGTTTTTCATCGGGAATGGAGATTCGACTTGCATTTTCAGTCGCTGCTCATTTAAACCCTCAAGTCTTACTTGTAGACGAGGTGCTTTCAGTTGGAGATGCTGCATTCAGAAAAAAAAGCTTAAGAAAAATTCAAGATGTATCGCTCGATGGTGGGGCAATTCTTTTTGTAAGCCATAATATGACCACAGTAAGTGCACTTTGCAACCGCGCAATGGTATTAAATCAAGGTGAAATTGAATTCCCAATTGGTCCGGTAGCTGAATCAATTGACCACTATTTAACTAATGTTCAAAATAGTGTTGGAAAAGATATTAATAAAGGTCGGCGAAGTAAGCAAACCGGGAAAATATTGATCACAGGATTTGGTGTTTATGATCAAAACAATAAGCTCCTTGAGGGGTTATCGAGTGGAGAAAGTGTGAAGTTCCAGATTGAATACGAAAATAATGATAGCCATAAAGCGAAAAATCTTAATGCCTCTATTTTAATCAAAACTTCCAATGGCAATATTATCGCAAATTTGGATAGCAGGGTTACCAATGAGAATTTCAATAATTCTTCAGGTCCAGGAGAGTTTATTTGTCGGGTTCAGAAATTGCCCCTTGCCCCGGGAAGTGTTAACATTACCCTAGTTTTAAGACAAGAAAGTCAAGTGATTGACCTGGTTGAGGATGTATTTGTTGGTTTTGTCGATGGTGGACAAAGTTTTGCGAGTCAACAAATAGAGGGTTTTCCAGGGCTGATACAAATAGATCAGGAATGGAAAATAACATGATTAATTTCACCAAGAATCTTCAGCAGTTTAATGGTCCAAAAAGCCTTCAATGCCCTTAGGGAGATTCAAAAAGCTCGAGGGTCTACGATTCATAATAATCCTCCAATTATTGGGGTCAAAATGATTCGTAGAACGTAGGGCTAACAAAAAACCGCAGACCCAAAGGTCTACGGTAGTAATTAGTAGCGGGGCTAGGACTCGAACCTAGGACCTTCGGGTTATGAGCCCGACGAGCTGCCACTGCTCCACCCCGCGACGTCACAGTGCAAGATTATAACACCATAAAATCATGTGTCAAGGCGTGTCACCGAACAGCCAATTATTCCACAAATCCCATAAACTATTTGCCTCATTTTCATTAAGACTTTGGGGTTCAACTTCCTTAACATAGTCTGGATCAGGCAATGGAATGATCGGATGATCTCCAGGTTTAGTGTACCTGCCTTGCTCCCTTGCCCATTTCTCCACTGCATCATTGGAAGTTGCATATGCAATTTCATTCTCTAAGACCTCTTTTTCAGAAAGGTACCCATCCAATTCGGCTGTCTCACTTTTAAATTGAGAAGTCAAACGAGTTAATTCCACCATTCTAGAATTAAAATCAAGAACCAAGATTAATAAAACAATTAATCCCAATCCCGCCAATATTCTCTTTATCCAATCACTCGTTAGACCCATAAAACCATCTTACTCCAGTCCTAGAAGTAGTGCAAGTTCCTCGCCAAATGTACTTTTTAACTAAAAAAGACCCATTATTAGGTCTTTAAGTGCCGAAGGAGGGATTTGAACCCTCACGAGCTAATGCTCACTACGCTCTGAACGTAGCGCGTCTGCCAGTTCCGCCACTTCGGCATGGTTACGTCCGGTATTTTACCCTTAAATATAAGAAAGTCAACATACTGAAAAACAATAAAAATATTAAGTCTCAGCCACAATTATTTGTTGTATCAATTTTTTCCGCATGCTATAATCCCCATAAGGAAATAGCTAAATGCCCGGATTAATTAATGATATTGCAGAATTATTGAACACCCAGGGAGGTAACCTAGCCTATCACCTGGTCATTTCTTTTGCAATTTTAGGGGCTTTAGCAATTACCCTCCCTCATTACTTGGAAGAAAAAACTACGGGGAATCGAAGAGTATTGATCGGGATTATATTGCTTCTAGGTATTCGTTTTATTAATCTATTTTTAATCGGCTTATTCACCCAAATACCCTTAAATTACAGCGCTTATTTACCAGAAATTTCTCGTACAGTAGATTTCCTTACAGTCTTAGTATTTTTCTATATTTGGATATTTTCATATTCCAAATATACCAAAAAAACCTATTCTTTATTCTCCTCTCTAAGTATAATTTTCTTTGGGATATTACTTGTATTTTTATGGATAAGTTATTCTTCGCCAATCTCTTTAGGCGCAAAATTTTATTTGGCATTATGCAATTTAGCAACAGTCCTATTGCTCTATACTGGGATTACTCTTTTGAATTTGAGGCGTCCGAGGAATTGGAAACTAGGATTAATCATATTTTCCGCATTGATTATTGGTGAATTAGGCCAAGTTTTTATATTTTCTAACCAAGACAATATTCCAATATTTGTTCGCCTAATGCAATTATCCGCATTCCCATTACTGTTTGGGATTTCATATGACAAAAACTTGTCCTTCGAAAAGAATAAAACAGAGACTAGTTTTATAGGGGAAAAGGGAATGAAATATCAAAATCTTAAGCCAAATCATGATGATAAAATAACTGAAATAATAATAAACCGGGGTAATTTGTTAGAAGCAGTTATTAATCTCACAAATGTGGATAATAATGATTCGCCAGAAAATTCTTTAGTAAAAATTATTTCACATTCCTTTATAGCTGATATTGTCCTTCTTATTTCACCGCCTAATAAACAAAAAAAATCCCTAATCCTGAGTGGCTATGATCTAATATCTGAAAATTACATTTATATAAATGAATTTGAAGAAGTCCAGATTTCAGGTTTAAAGAAAAGTTTTTTAAGCAATAGCCCAATATATATCAATAGTTATGACCCGAGCCTATCGACTATATCGAAGGTGATCAATGTTGAAGATTTAGGAAATTCTGTAATAATCCCAATAAATAAAGAGCCTCTTTCCCCCGAATTTTGCATTCTATTGGCATATCCCTATACAAATCAGACCATAAATGACTTTGCTGTTGAATCAATACAAAAATCTAGGCAGGAAATAATTAACCACAGTCAACAAAAAACAATTGCTAAGAAGTCTGAACTAGACAAATTAGAATTACAATCTAATGAATTTGAAGAAAGGGCATCTAGATTTGAAAATGAAAACAAACTTCTTCTAGATGAAATTTCATCCTACCAGAATGTGAGCAATAATAATTTCAATGAAGAACTGGAAATGGCGAAGGATACTATAGAAAAATTAAAAGTTGAAAATGAAGAATTATCTAACAACATCGAAATGGTATTACTTAAGGAAAAAGAACGGGCCGAAAAAGACAGGAAACAAAAAACCGAGGAAGTCGATTCTTCTCCTTCAATTTCCGTTTTTATCAAAGAGGCCCATAATTACATTGAAGAGCTTTTGAATTTTTATTATTCTGAAAATATAAAAAACGATGGGGATGGAAAGCAACTATCTACTAATTTTTCGAAATCTAATTCAGATGAATTAGATGACCTCTTGAAATCTTTATATTTTATCTCTTCCGTATCCTCCAAAGACAAAGAGTTTAATCCTGATTATTTTGATCTTTCAGAAATTGTGGACAAAACGATAAATTATTTTGGTGAAGAGTTACGGAATAAAGACATAACATTGCGGGTGGATTTTCATTCTGAATTACCAAAAATATATTCTGATGAAGAAATAATTTATGAAGTTGTAACTAATTTTTTAAAAAATGCAGTGAATGCCTGCCTTTATGGGGGAGAAATATTAATAAAAGCAACAATAATACAAGATCAGAATTCAATTTGCCTAGATATAAGAGATTCTGGTGTGGGAATTGAAGAGAAGGAAATTCCTTTATTCTTTTCAATTTCCCGCTCCGAAAAAGGCATTTCTTTTTCAGAGGATGAAAAATCAGAACTAAACCTTCCTGTTTCAAAGTTATTACTAGAACAATTAGGTGGCGAGGTAAAAATTGGCAGTAAGATAGGCAAAGGAACAACTTTTGGTTTAATCATTCCAATTAGCATTTCTCAGGAAAAGAATAACCGGACCGCAAAATGAGTGAAGAGGATTTAGAAATGTTATTTCGATCTATGCTCGCCATTTTATCTTTCGAAGTAATTATAAGAAGACTTATTTTTTCAATTTCCGAAACCCACATCATCGGGGGATGAATATTTATCTAACCAAATTATATAAATTGCAATATAGATTTTCAAGC
Organism: Chloroflexota bacterium; assembly: GCA_018662365.1. GTDB lineage: Bacteria > Chloroflexota > Anaerolineae > Anaerolineales > UBA11579 > JABJGH01. Next base: position 38,396 of record JABJGH010000001.1, on the reverse strand, counting down.
CTATAATGAGGTTTCGCAATACTATTAACTTCTAGGATTTTGAAGTCCCAGCTTCTAATGGAAATAAAATATGGAAAAAACAAAATCACCCACAATAATAAAATTTGGATTAATAATTTTCATACCCCTATTAATTGTGAATTGCCAGGGATTCGCATCTTTGACTGAACCCGATCAAAAACACAATATGCAGCTCATTACCGCGGGTAAAGATTCAACTCCAACCCCCACTGCCTTTCTTCCTGATTATGAGAACACAGAGAATGATCCTAGTTCGACTCCAGTGGGCCAACCTTCACCGATACCAACTACTGATTCTGATTTTGACGGATCCTATTACGGCCCGCCAGGATCTATCCCCCCACGCGCAAAAATTATACAGCAACCCGAAAACCAATTAAATATATTGCTAATGGGTTCTGACCAACGACCTAATGATGGGGGCTTTCGTACGGATGTCCTTTTACTAGTAACTATTAATTTTGACGAAAATTCAATTAACCTTTCTTCATTTCCGAGAGATCTTTACGTTTATATTCCTGGGTATTCTATGGAGCGAATTAATACGGCACAAGTAAAAGGTGGGTTTGCATTAACTGCCTCAACATTTGAATATAATTTTGGAATTAAACCCGATAATTATGCAATTGTTGACTTTAGTGGTTTTGAGAATTTAATTAATACTCTTGGGGGGATTGACGTAAATGTCGGTAGGACAATGACTGATCTTAGAGACGGGTATGGGTATTTTACAGTAAATTCTGGCACAAACCATATGAATGGGGATACAGCACTTTGGTACGTCCGTTCACGTCATTCTTCCAATGATCTGGATAGGACGGTTCGACAACAAGAAGTTATTCAGGCAGTTTTTTCAAAATTACTCTCATTCGATATCGTTACAAAAGTGCCACAACTTTACAGTCAATTTCGAGGCGTTATCCAAACAGATTTAGAATTGACAGAAATAATCGAACTTTCTCAATTCGGGACAAAATTTCTCAATTCTTGGGACATTTCTCGCTATGTGGTGAATTATCAACATATCACGAATTGGACAAATCCAAATACAGGCGCCCAAGTTTTACTCCCCACTAAGAATTTTATTGATGATTTCATTCTAAAAGTTGTAAACTCTGATTAAATTATTGGGAAATCCCACGTAAGAAACAAATTTAATCCCCCCATAAAAGAATATTTCTCGAATTTACAAATTATTCCTTTAATGTAAAGTTTGACATATTTTGAAATCTATATAGAATCAATAGTGAACTATATGTCTATGCGAAATGATTTCAGACAAAAAATGATCGGAGAACCTTATGAATCAAGTCATCAATTTCAATTCCCCAGTTACTCAAGCGATTAGTTTTTGGAAACTTTATTTAGAGGATCAGGGAAGATCAATTCATACAATTAAAGCATTTATATCAGATGTAAATCTTTTGGCATCCTTTTTTCCACCTGATCGTGAAATTGGAGAAGTCACAACCAAAGATATAAATAATTTTTTGGACTGGATGCAGAACAAAAGGGGAATTCCTTGCAGCCCAAAAACTCTTTCTAGAAGAATTACCTCAATAAAATCTTTTTTCAAATGGCTGCAAACCAAGGGTGTAATTACAATGGACCCTGCCGAGAAGGTCGTACAGAAATCAGTAATCAGCCCTCTGCCTAAAGTACTGAGTTTGTCCGAAATCAATTTACTCCTTGACTCCGCAAATAAACATCGCGTTTCAAAAAAACCAGATGCAAGAGCGTATACATTAATAAAATTATTGTTAGAAACAGCGATTAAGAAGGGTGAATGTTTGACCCTGACAACTAACCATATTGATTTTGATGCACCTAATGGGCCAATAATATTTATTAGATATGCAAGCCCACAGAACAGATATAAGGAGAGAAAGATAGCATTATCAGAGGAATGGATTGCATCTTTTAATGAGTATAAGAGCCAATATGATCTAACTGAAAAGCTTTTCCCGTGGTCACAAAGAAGACTAGAATATATTCTTGAAGAAATTGGAAAAGAAGCAGGATTAGAAAACCAAGTTTCATTTCTTATGTGCAGGTGGAGTTCTGCCCTATTGGATTTGGATAATGGTATTGAATCAAATAAAATTAGACAGAAATTAGGGATATCAAAAATTCAATGGAGAGAAATATACGGGAAACTACGAAAACTTCAAGCACAATCCGAACCAAACCTCGTTGAATCTTAAGATTAATAAACCATTCGACCTTCAAGAAAATCTTTGACTCTAGCATCTTTTGGAGTATTAAAAAATGTGTCAGCAGAACCAACTTCAACCAATTTTCCGTTTAATAACAAGCCCGCCGAGCTAGCCAACCTTTTTGCTTGAAATACATTATGAGTCACCATTACTATGGTCTTTCCAGCTTTATTTAAATTCAAGACAATCTTTTCAATTAATTCAACATTATATGGGTCAAGGTTTGCTGTTGGCTCATCTAAGAGTAAAACTTTAGGATCTACAACCATAGCCCGAGCAAGGGCCAGCCTCTGCAATTCCCCGCCAGACAAACTGCTGGTTTTCTCTCGAATCAAATTTCCAATATCCACTTGACCCAACACTTTTTCAACCTTTTCATTATCTTTTTTGCCTCGAATCCATAGGGGGAATTCAACATTTTCAAAAACCGAACGTTTAAGAAATTCAGGTCTTTGAAAAACCATTGAAATACTTCTTTGAATATTTACATCCAGAGGGTTTGAAAGTTTTTTTCCTTCAAAATAAATATCTCCGTTAGTTGGTTCTTCCAAATATTTCAACAATCTTAAAAATGTTGATTTCCCAGCCCCGCTCGGCCCCACTATGACAAAGAAATCACCGTTATTGACGTAGATATTTTTTATATCAACAACTTTTCTTTCTCCATATTTTTTTTCAAGGTTTTCAATTTTGAAAATATTGTTAGGTGTCATTTTTCCCATTGGCCACCAAAATAATATGTTAAAGAATTAGCTAGAAGCGCAATTCCCAGTAATACAAACCCGAGAGATAATGCAAAAGCAAATTTTCCCTGTCTTGTCTCCAAAACAATTGCCGTGCTAAGTACCCTTGTATGGCCTTCAATATTACCCCCCACCAACATAACCGCCCCCACTTCAGAGATTATTCTCCCAAATGCTGCGAGGACAGCAGCGATGATTCCATTTCGTGCCTGACTAAATATAGTTATTTTTTCTTGCCAGGATGTAGTTCCCATTGACCTTATTTGTATGATCAGTTTAGGGGAAACAGCAGCAATTGCACTACTTGTAAATCCTGCTGCTAGTGGAAATGCCAGAATGCTTTGCGAGAGAATCATACCGGAAGGAGAGAATAACCAGTTTATAGTACCGAGGGGACCTTGATTAGAAAGCAGCAGGTATACAACCAATCCTACCACTACAGGGGGCAATCCCATTCCTGTAGAAATCAATAATTGAATTATTTTTTTTCCCCTAAATTCTTCCGATCCTAGAATTAACCCAAATGGGATTCCTAAAACGCAGGCAATTGCCAAGGCTGAACCGCTCACTCGGAGGGTAAGGAAGATTATTTCAAGTAATTCATTATTGACCATAAAGAATTTTTTTACCTTATTTATTCAACCGGAATTATTTTCTTGCTTTAAATTATCCTGTGGTTCTATATATAAAGAATTACTTGAAATCCACTCAGTTGAGTTTGAATAAAATAAAGGAATTCCAAATTCGCTAACCCCAAATTCACCTATTTGATTTTGGATTTCTATAGAAGAAATCCATTCAACAAATAAATCAGAAAGATCGGCATTAACATTTTCAAATTTTTCAGGATTAATGGGTATAACACTATATATATTTTGCAATAACAAATCTGGGTTTTTATCGGAAGAGTCTCCGCCAAAAAGAACTACTAAATTTGGCAAATTTTCTTTTTGAGAAAGATATGTGCCGCGATCTGAGAGAATATAGCCTTCCTTTTCATTCGCAATAACCAGTGAAGCACCCATCCCTTGTCCCACCGAGTTATACCATTCGCCATTCTGATCTGGATCTAAACCCGCATCTGCCCAAATTTGATTTTCTTTGAAATGCGTACCTGAGTTATCTCCCCGAGAAACAAAAATCGAATTTGATTCAGAAATTTTTGTTATAGCGTCGGCACTTAGAGGAAGGTTTGAAATATTAGCAGGATCACTTTCAGGTCCTAAAATTATAAAATCATTGTACATAATCACGTGCCTTTCAGTCCCATAACCAGAATCAACAAAGGCAATTTCCAATTCTGGTGCATGTACTAAAACTAAGTCCACATCCCCATTTTCTCCAAGGGCTAAGGCTTGGCCAGTACCTACTGCAATAATCTCAACTTCGACCTCGTATTCATACTCAAAATCCGGAACCAATAAAGCCAAAAGTCCAGAATTATCTAAACTTGTTGTTGTTGCAATTCGTAAAACCTCATCCTCAAATAACCCTGAACTACAACCTGCCGTTATAAGAACAAAACATAAAATTAACGTCATAAACACTTTCTTATTCATTCGTTTTGATTCCTTTTACCAACAGTACTTTTTTCGTTTTTCCCGTTACCCTATATGGGTGAGATATTCTTTGCCCAACCACCCAAATAATATCATTATTCATAGTACACAACAAAGGCCAATGTTTTCTGTCTCCACGATAAATTTTCTCATTAATGAAGAAATCAAATAGTTTCATTCCTTTGCCGCCCATGCCCAGTGGCTGAAAATAATCCCCCTCCTGAGGTGGCCTGAGCAGTAATCCCTCATCCAACAATTCTTTATCTAGATGAGCTGTATATGGATCTTTGTTATTTTTTATTTCCTCGAATGAAAGCTCAGAAAAAGTCCTTTCTTCAAATTCTAAATTCCAATTTGCATTAATTTTAATGCTTCCGCTACCCTCAAATAAATCTGTGGCATCTTCTATTCTGGGAAAATCAGTAAACTGAATTTGATATCCATCACGGAAAATATAAATAATATTTTCATGGATTTGGATAAAGATATCCGAAGTGATCTGTTGAATCTGACCCTTAGAGGGATTTGCAATATGCTTAATTGACCTTTCAATATCCGTAAATTGAATATTATTAGAGTCTGATTTTAAATACTCAAATGATTTACGGATTAGCATTCGTTTTATAGACAATTTTTTAGAATTGAAACGATCCATTGGGATTTTGATACATTCTTCTTCTGAAATATCTACCAATTCAACCCACTCTTTATCAACAATTTCCAAAATCACTTTATAGTCTTCGGTTGCAATTTTCGATAAAGAAACTAATTTATTTTTTATGTTCGGGTTATATTCCTCCAAAATAGGAAAAAGTTCATTTCGGATTTTGTTTCTATGATATTTAGATTCAAAATTTGTTTTGTCGATTTTAGGAAAAATATTATTATCCTGACAAAATGCTTCCACTTCACTTCGGTATACATTAAGTAAAGGTCTAACAAGGGGGATTTTATTATCCCATCCCGTCAAACTTCTTACACTCATTCCCTTGATACCCGATAGTCCACTTCCTCTTAACATATGCATTAACACTGTTTCTGCTTGGTCATCTGCAGTATGACCAACCGCAACAGCATGCGCATTTTCTTGATTTGCAATCTTAAATAAAAATTGGTATCTAAGGTTCCGAGCGGTCTCTTCCAAGGATTTTTTTTCTTCTTTTGAAATTGTTATCGTATCCACTTCAGAGCAAATAAAAGGGATTTTCAATTCCGTCGCAATTTCCTCTACATACTTGGAATCCGCTCCAGATTCTTCTCTTAGTTTATGGTCTAAATGGGCTACGATTAACTGGAAACCTAATTGATTTAGGGTGTGGAGTAATACGATGCTGTCAGGACCCCCAGAAACACCTACAACAAGTGGGGATTCTTTATTTGCATAGCAATCAGTGAGTGATCTGGAAATATTCTCTAACATGGCAATTGAAGATTATAGCATCTTGTGTAGTTGAAAATGGACTTTAATTGATATAATTGAAAAATACTCGTTTAATTGATCATATTTATTGACCGAAATTATTTTTTTTTTGAAATTATTTAAGGTGGAGATTTATTATGAATAAATCAATTTTAATTGTAGATGATGATATTGATACCCTCCAGTTAGTTGGCACTATGTTGGAACAAAAAGGGTATGAAATCATTGCTGCAAACAATGGCGAAAAAGCTCTGCAAATCACAGAAAATAAAATTCCTGATTTAATTATTCTCGATATTATGATGCCGGGAATTGACGGGTATGAAGTAACGAGACGCTTAAGAGCAATAGAAGAAACATCTATAGTGCCCATAATACTTTTTTCAGCAAAATCACAAGCGGATGATAAAGTAATCGGGTATGAAGCAGGGGCAGATGATTATTTAACTAAGCCTACGCATCCTACTGAACTTGTTTCGAGAGTAGAAGCGGCATTAGAAAAATCTGAAAATAATAATCTGGAATTAATAGAAACAGAAAAAAACGTAAAACAGGGCAAGTTAATTGGAATCGTTTCAACCAAAGGCGGACTCGGATCAACCACATTGGCGATCAATTTATCAGTTGCAATTCGTAAAACCTTTGAAAAATCGGTTAGCCTGACTGAGTTCCGCCCTGGTAGCGGATCTTTGGGGTTGTTCTTAGGCCACCAAGAAGGGAGTAGCCTCCGAGATTTGCTAGACACCCCATTTGAAGAAATCAATAATGATGGTGTAAAAGAGCAACTTATCAGGGATGGATCCGGGATTGATTTATTGTTATCATCGATTAATTCTATGAATGGTGTTTTTCAAGAGAATTCAAAGCATTTCGAAAATATTACCACCCACCTCAGCGAAATTAATGAATATACGCTCATCGACCTCGGATCAGGGTTATCGAAAACAAATAATTCTGTATTAAAAGAATGCGATGAAGTACTGATCATTACCGAACCCTATCCATGGACTCTTAAGCAAACCAAGGAGCTAGTGAAGGGCATATCGCAGCTTGGTGTAAATGGCGATGCTATCAGCATAGTTCTGATAAATCGACATCGATCTGAAACTAATGTATCCCCTTCTGATGCTGAAAAAGATTTAGAAATGGAAATTGATTTCATCATTTCGCCCTCCCCAGAAGACACGTTCTCTGCTATTTCCAGGGGCAAGCCTTTGATTACCCTTCTCCCAGAAAGTATTTATGCCCAACAAATTATGAGTATTGCTGAAGAAATCATTCAGAAAGGATCGATGGATTAATTTGTTAATCACAGAATCTGCGAATTTGATCAAAAATTCAAAACACGCCGTCGTATTGTCAGGGGCTGGCATATCTACCCCTTCCGGAATCCCAGATTTCCGCTCTACTTCAGGCGGTCTTTGGGAAGAATTTGATCCGATGGAAGTTGCCTCTTTATCAGTTTTCAGAATTACACCCTCGAAGTTTTTTAATTGGTTTCGCCCTATGGCAAAAACTATTTACGAAGCAGCCCCAAATCCGGCGCATCTTGCCCTAGCTGAGCTAGAAAAAAGAGGATATATACAAGAAATCATCACTCAAAATATTGATGTCCTTCATCAAAAGGCAGGGTCTAAAAATGTCCATGAGGTTCACGGGACAACTCTAGGAATGACCTGCACAAGTTGTTATGAAAAATTCGAATCTGAGCGATTTTTAATCAATTATATTGAAACAGGAGAGATTCCCCTTTGTTCATCCTGTAAACAAACCCTAAAACCAGATGTAATATTATTTGAAGAACAACTTCCTGTAAAAATTTGGAATCGAGCTGCTAAAGCAATTAAAAATTGTGACTTACTAATTGTTGTTGGATCCTCGCTAGAGGTTAAACCCGTTTCTAATCTTCCCTATTCTGCATTGGCTCATGGTGCAAAAATGATCATTATCAACCAATCCCCCACTTATATAGATAGTCGTGCAGATATAATAATTAGAGAAGATCTTGCGGACGTTTTGCCTTCTATTGCTCAAGGAATTCTAAACTAACTATCTTGCACCCTTTCGGCCAAATTGACGTTCCAACAGATTAATTGACAAATGAATCATAGTCGGCCTTCCGTGGGGGCAAGTGCGCGGAGAAGAACAGGCTTCGAGGTCTAAAAGTAGAGCCTTCTGCTCATCGGTAGATAATATCTTCCCGGCTTTTACAGCCGAACGTTTACACACTCGGGCAATGATCTTTGCCTCGATCTGGTCATGGAACGGCTTCTCATCTTCTTCAAAATCTTCTATGACTACACGCAAGGCCCTCTCGGGATCACTTCCAATTAATAAAGACGGCATAGATAAAATCCTGAACGTTTTTGGACCAAAGGATTCAATTACAAACCCTAATTTCCCCATAACCGGTAAATTATCTTCTAAAAGGTTAGATTCTTCAGCTGACAAAGTAATGGTTATTGGGTCTAATAATGCTTGAGAGGGAATTTTATCTTTTTGCATTTTCATGAATTTTTCGAAAAGAATTCTTTCATGAGCTGCATGTTGATCAACCAGATATAAACCGTCGGGACCTTCAGCCACAATGAATGAAGCGCCCACTTGTCCAATTTGTCTCAATAATGGAACCCCTTCTACTGGTAACGGATTTTGATCACCCTTGTCAATAGGTCCATCTACCGATTTTGCAGAATCATCATCTAGTGTTCCTATAGGTGGAGGTTTAATACCTTGGTCAAATTCAGAATTTATTGTTTCAGCCATCGATGACCAGCGGAGTTGATTTTGAAGTTCAGGGACTGGGGTGAAAGCTAATAAGGCTCGTTTGACGGCACCCTGAACCCCCCTAAAGATTGCACCTTGATCCATAAACCGAACTTCTGATTTTGCTGGGTGGATATTCACATCCACCAATTCTGGGGGAACTTCTAAAAAAATCACTGCCATTGGATACCGCCCCACCATTAACATGGTGCGGTACGCCTGTATTAAGGCAGAGGTGAGAGCAGTATCTTGCACCCAACGCCCATTGACAAAAAACGTGATGGCTTGCCGATTGGATCTTGTTAGATTTGTTGGGCTTATAAACCCTTTAATGCTTATTTGATCAAAACCTGAATCCACGACCAGCATTTGTTTTGCAATTTCCGGGTTGTATAGAGAAGATAAAATTTCTCGTTTATCTCCATTTCCACTTGTCTGAAAAGTGATTTTATTATCTTGAGTTAAGCGGAATCGGATTTCGGGATATGCCATGGCATATCTCGTTACAAATGCATCGATTTGCCTTTTTTCGGTTGGGTCTTTTTTTAGAAATTTTAATCTCGCTGGCACATTGTAAAATAGATCTTCCACCCTAATCAAAGTTCCAACTGTTGTTCCTATATCCTCAAGTTTCCCGCCGGTTCCCCCTTCCACTATCACTCGCCCACCCTCTAAAGAATTCTTAGTGCGAGATGTGATTGAGAACCTTGAAACCGAAGCAATAGATGCCAATGCCTCCCCTCGAAAACCCAAAGTGCTAATTTTATAGAGGTCATTTGCATCCCGCAATTTGCTAGTTGCATGGCGGGCCAAAGCCGTAATTAATTGGGTCCTTTCTATCCCTTCCCCATTATCAGAAATTTCGATTAGTTTTTTTCCAGCCTCTAAAATACTTATATTTATTTCTGAAGCTCCAGCATCAATTGAATTTTCAATCAATTCCTTTACGACAGAAGCAGGCCTTTCAACTACCTCTCCTGCTGCAATTTGGGAGGCAACTTCGTCTGGTAGAATTATTATATTCATATAAAATAATTATAAGCGATTACGAAAATCCTCATACAGAAAATTTATGGATTTATAATTTTAGGATAATTGGCCATGAAGTTAGAAACAGCTATTAAATTCCGAGTTGCAATTGCTTTTGTTATTGTCCTAATCTTGCTCTCATTTGTCAAATGGCCCCTTGGTTTAGGGTTAGCGGTAATTTGGCTAGCTATAGTTATATGGCAACTCATTAAGCAAATAAAATAGATGTACCAGAGATTTTTCTCCGTCCACATATATTAATTTCCGATTGTTCGTTAAATTTGTTTAATCAACAGGAATGATCAACCATAAGATTAGGTAAGTAGCCAATCCAGGAATTCCACCAGGGATAAAAGCAATAATTAGGGCTAGTCTAAACCAAAATGGATTGATTCCGAAGAATTCTCCCAAACCACCCGCCACACCCGCGAAAACCGTATTTGTCCTTGATCGTCTCAATAGTCGTTTTGTTTTTGTGTTCATTTGTTATCTCCATATAATAATTCTTTCTTTTAATATTTAATACGGAAATCTATTGAAAAAGTTCTAACTAGAGTATCGATCATCCACTTCCTCGAGCTTTAACGAAATTGTTTGGCTGGCAGTATCTTTTCCCATTGTGATCCCATAAATAAGATCGGCAATTTGAACTGTATTTCGATTGTGAGTAATTAGCACAAACTGGGTGTCTTTGGAAAGCTCCTCTAATAATTCCCGCAATCGACTAATATTTGCTTCATCTAAAGCAGCATCAACTTCGTCCATCACACAAAAAGGAGTCGGGGAAGCCTTTAGAAGCGCAAAAACCAATGCAACCGCTGTCATTGCTCGCTCCCCACCAGACAAGAGTGCAAGCCGCTGCATTCGCTTGCCAGGAAGGCGAGCTTCGATATCTACTCCTGTTTCGTCCATATTTTCTTCGTCGGTCAACATTAGTTTTGCAGATCCACCCTTAAACAATCTAGCAAAAATATTTTTAAATTCCATTGCAACCACTTCAAAGGTTTTTCTAAATTCCCTACCCATTAATGCATCTAATTCTGCAATGACTTCCCTTATATCTTTTTCGGCTTGTTCAAGGTCTTCAACTTGGGTCGTCATAAACCCAAATCTCTCCTTAACATCCAAATACTCTTGGTGTGCCTCAGGATTAATGGATCCCATTCGCCTTAATTGCATCCGTTTACTTTTAAGAGTTTGCTCTAATTCTTCAGAAATTCCCGAGACGACCTGCAATCGCTCGACTAATTTGCCCCCAAGCGGGAGTGGTGTTGGTCCGGAAACATCTTGCTCATATTCAAACTCGACCAAGCCAAAATCATCTTCAATTCTTTGCCTTAGTGTATCTAAAGACTCTTGTTTTTTTGCTAAAGTTATTTGTGCTTGAGAATGATATCTTTCTGCCATATTCAGGGATTGTCGAGATTTGGACTCTTCAGACTCCAAAATAATTTGTTTTGCTTCGAGTTCTTGGAGTTCAGCTTCCGCAGGATCAATGAGAATCTGTATTTCTGCGATTTGTCCACTTATGCCGGTTTCAGAAGTCCTCATGCTACTTACACTATCCACAATTTCATTTAGTTCTTTATCAACAACATCTTGTTGCCCCTTGAGATTTTCTAAGGATTCCCGATGTTGACTAACGATATTATTACGTTCGCTCAAAGCCCGGTTCGCATCCTTATATTCGCTGCTAATAACAGCTACCCGTTTTTCCCAATGCGAGACCTGATTGGTGAATTCACCGAGATCTAGCTCCCCTACCTGGGTAGTTTGTGAACGAATCTCACTATCGGCTAACTCAACTTCTTTTAGAATATTTTCTTTTTCTTGCTTTATATTTACTATCTGATTTTTTGCAGATTTTGCATTTTCGTCTAATATCTTTAATTGATTGGCGTGCCATTCAGAAGAATTTTTAACTTGTTCAGTCTCTAAATTTAGTCTGTGATGTTTTGATCTTAAGATTTTGACAAGCTTATTTTTTTCTGCTATATCTTTATTGAAAACTGATATATCGTCTTTGGAAATTTCCCTTTGCTCTGAAAGTTGGTTTAGATTATTTTTTAATTTACCTATACTTTTCTGGGTAGTTTGAATTTTCCCCATTAATTCATGAAGGACTCTAGGGCGACTTAGAGTTGCTGCCCCCGCATCGCCATTAATTAGAATTGTTCCGTTGCTATGGAATACCTCCCCCCTAAGCGTGACGACGCGCGAGCCAGGTTCCAGATCATGAATGACCCTTTTTGCTAAACCACGGTCTTTAACTATAAGCACTTGGCCAAGTAAAAGATCTATCACAGGGCGAAATTCCGCCGGGGCATCAACAAGATCAGCTGCTACACCATAATTTCCAGGAAATGATTTCACCATAATGGGTGAATCTGGCACAATTTGAGAAATGGGAAGCAATGTCGCTTTAGCAGGGTTATTTTCTAAAATCTCCAATGCTTTTTCGGTATCCCCACTTGAGTTTAATATCACCGCATCTAAATATTCACCCAGCGCTGATGCAATTGCCTGCTCAAATTCCGAGGAAACCTTGATTTTAGCGTTTAATGCCCCTTTAGTTCCCAATAGCTTTCCTTTTTGGGATGCATTCAACAATAATTTTGCCCCTTCTGCATAACCAGATAAACTTTTTTCTGCATCTGTAAGCACTTCATGTTGGGCTTTGAACCTAGCAAAGGAAGATTCGCTTTTATTCAATTCTGATGTTTGTTGAGTGAAATCCTCTTCTAAGGACTCCAGATTCTCTCGTTTATCATTTAATTTTTGTTCGATATCTAGTAATTCATTTTCTGAATTAGCGAGGTTATTGGCTGCAAGCTCTAAATTTTTCATGGCATTTTCATAGGCCTGTTTTGCCTGGTCAAATGCAATTTGAGTTTCTGCTTTACTAGAAGAATGCCCTTCAATTCTTCCAACTAGATCTTTTTCCAGGGCTGTTAATTCAATATTTCTAGCGTTTAATTGGGAATAATTTCTTTGAATTAGTTCGAGTTCATTCTCAGCAGATTGCCGATCCCCTTTTAATTTATCTAGTATATTATTGGCTTTTAACCCATTGTTTTCTGCATCTACTTTTTCAGATTCAATTCTTGCAACTTGTTTCTTTGCTTCTTCAAGCTTTTGATTTTGCAATTCATATTCTTTTCTAAGTGAATTGTTATCCAGGTTTAACTGTGATTGCCTTTCGATCAATGAACGAGTTCGTTCATTATTCACTGCTAAATTCCGGCTAGTCTCTTCTCTTTTTGTATGAATTTGGGCTAATTGCCGATGCCATGAATTTAACCTAGCACGCAATGAATTTACATTATTACGAACCAAAACCAATTCTTGATCTTTATCACTCTGATTATTTCTGGATTCAATTAATATTTTTTCTTGCCTAGCAGCACCCTCTTTTGCACTTCTGAATTCTCGCTGCCCTAAATGCCAATGATAGCCATACCATTCTCGTAATATTTCTTTTAGATCTGCACGTACATGATCATATTCTTGAGCGCGTCTGGATTGTCTTTCTAGGCTTTTCAACCTTGGAGCAAGTTCAGCCAAAATATCCTGAACCCTTTCTATATTTCTTTTTGTTTTATCTAGTCTTCTAATGGAGAGATCTTTTCTTTTTCTATAGAGTCCAATTCCAGCTGCTTCTTCGAATAAACGCCGTCGCTCATCTGCTTTCAAAGATAACGCGGTGTCCACTAATCCTTGTCCAATTACGGTGTATGTTCTTTCTGCTAATCCAGACTTTGACAATAATTCTGAAACATCTCGCAACCTTACTCGCTGGTTATTGAGCAGATATTCATTTTGCCCGTCTCGATAAGCTCTCCTAGTAATTGATACTTCTGAAAAATCAATCGGAAGCCAGCCATCGCTATTATCAAAAGTGACTTTTACAGATGCCATGCTAGATCTAGGCCGAGATTCAGAACCGGCAAAAATCATGTCATCGGTTTTTCTACCACGTAATAAGCTGTAGGATTGTTCTCCCAATACCCAGCGTAATGAGTCAGCGATATTTGATTTTCCCGATCCATTCGGGCCAACAACCGCGGTAATATTTCCGGAAAAATCAAATTTCGATTTACTAGCAAAAGTTTTATAACCATTCAATTCGAGAGATTTTAGATGATAAGACACTTTTCCTCAATATTTATAGATCAAATTTATTAATGGCTTTTCTGGCCGCTACTTTACTGGCATCTTGTTTGCTTTGACCCACACCTTCCGCAATAGCTTCGCCATTGACATGTACTTCTAAGGTAAATGTCTTTGCATGATCAGGACCATCTTCTTTTATTACCCGGTAGTTTGGTATCGCATATCCCTGTGATTGAGCCCATTCCTGAAGGATACTTTTGGGGTCATGATCTTGGTGGTTTTTCAATATTACGGGGATAGCATTTTCTAAAAAGGGACCGGTAAACTTTTCTACTGCCGCGATACCCAGGTCAAGATATAACGCCCCAATTAAGGCCTCAAACGAAGCACATAGCATCGCTTTTCTTTTTCTTCCCCCTCCCTCTTCTTCCCCGCGACCTAATCGTAAGGCTTTTCCGATATCGATTAGCTCCCCAAAAATAGCGAGCTGCTCGGTTTTAACTAGCGCGGCACGAAGCCTGGTTAATGCACCTTCTGCCATCTCAGGAAATCGATTATATAGCCATCCACCGACTACAAAATCCAAAACTGCATCCCCTAAAAATTCTAATCGTTCGTTATCTTCCAATGCCTCATTATGCTCATTTAGGTAGGAACGATGTGTGAGGGCACGGCTCAAAAGGGAAAAATTATTAAAAGGCAAGGCGTTACGAGAAGCAAAATCCTTTGGGGATTCAATCCCAAGATCTCCCGTTGAAATATCCATTATTATAATTCCTCCAAGAACCTAGGGAGCGCCAACCACCCCACTCAGGGTCGAGTAGTTGGCGGCCCATTTGTTCAATACTACATAGATGTGAACTGGAGAGGTATTATACCGCTGAACAGAACTAAATTTCTTAAAAATTTGCAAAAAAAAAGTGCGGAGATTATCTTTATGCAATCCCGCACCCTTTAGATTTAAAATAAAAATTATGAGTATTTTTTTACAACCAGTACAGTATTATGTCCACCAAATCCAAATGCGTTTGTGATTGCCACATCGACCTTTGCGTCACGAGCTTCGTTCGGTACATAGTCTAGATCACAAACAGGGTCTGGTGTGGCGTAATTGATGGTCGGGGGAACCTGATTCTTCTGAACGATATTGGTGAGCATTACAGTTTCTAATGCCCCGGTTGCCCCCATCATATGGCCAGTCATGGATTTTGTTGAGGAAACCATTAATTTACTTGCATGTGCACCAAAGGCAGATTTGATTCCCTGGGTTTCAGCTGCATCATTCAAGGGTGTCCCGGTACCATGTGCATTAACGTATTGCACTTCACTGGAATCAATCCCAGCCGAATTTAATGCATTAGTCATGGCCTTTGAACCCCCCACCCCATCTTCTGAAGGAGCAGTGATATGATTTGCGTCTGCGGTTGCTCCATAACCTGCTAATTCTGCTAATATCGTTGCCCCGCGATTTTTTGCATGACTTTCGGTCTCTAATACGACAATCCCAGCTCCTTCTCCCACGACCAATCCATCGCGGTTAAGATCAAAAGGACTTGGTGTTCCTTCTTCTACACCCCTTCTGGAGCATGCACCAATTCGATCAAATGCCGCTACTCCAAGTGGAGTTATTGTGGATTCGCTGCCCCCGGCAATAGCAACATCGACCATGCCCGATCTCAGCATCATCCAAGCTACACCAATACCATCTTGTCCAGATGCACATGCCGAGGCAACTGAAAATGCTGGACCTTGGAATCCATGGTCGATTCCGGCCATACCAGAAGCACCATTTGACATCAACATTGGAATTAAAAATGGGCTTACTTTTCGAGGCCCCCCCTCATGCATTTTTGCAATATTTTCTTCGATGGTACCTAAACCACCAATCCCAGTAGATATGATCGCACCTATTCGACCTGGGTCTTCATTATCTAACTCTAGTCCAGAATGTTCAATCGCTTCCGTAACAGCAACTGAGGAAAACTGCTGGAACCGGTCTCTACGCCTAGAACTTCGACCAGAAATATGTTCACTCGGATCAAATCCTTTTACTTCGCATGCAATTTTTACAAGAAAATCTTCTGAATTAAATAATGTTATGGGTCCCACTCCGGAGACGCCATTTAACATACTATTCCAATTTTCTTCGGTCCCTAATCCAATTGAGCTAATCGCACCCGTACCGGTAATTACTATTTTTTCCATGTCAGATCCTCCAGAACTTCTGCGAAAGATCGCTTATTATGATTTTAGCCCCGATCCAGTCAAGATAACAACTATTGGTTTCGGAAGGGCTTCAATGGTTTGCTTTAAAGCATCCCAAACAATCGCAGAGGTTAGTTCAACATAAAACCCCAGAGCAGCCAATTCGTCACGTCCTTTTAGTATCTTATTTTCTTCAACGTCTACAAATTCGATTGGATATTGCTCAGCCATTTTTATTAATTGATCCCCATGGACAGGGTTTAGTACCCGAACTCCTTCTGCAAGGGTCTCACCCTCTTTTACCTGATTTTCCTTTTCTTGGCCCCCCAAATTCTTTGAAAAAATTGGAGCACATTCTTTCGCCTGGACGCCAATGATATTTGGAAATCTTTCGATTATTCCCACATTTAATAAGGCTTCGAAGCCTTTGATAATACCTAACAATAAACTGCCGTGGCCCACTGGCGCAATGACCGATCCAGTCGGTTGTTCTAGTTGTTCAACAAGCTCATATGCGATGGTTGCCAAACCTGGAATTCCCTGTGGTAAATAAGCGTGGCTTGCATAAGTAGCGCCTTCGTTAATTGCCTCTAAAACGGCTGTGGAGGCAGCTGATCTGGGTCCATCCACTTCAACGATTTTAACGCCATATGCAGAAATTTGTTTCCTTTTTGGTCCAGAGGCATTGGCAGGAACAAAAACTTTTCCTTTAATATTGGCCCGTCTAGAATATGCGGCGAACGATGCTCCGGCATTTCCAGAGGAGTCATCGACAGCATAATTAATTCCTAAGGATTTTAAATAACTAATTTCGGGGGATGTCAAACGGTCTTTGAAGGAACCGGTGGGATTTTGGTACTCCGTTTTGAAAAATACTTCCGAATTAAATATTTTGGATTTTATTAGCGGTGTGTTTCCTTCCCCCAAACTTATTGGCCTCGCATTTTCTGGCAGTCCAAAACTATGTCTATATTTCCATATCCCAGGAAGAGTAGCATCTATTAATTTAGGGTCATAACTGATCGACCCAGAAATCCCAAACGACCCGCCACATACAGGGCAAATGTGAGATATCTTTATTGGGAAGAGTGTGTGGCAATCATAGCACTCAAACTGGGTGCTCATTCCCCCGCCTTTGGCAAATAATCTCCTTCGACCCACTCCTCACCATCAGGGCCAATTTCTTTTTTGAAAATAGGTACAATTTGTTTTAAGCGATCGATGCCATATCGAGCTGCCTCAAACACACCGGTGTCCCGATGACCAGCAGTACAGGCAATTAATACTGTAGGGGTTCCAGGCATCAATTTGCCAATTCGCTGGATAATTGCAATTCCCTCGACACTGGACCATTGTTCCCTTATTTCGATTGCCACTTGTTGCATCTTCGATTCTGCCATTGGCTTATATGCTTCATATTCAAGATGATCTGTTGAATGATCATCCCCCCGACTTGTTTCTCCTCTAACCATGCCTGTGAAAAAACAAGATGCACCGGTTGTTGGGAGAGTAATTTTTTCCAATATTTTATTTAAATCCAACTCATCATTTGTGATCGAAAAAATGGTGGGCCAATCGCTTCCACCGCTGACTGGAGGAAATACTGCTATTTCCGCTCCATCGGGAATAATATCCTCATCAAACACATAATCTTTATTCACTGCCACTAAAATAAAATCAAGGCTATCCAATAATGAAGGATATTTTTCCCCTAAGAGTACTTTAAAATTCAATACAGAAATTCCCCAAGGAATTTCCATTTCCACAGATTTTTCCCCCACTCGATCTCTAAAAGTAGAAAAAAATAAAACCTTTACATTATTCATTCAAAACGTCTCCACTTTTACCGCCACGTTTCTCAACCAGTCGAATATTTTGGATTATCATCGTTTTTTCCGCAGCTTTTGCCATATCATAAATCGTTAAGGCGGCTATCGAAACAGCCGTTAAGGCTTCCATTTCAATACCTGTCTTCCCTTCTGTCTTGGCCTTGGCAGTAATTCTTACCCCCGGCAAAGAATCATCTAATTCAAAATCAACTGAAAGGTGGTTTAAGGGTAATGGATGGCAGAAGGGGATCAGATCCGACGTCTTTTTCCCTCCAGCGATCCCAGCAACCTGGGCCACTGTAAGCACATCACCCTTCTTTAGCTGTCCCTCCCGAATCAATGTCAAGGTTTCAAGGTTCATTTTGACCTCACCCTTGGCAATTGCCATTCTTGCGGTAACAGATTTGTCGCCCACATCGACCATTTTTGCGTTTCCAGCCTTATCTATATGTGTTAATTTTGGGTCAGTCATAGGCGGATTATAGCATTATTTGGCCATTGTCAATTATTAGCAAATAATAAAAACCGCTATATATTAATGCTATTTTAGTAGTGAGAATATTCTTCCTGGTATAATTTTTCGTTGTGAATAAAAGAATTGAAAAATGGAAGTCCGGATTAAAAAGGACTAGAAAATCTACGTTTGGACGAATTGCCAGTTTTTTGGGAACAAGTGAAATTAATGTAGACACTTGGGACGAATTGGAAGCCTTACTCATTCAATCAGATATTGGCGCGGAGACAACTTTCTCTTTAATTGAAGAACTCCAAAAAGGAGTGAAGAATACGGGCATTACAAAGTCTGAAGAGTTAAAAAATGCCCTAATTGAAGCCCTGACATCAAGATTAGTATCTCCCCCTGAGATAATTTACAACCCAGAGGGGCCTACAATCATCATGGTCGTTGGCGTAAATGGGTCTGGAAAAACCACCAGTGTTGCAAAACTCGGAAAACAATTTCAAATATTAGGGAAAAGGGTCTTATTTGCCGCTGCAGATACATTTAGAGCTGCCGCTATCGAGCAGCTTCAAAGTTGGGGGGAACGCTTAGATATTCGGGTGATCACCGGTCAGCCAGACGGTGATCCAGGTGCAGTAACCTATGACGCAATTCAATCTGCTATTTCCAAAAAAGAGGGAATATTGCTGATCGATACTGCTGGTCGAATGCATACCAAATTCAACCTAATGGAAGAGCTAAAGAAGGTTTATCGAGTAGCTGGTAAAGCCTACCCAGATGCCCCACACGGAATTTGGCTTGTCATGGATGCAACCACAGGGCAGAATGCGCTTCAGCAAGCCAAAGCCTTCAAAGAAGCCGTGAACGTTACAGGAATAATTCTTGCCAAATTAGATTCATCTGCAAGGGGCGGAATGGCCTTTGCGATTAAAAGTGAATTAGATTTGCCAATATTGTTTGCTGGTTTAGGTGAAGGTGAAGATGACCTTGTTCCCTTTGACCCAAATGCCTTTGCTGAAGGAATACTTGCTGATTTCAATTCATAATAAAATTGTCTGATACAATTTTTAGAATAATTTAAAAAGATGAGAGCCGTCATATGCAAGATCTTATAATTAGAATAAATCAATACAGAGAAAAAATTCAGGCACTCTTGGTGCGGCTTTGACCTTCCAAAATTAGAATCTCAATTATCCACCCTTGAAAAAAAATCTGAAGATCCGCATTTGTGGGACCATCCAAATCAAGCGCAGAAATTAATGAAAAAGATCTCTGATCTCCGGTTTGAGTTAAATACCTGGCATCAATTAGCGCAGAGAATTGATGATTCGAAAGAGTTGGCTGAGCTGAATGACGAAAGCCTAAGACCGGAATTAGAACCAGAGATTGAGGCATTGGAACAACTCGTTATTCAAAAAGAATTGACCACCCTCCTTTCAGGAAGAATGGATAAAGGGAATGCCCTACTGACGATCAACGCCGGTGCTGGGGGAAAAGACTCCCAAGACTGGTCTTTGATGCTCGAAAGAATGTATCTACGTTGGGCAGAAAAAAAAGGGTACTCTGTAAACATATTAGACAGAAATGAAGGAGACGTGGCAGGGTTAAAAACTGTTACTCTTGCGATTAACGGGCTCTTTGCATATGGCTATTTGCATTCTGAAAATGGTGTCCACCGATTGGTTAGGATTTCTCCATTTGACTCAAATAGCCGAAGACATACCTCTTTTACTCAAGTAGAGATTCTGCCAGAAATTGAAACAGATACGGATATTGAATTAGATTTGAAAGATATTAAAATCGAAACATTTAGAGCTGGTGGTGCTGGTGGACAAAGCGTGCAAAAAAATGATACCGCTGTAAGGATTACACATATCCCAACAGGAATTGTCTCGTCCTGCCAGAATGAAAGATCGCAAACGCAAAACAAAGAAAATGCCCTAAAAGTGCTTAAAGCGCGCCTTTATGAACTAAAACGGATCGCCGAAGTTAAAGAATTATCTGATCTACGGGGGGAATACCAAAAAGCTGAATGGGGAAGCCAAATTCGATCGTACGTATTACACCCCTATCAAATGGTGAAAGATCATCGTACCAACTTTGAAGTCGGGAATGCTCAAATTGTATTGGATGGCGATATTGATGGGTTTATCGAGGCATTTTTAAAATCTAAGATCGGAGAAAAATAAATTATCTAACCAGGTTTCCCTTGACATTCAGATTAGACCCTTATATAATTTATCGGCCTACCATATCAGGTGGGCGTTTGTGTGAATTAGCAATTAAAAGTCAGGAGAATTATCATGACACCTCTTCCAAAGAGAAAGATTTCCAAAGGTCGTCGTGACCGACGTCGTGCACACGATGCATTGACCGCTCGCAAATTAGTGCAATGTTCTAATTGCGGCGAATCTCGGTTACCACACCATGTCTGTCCTCATTGTGGCCATTACAAAGGTCGTGAAGTGGTCAGCGTAGATCGAGACTAAACCAACGGGCCGTAACCATCACGGCCCGTTGTGTGTTTAAAGGACTATTATGGAATTAAATATGTCTTCCACTGCATTTGTATTTCCAGGTCAGGGATCCCAAAAATTGGGAATGGGAAATGAATTGGCGGTAGCTTATCCTCAAGCCATGGAAATCTTCCAAAAATCGGACGAAATTCTTGGGTTTCCCCTCTCAAATATTCTTTGGGAAGGACCAGAAGAGGCGCTAAACGACACGATCAACACCCAACCTGCCCTTTTTGTTCACTCCATCGCATCCTTAACGGTATTTCATACTTTATTCCCAGAATTCAAAGCTAAATTCGCTGCAGGACATTCTATGGGTGAACTTAGCGCACTCACCGCATCTGGTGCGATTCCTTTTGAAGAAGGGCTTCTTTTGGTTCGAAAACGGGGCGAATTAATGAAAAGGGCTGGAGAGTTATCCCCAGGGAGCATGGCAGCAATTTTAGGGTTAGACATCCCCGCTGTCGAAAAAATATGTTTAGATGCGAGTATTCCTGGCGATGCTGTTCAATTAGCCAATGATAATTGTCCTGGACAAGTTGTTGTTTCGGGCACAAAAGCTGCCGTTGAAAGAATTCTTCCCTTGGCAAAAGAAGCTGGTGCAAAAAGAGCTTTACCCCTGGCAGTAAGCATAGCTGCACATTCTGTACTGATGGAAGATGCTCAAATCGATTTTTCCAAGGCGATAGCGGAAACAACTATAAATTCTCCAGAGATCACGACAATCGGAAATGTGAAATCAAAACCTTTATCGACACCCAGTGAAATTCGCTCTGATCTTGAGGCGCAATTAACCTCCCGTGTGAGGTGGACAGAATCTGTTGATTATATGGTGTCCAAAGGTGTAGATACTTTTATAGAGCTTGGCTCAAAAGATATTCTCAGTGGATTGATCAAACGAATAAACCGTAAGGTTACCCGAATATCCTTAGGAACGCCGGAAGATTTTGATAAATTAACTCAATAATTAAAATTTTTATTTTATATTTGAACCATCAAAATTCGGAGTGCAAACAAATGGCTTCGAATTTTATTATTGGTATAATACGAGCGATATTATTGTAGAGAGGAGTTTTTATGGCACCGTCATTTAAAGATCGCATTGCAATCGTCACCGGTGGTTCTCGTGGAATTGGAAAAGCGATCGCATTCGAACTAGCCAAGGGTGGTGCAACAGTTGTTGTGAATTATATAAACTCAGCAAAAGCTGCCGAAGATGTTGTAAACCAAATTGAATCTGAGGGTGGTTCAGCGATGGCTGTGCAAGCTGATGTTGCTGATTTCGATCAAGCTAGCAACTTGGTCAAGGACACTGCTGAAAAATATGGAAAAGTGGATATCTTGGTAAACAACGCAGGAATCACTCGTGATAAATTGATCATGATGATGTCCGAAGACGATTTCGACGTAGTCCAAGCTACAAACCTTAAAGGCACGTTCAATTGCTCAAAGGCTGCTGTGAAATTGATGATAAGAAAAAGATATGGCAGGATAATAAATATTACCTCAGTTTCAGGTCAAATTGGAAATGCGGGACAAACAAATTATTCGGCTTCTAAGGCTGGTCAGATCGGTTTTACAAAAGCCCTTGCTCGCGAAATAGCAGCTCGAAAAGTCACAGTCAATGCTGTTGCGGCGGGATATGTGGAAACAGAAATATGGGATAGTGTTCCTGAAGAAGCAAGGGAAAACTTTTTAGGAATGATCCCTCTTGGCAGAAAAGGAACCCCAGAAGACATTGCGCACGCTGTAGCATTTTTAGCATCAGACGAAGCGAGCTACATCACTGGTCAAGTATTGGCTGTTGATGGTGGCATGGCGATGGCTTAATTTACGGAGGATGGATGAGTAAAGAAACGAGATCTCCTGGTAGAACAACCGTCGCTCCCGACGTGATACTCAGTATCGCTCGATTAACAGCGATTAGCGTAGAAGGCGTATCCCAAATGAGTGGATATACGCATATCAATGAATTATTTCAAAAGGGACATAGAAGCAGCGGCGTACGAATTAACATTGATGAAAATATAGTAAACGTAGATTTATATGTCGTTTTGGAAAATAATGTGAATGTCCGCCAAATTAGCAGAGATATTCAACAAGAAGTTTCTCGCGCAATTATTGAAATGGTAGGTATGGAAACTGGCCAAATAAATATCCACGTCGAAGATATCGATTATTCAATAGAAGAATAAAACAAATAATATGAAATCTCGCACCAAAGCTCGCGGTGTAGCATTACAGGCACTTTACGAAATAGATATGACAGACCATGGAATTGGGATAATTTTAGAGGAAAGGTTTTCTAAAACTCCTTTAGAACCAAAATTGGTAGATTTCACCTATGAAATTGTCAAAGGAATAGTACCGATCCGAGAACAACTTGATTCGTTTATTGCTGAGCATGCCCCTGCTTGGCCCATTGATCAAGTATCCATCATTGACCGAAATATTATTAGAATTGCCTTATGGGAAATTGCCGTGTTTGAAGAGACACCGGTAAAGGTTGCCATTAATGAGGCAGTTGAACTTGCCAAAGTGTATGGTTCTGATAGCACACCAAGGTTTGTAAATGGGGTTTTGGGAAGTTTAGCAAATCATGAGAACGAAATTACACTAGCAATAAAAAAAATACTATTAGAAATTGGGAAAAAATAAAACATGAATATCCTTGGTATTGGACCGCTTGAACTAATAATGATCTTTGTGATCATCTTATTAGTTCTTGGTCCGAAAGACATGGTAAAGACCGGCAAAAGTATAGGGTCATTTATTAGAAAAGTCTCCACCTCTGATTTTTGGAAAGTATTGACTCAAGCTCGAAGCGAACTCACAACTTTACCCAACAAATTGGCACGTGAAGCTGGTATAGAGGAAATCGGAAAAGAAATAAAGGAAATTCAAAACTTTTCCGATGACCTTAAAATAAACAAAATAGGAAACCCGTTAGATTCTTGGACAAGCCCCCCAGCGAAAGTCCCGACGATTGACCCTCCCATTGATTCTAAATCCAATGAAATCAGTAATGACCCCGAAACCATTGAAAAAGGGGATGAATAGTGGGAAAAATATTCTCAAGCATTTGGCAATTTCTGACTGCCCCATTTCGTTGGGCCCTAAAAGGGCTAAAAACAATTTTTCAAAAAACACCCTTAGCAATTTTTTTTGAAGCAGACCCTGATGATGATTCGATCATAGATACTTTTCAAAAAACGGTGGACGACCCTAAAGGGGTTCTTAGCGCGATGATGTTTCATCTCAATGATCTAAGAAAACATATTTTCAATGCCATCCTGGTTTTGATCGTTGCCGTGATTGTTGCCTTTATATTTGTGCCGAATATATTGGATTTTCTCTCTGAACCCATTGGTGGGATAGAAGAAATGAGCGCGATTGATATTACTGAACCAGTTAGTATCGTGATGAGAACAGCATTCATGACCGGTTTTGTGATCGCACTACCCTATATCACTTTTGAAATATTACGCTTTATTGCTCCGGGGATATCGAGAAGGGCCCGCCTCATTGGATTAGCAGGGATTCCTTTCATTACCCTGTTCTTTTTGGGTGGCATGGCGTTTACTTTTTATATCATTTTGCCTGCAGCAATTCCCGCGCTTGTAAATTTTATGGGAATCCCCACCCTTGTCCGCCCGTCAAATTATCTGGGATTCACACTCAGCTTAATGTTTTGGATAGGCCTATTCTTTGAGTTTCCAATCGTTTCCCTTATCGTTTCTGCTATGGGCAGCTTGACGGCAAAAGGATTGGCAAAACAATGGAGAATCGCGGTTGTGATCATGACAATTTTAGCTGCCATTGTGACCCCTACCGTCGATCCGATCAATATGATGATCGTTCTTTTACCCCTAATTGGGTTATACATATTAAGTATTGCATTTGCTTTTATTGGTCAGAATTTTAAATTCATAAAAAATAATTAAACCAAAGGGAAACATGAAGAAGAATTGGGTACCGTTATCATTATTTACCTTTCCTCTTGTTTCCTTGATATTAAGTCTTGCATGCACACTTCCATTCTCTAATAATTCAATTGATAACAGCACTGCAGCCGACACGATCTACGAAACCGAAATATTAATTTGGGTGGAGGTTCCAGGCGAAACACCGGAAGATGAAATTATCCAACTCATCATTTTGGATGAAGTATCTGGTTTAAATTTTAATTCTAAAACTGTGGACATGTTAAAAGTCGATGATACTCACCATGGGGTGGTTTTAAGAGTCCAAGTTGGAACAGTTCTAAAATATCGATTTGCAAGATCGGGAGAAAGTAAATCAATAGAGCAAACATCTGATGGTGAAACTGTGCGCTATCGAATGTATTACGCAGATAGTCCTGGAGAAGTCCACGACATTGTATCTAAGTGGGAAGATACTGATATTATCCGCGGCACAGGAAAAATTATTGGATTGATTGGTGATGTTGAAAGCAACGAACCCATTGAAAATATGCTAATTCTTGTAGGTGGGCAACAAGTCTTTTCAAAAGTTGATGGATCTTTCGAAATCACTGGCTTACCAAGTGGTCAACATCAATTAGTTGCCTATTCGACTGATGGAAATTATAAAACTTTCAAGCAGAATGTAATCATAGAAGAAGACCTAACCACCCCCGTGACTATTCATTCTGAAAAATCAATTTGGGTCGATGTTGTAATAACAGTTAATGTGCCGGAAAATACTGTCCCAGCTGTGCCGCTTCGCCTTACTGGTAATTTGAATCAATTTGGAAATAGTTTCATTGACCTTGGGGGGAGCATTGGTGGGAATCCAAAATTAATGCAAATGATGAATGAAATAGAAACAAATCAATACCAAGTTGTGATATCTTTGCCAATCGGTGCTGATTTTAGATATAAATTCACACTAGGGGACGGTTTTTGGAATGCAGAAAGAAATATTGAGGGTGAGTTAGTTACGCGGCAATTTATTGTCCCCGCAAATCAAACCCAATTATCGATAACTGACACTGTAATTTCATGGAATTCAGTCGATTTCGCTGGAATCTGGTTCGACCTGAACGTTCCCAAAAATTTGTCCGATGAGGATAAACTTTTTCTTCAATTTAAGCAAGAGGATTGGCTATCCCCGATTCCCATGTGGCATATTCAAGAGTATCGATGGGCATATAAATTGCTCGGTCCAACTGGAATTGGGGATCTTATTTATAGATATTGCGTAAATGAAATCTGTGAAGGACAAAATTCTTCTGTCAACGACCAGGAATTGATTGTGAGGAAAACGAGAACAGATTATCCAGAAACTTCATATTTATTGGATGAAATTATTTTCTGGGATTGATAAATCAATATTTCTCACTTTTCATCTACTTCGATTTCAAATATATGAAAATTATCTATTCCCTCCTTAGCCAATAGAATAATTTAGGGGTTATGCTATAATAATTTGAAATGGAAAATTTGGAACTGGAAACCCCCACAAATGGCCAATCGGCCGCGCAAATTAAGGCACAAAAACGCCTTTCAATTGGTGCGATACTTGCCGGTATTATTGCAATTGCTGGGCTTATATTCATTATCTATTTTTTACTTCAAGATGGTGCTAGAACCAATAAGATCAAAGATATCATGATCATTTTCATCGGATTTGAGTTAGTGTTGATCGCTACATCGATTACGATTCTAATAGTGCAGGTCAGCAAATTGGTAAATTTATTTCAAAACGAGATTAAGCCTTTGGTAGATTCGGCAAATGAAACCATATACACTTTAAGAGGAACGGCCTCTTTTATTAGCGATTCATTTGTCCAGCCAGTTATGAAATTTAACAGTTATATTGCTGCATTCAAGAAAATGATGGAAATGCTCAATTTCAAAAAATAAGAAGGAGAATAAAAATGACGGATCGAAATAGTGATTTTGGAAGTTTTCTATCAGGTTTTGTGTTTGGAGGATTAATTGGTGCAGTAGTTGCACTCTTAATGGCTCCCCAATCTGGTGAAGAAACTAGAACAATTATCAAAGAAAAAAGTGTGGAAATAAAAGATAAAACAGTCTCGTCTCTGGAAGATGCATATGCAAAAGCAGAAGCTGCTGCTGCAGACGCAAGGGCCAAAGCTGATGAGCTTTCGGGTATTGCAAAAGAACGTGCCAACCAAATTAAACAACGTGGACAGGTGGTCTTGGAAGAACAAAAAACAAGGTTAGGCAATGTTGTTGAAGCGGCAAAAACCCCCGCAAAACCAGAAGAAGTAGAAGAAAAAACTCCTGCTGCAAAGAAAGCCCCGGCGAAAAAGAAAAGCACTAAATAATTGATTTCAAACAAAAAAAGCTGTCAAATTGACAGCTTTTTTTTAATTAAGATATTTTGGAATTTCCTTAATCAGATCTCCTGCCAGCACCCCTGCCGAACTGCCGATATTATTTTTCGCTGATTTTCCTGCCTGCCCATGCACCCAGGCCCCAACTACAGCAGCATCAAAGGCATTCATGCCTTGGGCTAGAAGACCCACTATTAATCCCGCTAAAACATCTCCTGTGCCCGCATGGGCTAGCGCAGAATTTGCTATTGGAATAAGGATAGTCTTTCCATTCGGAGAGGCAACCACAGTAATCGCACCCTTTAAAACTATAACCGAATTCCATTTTATTGCATATTTTTCTGCAATGGCCACCCTTTCTTCCTGAATTTTATTTATCGGTAATCCGGTCAAAACCGACATCTCACCTGGGTGGGGTGTTATTATCGTCTCTTCTGGCAATATCTTTTCCCATTCAGGGATTTTTGCCAGTAATTTCAACCCGTCGGCATCCAGAACCAAATTTGAAATGGGTTGACTCAAAATGGAAACTAGAAATTCTTTTGTGGCATTTTCCAGCCCTAGACCTGGACCAATGAGGATAGAGGATATTTTCTCAAGATTGTTCGATATTATTTCACTTCCGGCTGAATCTATTACCCCATTTTTATGTGGCAGTAAATGCCAAACCGCTTCTGGGAAATGACCAGATAACGTAGAATGCAAGGGTTCGATCACAGCCATGGACACTAACCCAGCACCGCTCCTAAATGCAGATTTTCCCGCCAGCAAGGCGGCGCCAGTGTATTTCAACGATCCAGCAACAACCATCGCCGTTCCAAACGTACCTTTATGACTATTCATTTTCCTAATAGGTAGTTTTGATTCAACAAAATCTTTGTCGGCAACAAATCGCGATATGCCCTTCCAGAGGGGTTGATCTTCATTCAATCCAATCGAAACAACGTCCAACTTTCCAAGAGTTTCAAAAGCCGGGAATTTAAACATACCCGACTTTACGGCCGCCATACAAACCGTTAAATTTGCCGGTATTGTCTCTTTTGCTACGTCCCCACTAACACAGTCCGCGCCTGATGGACAGTCTACTGCAATAATCAGAGGAGCATTTTCTTCGGTTAAATTACGCTTTATTTTTACGAGAACTTCTTTATAGGGGGCCCGAAGAGGCAATTTACCCCCCGTACCTAATAATCCGTCAATGATTAATTTGTTTTCTGTAACCAATGCCTCCAATTTTTCCAATTTCGGGTCATCTAAATTATTTAATAGATTCCCCCCGGAGGAAACATATTGGTCGGCAATCGAATCTCCTTCTACTTTTCTATCTACCAAATAGGCTGTCGTCGACCATCCCCGTTCTGATAAAACCCTTAATGCAACCAGTGCGTCCCCACCATTATTGCCTTTTCCCACCAATGCTAATATATCTTTCTTTTCTATATCTTTAAAATTTCTAGAAATTACGTCAGCCAAAGATTTTCCAGCATTTTCCATCAACTGAGAAAAACTCAAACCTAATTGATCGGCTTCATTTTCAATCGCCACCATTTCTGCAACTGACAAGAATTTATTCACCCAATTAATCCTTTGCGATATTTGAACTTTCAAGAATATTTACTTATCTAAGTATATAGATCTTCTGTAACAAAATCTAATTTTAAGGAAATTAATTTTTCGCAACTAGGAATTCCAGTATCCCAATCCCAACTCCTGGCCTGATAATATGCCTTGAGCATTTCTTCAAACTCGATTTTATATCCTGCAGCCCCGCCATCTGATAATGGTTCGAGAAGTGATTTGGGCAAACGGTCGTTTTCACGCCTTAAACCCAAATTATTATTAATGGCTCGCTTCAAATTCCAAGCTCGTTCCCCTGCTTCTAAATAGTCGGCAATCGAAAGATCTAATCCGCAGGCAGCATTTGTTAGATCAACGATGAGTTCAGGGTTTATACTTCCGAAAAAGCAAATCACGAGTGCATTTGCCATTGTACGATAATTTTGATGGATAGCAACATTTTCTGCTTTTTCCGCCCCTGCTTGACGATCAAAATTTTTAATTCCAAGTGATTCTTCTGATTTACCTATTTCTGCAAGGAAATAATCAGATTGATTATGGCAGCCTCCCCGTGGGGAAGTTGCATACACCAAAGCCATCCCACTAACTCCGCGAGGATCATGATAGGCAAGTTCTAGGCCATTGACCTGAACAGCTTCGTCTTCAGCCCCAAATCTTCTTCCCAAAGCGAGAGCACCTTCCGCCAAGAATGCCCCAAACCCTATTTTCTTTGCAATCATCGGAATTAATTGCTCAACAACTTCCTTGTCCCCCCAATTTAATTGCAGACCATCCGTATCCTTTTCTGCAATATGCCCTAATTCAAATAAAGTGAAAGCGAGACCGAGCGTATTGCTAACACTAATTGTATCCATACCAAATCGATCACAAAGATCACCCATCCGTGTAACAAATTCCGCATCAGAAATTAGGAGATTGGGTCCAAAACCGACCAATGTCTCATATTCAGGCCCTTTTTGTTCTTTATCAGCCCCGCTGATTTTTACGACCCGCCCACAAGCTACGACGCAGGCATGGCAGGGAGCAAATTTCGTCAGGATTGTATCTGAGATCGTTGCGCCAGATATATTGTCTGCCCCTTCCATCACGCCCTGGCGATAATATTTTTTTGGCATCGTTCCTAAATAATCAAAGTATTCTGCACTGGCTGCAGTACCCATTTCTCGAACAATCTTTGTAATATTGTCTTTATTTAATTCTTGATTTGCCCTGGAACGAAGTTTTTTATATTCAATTTCATTGGCAACAGGAATATTCTTCGATCCCTTTACTGCAATTGCTTTCAGGTTTTTTGAGCCCATTACGGCTCCTAAACCTGTCCTACCTGCAACCCGCCCATGATCGGTAAGGATGAGGGCACTCGGAATTAAATTCTCTCCCGCGATACCTATTCCAGCTACCTTCACTTTAGGATTATTTAATTCCTCTTTAATCGCTTCTTGAATTTCATACGTATCTAGGCCAATAAATTTTTCGGAAGAACGGATTTCTAAATTTCCATCATTTATCCATAAGAATTTAGGAGATTTTGCCTTTCCAGTTACCCAAATTCCGTCGTATCCTGTTTTTCGTAATTCAACACCCCAAAATCCCCCACAATTTGATTCAGCCCACAATCCAGTCGCTGGAGATTTTCCACAAACAACAAACCTGCTCACTGTAGGTCCAGAAGTTCCAGACATCGGACCATTTAAGAATAGCAATGGGGATTCTTCTGAAAATGGATCTAGTTCTTGTGTCAAATACTCATATAATATTCGGGCAGCCAAGGAAGCACCCCCAATAAAATCGTTTTCCCATTCATAGGGAATATCGTATTCAGAAACTTCTTCTGTAGAAAGGTCAACTTTTAGAATTGGTTGCATAAACTATTCTTCCAAAACCTTATCTGTGACACTCCTTGCGCACCTCACAAAATCTAAAACTGTAGGAATGTTTCGCATCATATAAGTCATGCTCCCATTGACAATTAATTTCCGGGTCATCATCGCTTGCATTGGATCTAGTTTCCCAGAGAGAATTTTGACTAAATTTCCATAAGGGGCTTCTAGTACAAATGCTGCATCCAATTCTTCTGTTTCTTCTAAAATTTTTCCTCCGCGACAAGCACCATGCCAAAGGTCAAGGTAAATATTCATATCCTCTTTCAAAGGACCATCTGCCTTGACGCTAAAGGCAATATCTCCCTCCCATTTCTTTGCAATTCGTGCATAATCTGGATCATTGTTTAAAAAATCTATTAACGATTGAAGCCATTCATTGCTAGGAAATATGTTTTCCATTCTGCAATCTCCTCAAATGTATTTTCCAATAAATTATACAACAGCAATAAAAACTCTGGCCTAAATTGGATATTTAATAAAAAAAACCGCCCGTAGGCGGTTCTGTGCGCTGGGAGGGAATCGAACCCTCACGCCTTGCGGCACCTGGCCCTCAACCAGGCCTGTCTACCAGTTCCAGCACCAGCGCAGCAAGCCGTATTATAATCCACCATAGTTGAAAGTCAAGAAGAAAAGATATTACGAAGAAAACGCTAACTTTTATCTAGGAGATATCAAATGAGGATCGTTTTAGATGCGATGGGCAGTGACAATTATCCTGCTCCCGAAGTTCAAGCGGCAGTAGAAGCGGCGGTGGAATTTGGTGATGAAATACTCCTTGTGGGTCAAAAGGACCTTCTTGAACCGATGCTCAAAGAAATGAATGTAAACAATGCACCAGTAAAAATCATTCACGCCCCCGAAGTTTTCAAGATGACCGATAAGCTCACCAAAAACACTCTCCAAAAAGAGGAAAACTCGATGGGAGTGGGGATGAACATGTTGGCAAATGGGGAAGCCGACGCCTTCGTAACTGTAGGAAACACGGGGGGTGCGATGGCCATTGGACTTGCTCGTTTAAAAAGGATCAAAGGAGTAAAACGGCCTGCTCTCACGGTCGTATTACCGGTAGAAAACGGGCAATGCGTTGTCTCAGATATCGGTGCTAATGCCGATTGTAAGCCCAAATTTTTATTACAATTCGCAATAATGAGCTCTGTATATTCGCAAAAAGTATTAAATATTAAAAACCCTAGAGTGGGGTTACTGTCAAATGGGGAAGAAGAAACGAAAGGTAACGAATTGGTAAAAGATACTTACCCCCTTTTGGCTAAATCCAAATTAAATTTTATTGGTAATGTAGAAGGTAAAGAACTTTTTGGTGGTGAAGCTGATGTTGTCATCACCGATGGGTTTACCGGAAATGTGCTTGTAAAAGCAAGTGAAGCCCTCGCCAAACTCCTTTTCGATACCCTAAGAACAAAGTTGAAAAGTTCTCCCATCCGGATGCTTGGGGCCTCCTTATCAAAAAGCGCCTTCGTGGAATTGAAAGAAATGTTAGATCCCGACGAGGTTGGTGCTGTTCCCCTTTTGGGTTTGAACGGATTGGTATTTGTTGGACACGGAAGATCCAATTCTAAAGCTATTGTAAGCGCAATACGCAACGCGCGAATTGCAGTAGAAAAGAATTTAATGGCCTCTCTGAGAGAATCCATCGCAGAACAATTATAAATATTTTTGGTGGTCTTTGAATGAAAATTATTTCGAATGATAAAAAAATATCACGTAACAGTACGATAGGTTTCTGGTCCTCCTTAATCAGCCCAGCCTTATTATTATTTTCTGCTTTTTCAATTCTTAATAATCCTGCTGGATTTCAAAAAGTATTCCCAATTTTCGCATTAGGAATCGTCCTATATCAGATCGGTCTTTCATTTAGAAAATATGGAAGAAGATCAGATCGGGAATTTAATAAAATACTGTCAAAGCTAGATAATAAATATTCAATATTTCAATTTAAATCCCCAGTTCCCCATCTACTCGTTGGCCCTGCTGGAATATGGATACTACTTCCAAAATATGCCAAGGGATTAATAACATTTAATCAAAAAAGGAAACGCTGGAAATTAAAAAGGGAATCATTTCTCGATAAATTCTTTTTTTTCATAAGCGAAGGATTAGGCCGCCCCGATAATGAAATCTTGAGACAAGCGGATGTATTGGATTACCACCTGCAGAAGAATTGGGACAGAAAAGACAATATTCAAGTAAATGCAGTGGTTGTCATCATGCATGAAAAGTCAAAAATTAATAAGGATGAATTTCCGATCCCAACTATTCATATTAATAAGTTGCGCGGATTCTTACGAGAAAAAGAAAAAGAGAATAAAATCCCAATATCAACTCTAAAAGCCTTTCAGGATTTGTTTAAATAACTGCTCCCCTTAAAAATAAAAAGACCAGAAATTATTCTGGTCTTTTTTTGATATAAATTAATTTAGCCTTTAAGGAAGGTTTCTAAGGCATCTTTCCCAATGCGATAGGCACTTCCTAATTTCCGGGCCTTTAGGTCGCCTGACTCAATCGCCGCCACGACATCCTCTGCAGATACCTTGAGGAAATCTGCGGCTTCGGCTGGGGTCATCACGTCTGGCATGGCAACCTCAGCACCACCTGCAGCCGGAGCTGCTTGCTGCTGCGAACCTTGAAGAGCGCCGGTCATCAAATTACCAATACCCATTCCAGCACCTATCCCTGCGGTTAGTCCTGCACCGCCACTGGGGTTTTGGGCAGCATCGCGCATCGCATCTGCAGCTTGCAATTGCGTATATGTAGCTACATCTAGAAGCCCCATATCGCGCAATTTATCTGCAGTTGCTTCGGACGGACTCATATTTGCAATTACAAAAGATTTCAAAACTAGTCCTCTAGCTTCAAAATCATCTTGTACTTTTGCTCGTACACCGGCACTAATTTCTTCCTGCAAGCCAATGATATCTTGAACAGTTGAATACTTCCCTTTCATTTCGCCTAGCAAGTCAGATAGGCTGCGGAGTAAACGAGATTTCAGGTCATTTTCAATATCAGCGTGTCGAAATGTTCCCTGAGTACCAACTACCTGGGTAACAAATTGCTGGGGGTCACTTACTTCGTAAGTGAATGTGCCAAATCCTTGGAGCAACAACCAGCCCAACCCAATTCCAGGGGTCTCCATGGGAATAGCTTGGGGTGTTCCCCATTTTCGATCAAGGAATTCCCGCATAGATACGTAATAAACTTCAGCGGTAAAAGGTGTGCGGTCCCCAAAAGCTTTTCCAATAAAATCAGTAATCTTTGGGATATTTGCTGTCGCAATGGTGTGGCGTCCAGCTTCAAATATATCCAGAGCTTGC
Organism: Chloroflexota bacterium; assembly: GCA_018662365.1. GTDB lineage: Bacteria > Chloroflexota > Anaerolineae > Anaerolineales > UBA11579 > JABJGH01. The sequence continues at coordinate 4,425 of JABJGH010000001.1, read as the reverse complement.
CCATCGCGGAAGAATACGGCAGTTTGAGATTCGCGAACAATTACCTGCGAACCAATTCTAAAATCTCCAGAACCTTCTTCTGGAAAACGATGAACAATCTCATCCTTCATTTCATTAGGATATTCAATTACATCAAAAATTCGTGCCATGATTATTCTCCTGCTTCTTCACTAGAGGATTTCCCATATTCAATGAGCATATTGTCCCGTTTCCCGAATGTTTCTACTAAATCTCGAGATAGCGTAACTAAGTGGCTGATCGATGCTGGTAATCCGTCGGAACCAAATGAAGACTCGATATTTTCCACCGCTCTTAGGAAATCATCTTCTAGTGCAAGTAAAGAAACATCAAATTCGTAAATACTTTTTAATTCTTCCTCATTAATTTTCTCGGCTTCAAAAAAACTGGAATATCCATAAGCCGCATTTTCTACCTTATCAATAAAGGTTTGTATCTTTGTTGCAGCTTTTTCAATATCATCTAGCTGAAGAATTTCTCCCTGACTAACCAGATCTTGTTGAACCTCCCCTACACGCTTCCAGATAGCCCGAAAACGTTCTCCGATCAATTCCCTTAATATTTTGTCTGCTGCCCTTCGGTTTTGACGCTCAATATATCCGCCAAAACCTGGAATTTTGCTTAATAAGCGTTTAAACGGATCTTGGTCTTCAGTGACATCATCAAATAGATCACTCATACTTCTCCTCCTGAGATTTTTACTATGAAAAGGTTTGTCTTACTAAAATATTATACATGAGTTTATATAAAAAAATCCCAGATAATTTAAAAGAATTTTATTAACTAAACCCACTATTCATTTTCGTTTTCACTAGCTATTCTTCTTCTTTAAGAATTTTCAAAGGAATGGTAAAATAGTTTGATTAATGAAATAATTGAGGATAATGATGAATACGGCAACTGAAATAAAATTAATTGAATTAACAGGAAACAGTATTGAAATCTCTGGTACCGAGATAAATGTTTTAGACCCGCAAGCTTTTAGAGAAAACATATATAAGCTAATCGAATTATCTGCATTTGGCACTTCAGAAGAAAAAGCTTGGGCTAGATATCTCATTCGTACTGGCGGTTTAGAACTTGGTGTAATCCCTGCATCCATTCACGATCTTTATATTGCAAGGGGAGAGGGTCGAGTCCCTAATACCTTTACAGTTCCAGCAATTAACTTGAGAGTTCTGACCTTTCAAGCAGCTAAAGCAGTCTTTAAAGTAGCTATGAATATGAATGCTAATGCGATTTTATTTGAAATTGCCCGATCAGAAATTGGATATACAAATCAACGCCCGAGTGAATATTCTGCATCAATTATCGCCGCAGCGATATCCTCTGGTTATACAGGACCAGTATTCATTCAGGGAGATCATTTCCAGATCTCACCCAGCAGATATGTTGAAAATAGTTTCGGAGAAGTGAACACCGTAAAAGAACTTTCCCTGGAAGCAATTCAGGCTGGCTTTTATAATTTAGATGTAGATACTTCGACTTTGGTTGATTTGGATAAAGAAACAATTATTGAACAACAAGATGTAAATACTACTCTTTCAGCAGAAATCTCCGCATATATTCGTGCACAGGAACCTGAAACCATTACAATTTCTATTGGTGGTGAAATTGGAGAAGTCGGCGGACAAAATTCTACAGAAGTAGAATTACGAGCTTACGCCGATGGATACATTTCTAAGTTAAAAGCTCTTAATCCAGAAGCTATTGGGTTAAGTAAGATCAGTATCCAAACCGGGACCTCCCACGGGGGTGTCGTCCTCCCAGATGGGACAATAGCTAGTGTCAGTGTTGATTTTGATACACTATATGAGCTCAGTAAGATTACCCGAGAAGAATATAAAATGGGTGGTGCGGTGCAACACGGTGCTTCCACCCTTCCCCAAGAAGCATTTGGGAAATTTGTTGAAGCGGAAGCGATCGAAGTGCATTTGGCAACAAATTTCCAAAATATCTTTTATGATCATGCACCCGAATCGCTGATCAAAGACATCATTGTCTTCTTGAATGAAAATTATCCAAATGAAAGAAAAGAAGGCATGACAGACGATCAATTCTTTTATAAAGCTAGAAAACGAGCATTTGGTGAATTTAAAAAAGAAATTATGAGTTTACCCGAAGATGTTATTGAAAAAATCACCGATGCTTGGGAAAAACAATTCACTCAATTATTTACTTCCCTTGCTATTGAAAATACTATGGATTATGTAAATGAATTCGTATCCATCCCTAAAGTAAAACCCAACTTATCTGATTACCTCAAGATTTTTGAGGTGGATTCTGAGGAAGACGTTTCTGATCTCGCAGATTGATGCCGGTAACTGAACAAGGTCTGTTTGAAGACAGATATAAAATTATTCCCCGTGTGTTAATATTTGTTACATGCGGGGATAAAGTATTACTATTAAAAGGGTCCCCAAACAAGAAAATTTGGCCGGATTTATATAATGGCATTGGTGGGCATATTGAAAAAGGGGAAAGTGTTTTAGAGGCTGCACACCGGGAATTTATGGAAGAAACCGGGTTAATCTTGATTAATCCGTGGCTATGCGCAGTAATTACGATCGACACGCAGCAATCCACTGGTATTGGTATGCTTGTTTTCCGTGGAACCGTTAATGATGAGCAGGTAAAAGAATCTGATGAAGGCACTCCGGAATGGATTGATATCGGATTGGTCGCCAAATTACCTTTGGTAGAAGATTTACCAATATTGATTCCAAAGATAATTACTCGCGCAGAAAATGATCCTGTCATTTATGCTCAATATCATTATAATTCTGAGGAAAATTTACAAATCAGATTTTCGTAACTTCTCAGTACAATTGTCTATATTGAATCTATTGCTATTAAGGAATTTTTTAGATATAGTATATTAGTAGAAAGTAAATATTTATTTTTGGGCATTTTAAAAATTTATTATTACTGACTGTATTATTCAATCCTCTTCTAAAATTCTCAAAAATATATAGGGTGACAAAATATAAATATTTAACTGAGATTAATCTTGAAAACCAAAAATAAAACGATCACAAAAAATGCTTATCTTGTAGCAAATTCTCAAATATTTTCTATTCGGGAAATTGTTTCAAAAATTGGTAGAAAGCTAGAAAACGATTTTGTGATTCAAGAATCAATGATCTCTAGATTCCATGCTGAAATTCATTTTAAAAAGGGGAATTATATATTGATCGATAAAAATTCCACCGGGGGAACTTTTTTAAATAATTTACGGATAGAAAAATCTGTACTCAAATCGGGGGATACTATTCGGTTAGCCAACACCCCAATTCTATTTTTAATAGAATCAACGGATATGCAAATTAAAACAGTTATGACTTCAAAATCATTGAAATCAGAAAAAAAAGAGAATACGTCGGGGAATGAAAAAACAAAACCGTATAAAAACAAACCTAAGTAATATTCCCCCAGAATCTGTAAATATTAATCTATTGGCTATCCCATACTAACCGACTCTTTCATAAAATAACAACAAAGTTCTGCCGTATTTTCTTTGATCAAAAAGAGAGAAATTATTCATTTCAACTTCCCCATATTCTTTGGGATCGATTTGAACAATTACCCACCCATCCTCAACCAACCAATTAGGATTTATATCCAAGATAGCAAGTGTCTTATTCCATAATTCTTTATATTGGGGTGGAGCAATATATAGGTAATCAAAATTATGATCTGGGTCTTTTGAAAGCAAAGTAAAAGCATCCATTTGCAAAACTTCCGCTCTGTCTTGTAATTTTGTAACCTCTAAATTTCTTTTTATTGTATTAATTGCACTTCGATGGATGTCGTTAAACCGAGCAAATCTTGAACCTCTACTTAATGCTTCTATGCCAATACTTCCAGTGCCAGCAAAAAGATCAAAAAAGCTGCAATCTGGCATATCCTGATGCAAAATATTAAATAAAGATTCTTTTACTCTGTCGGTGATGGGTCTAGTGATATCCCCAGGGACTGCTGCTAGTTTAACACCTCTAGCCTCACCTGCTATTACACGAATTCTTGCCATCTGAAATCCTTAATCTTGGGTTTTCTCTCAAAATCTAATCTATGCTGTTTCACGTGGTTGAAATTTATCTATTTGTTTTAATCGATATTCTTGTCTTTCGACACCATGAATCATTCTGATTTTTTGCTCTTCTGTTTCAGCAATTAAATGGGGTACCTCGACCGGATTCCCATCATCATCCAAGGCCACATACACTAAGTATGCGGTATTTGTATGCCATTTTTGCCCCTTTATTGGATTTTCAGCATAGACGTGTACTTCAGCTTCCATGGATGTGCGCCCCACGTAACTCAACTCTGCTTCAAGAATAATAACATCCCCAATTTTTATCGGATGTTTGAAGGTCATTTGATCGATCGAAACTGTTACCACCCTGT
>JABJGH010000033.1 GCA_018662365.1 Chloroflexota bacterium | reverse complement strand
GGAAATGGTTATGCCTGGAGACAATGTCAACTTGCAAGTAGACTTGATCACCCCGGTAGCCTTAGAGCAAGGTGGCAATTTCGCCATTCGTGAAGGCGGACTAACCGTCGGCGCTGGCGTCATCACAGAAATTCTGGACTAAGATTTCGATTATAATTGCACAGTGGTATTCATTGGTGGCCTCAACTTTTAGAGGTGGGGTCACCAAATTTTTATTAGAGGAAGTATATATATGTCTGGCAAAAGAGGAAGTCGACCTGTAGTTACTCTGGCATGCACTGAGTGTAAAGAAAGAAATTACACCACTGAAAAGAACCGCCGGAATGACCCAGGCCGGATTGAATTCAATAAATATTGCCCGCGTTGTCGTCAACATCGGTTGCATCGAGAAACGCGCTAGTTAGATTGGCTTAAAGCCAATTTGTATGTAGGCGAGTAGCTCAATTAGGCAGAGCAACTGTCTCCAAAACAGTAGGTTGTGGGTTCGATTCCTGCCTCGCCTGCCTTTTATAAAGGCAACGCCGCGTAATGCGGCGTTTTAGCCATTGAAAGATTAACCTGAGGAGTGTATTTGTGGCGAAGAATACCGTAGCCAAAAGAAGAAAAACAAATGCCCTAACCCGATTTTTCCGTGAGACAACGGGAGAGTTACGGAAGGTTAGTTGGCCAACCCGTCGTGAGGCGATCAGCCTAACAAAAGTAGTGGTAATCGTTATGATCGTTATGGCGCTTCTACTTGGTGGATTGGATTTTGTTTTCTTCCAGTTATTTGATATCATTTTCAATTTGTAAAGATTGTAAATTCCGGCGAGTGTTCAACGCCAGGAAGGTGTGATAAATGTTTTCGATGGACGATCAACCAATTGAAATGCCTGATGAGGAAACTCCTGAAATCGAAGAACCGGTTTCAGAGAATGAAGTCGCGTCTCCAGAATCAACGGATGAACCTGTGATCACCAATGAAACTCCTGAAATTGAAGAATCGATTTCAGAAAATGAAGTCGCGTCTCCAGAACCCGAAGAAGAACCAGAGAGCACAGAGGAAACCCCTGAGGCTGAAGAAGAATCATCTGAAGAAGCGAATAAAGAATCTCAACTTCCCCAATCATCAATTACCGATGAAGATATTGCAGATAACCCCTTTGTTAATACTGCAGAAGCTGAAACAACAGAAACCGTCCCCGTAATTCCAGAAGAAATGCTTGCTGGATTAGAAGAAAGGGTCGAAGAAAAAGAAAAAGAAGAGCTTTCGGACAACCTTTTTATTAAGGCCGAAGCAAAAAAGAAAGCCGACGAAGAAAGAGCTAAAAAAGCAGAAGCAAAAGCTGACGAAGAATATGCGGTTGATTTCAATGTCGGGGATGATGAAAGCGATGATGGTCGAGCCTGGTATGTAGTTCACTGCTATTCAGGGTATGAAAATAAAGTTCGACATAATCTTGAACAACGCATTGAAACAATGAACATGAAAGATTTCATCTTTGATGTAGTAGTCCCCACTGAAGAAGAAATCGAAGTCAAAGAAGGAAAACGTAAATCTGTTGAACGACGAGTATTCCCAGGGTATATCTTGGTGAATATGACTATGAATGAAGAATCCTGGTACGTCGTGAGAAATACCCCCGGTGTGACCAGTTTTGTTGGAATGGGCAATGACCCCATTCCCCTAAGAAAAGAAGAAGTCTCAAAGATCATCAAGAGAATGGAAGCCGATGCGCCAAGAATCAAGGTTACCTTCCGCCAAGGCGAAAGAGTTCGAATTGTTGATGGGCCTTTCAATGATTTCCGCGGCACCGTAGATGACATTGATATGGACAAGGCAAAAGTTCGTGTGATGGTGAATTTCTTCGGCAGAGAAACCCCTGTCGAATTAGATTTCTTACAAGTTGAAAAAGCCTAATTCATTAGGTTATTAATATGTGGGAGGGTGTCAAAAACCCGCTAACACCACTAAGGAGTAGTAATGGCAAAGAAGGTTAAAGCAATAATTAAGCTCGAAATTGAAGCTGGGAAAGCAACCCCCGCACCCCCCATTGGTCCGGCACTTGCTAGCCACGGCATCAATATCATGCAGTTCACAAAAGAATATAATGCCCGTACCTCAAGTCGGATGGGTGAAATTCTTCCTGCAGAGATCACCGTATTTCAAGATAGCTCATTCAAATTTGTGCTGAAAAGTCCCCCTGCGGCATATTTACTCAAAAAAGCTGCTGGCATTGAAAAAGGTTCCGGCGAACCCAACCGAGAAAAAGTTGGAACGGTAACCAAAGATCAGGTACGCCAGATCGCAGAAACAAAAATGAACGATCTAAATGCCTTAGACATTGAAGCTGCGATGCGACAAATCGAAGGCACAGCCCTCAATATGGGCATTGAAGTTAAAGGCTAATTTAGAAGCATTTTGTGGGAGGATGCAAACACATCCGTTAAAACCACTAAGGAGAAGGTATGGCACCACAAGGAAAAAATTATCGGGCTGCAAAAGAGAAAGTAGAGCATATGAAGCTCCATTCACCCGAAGAAGCAATAAAGCTGATGAAAGAAATTTCATATACAAAATTTGACGGCACCGCAGAATTACATATCCGTTTAGGTGTAGACCCCCGCCATGCCGATCAACAAGTTCGAGATACAGTAGCTTTACCCCACGGTTTAGGAAAAGAGATCAGAGTATTGGTTTTTGCCCAAGGTGATGGCGCCCGAATGGCAAAAGAAGCCGGGGCAGACATTATCGTGGATGATGATGAAAGTTTGAAGAAAATTCAAGATGGCTACACAGATTTTGATGTTGCCATTTCCACTCCGGAAATGATGAGTAAAGCCGGGCGATTAGGTCGAGTATTAGGACCTCGCGGACTGATGCCTAACCCGAAAGCTGGTACTGTGGTTCGGGACGAAGATCTCCCCAGAGCGATCGGCGAAGTAAAATCCGGGCGTGTGGAGTTCCGTGTAGATAAAACAGCTAATTTACATGTTCCTATTGGAAAAGTATCCTTTGAAGAAAACATGTTGGTTGAAAATTTAGCCGCATTGATGATGGCCGTCAAAAAAGCACGTCCTGCATCCGCAAAGGGCGCGTATGTACGTAGAATTACCCTAGCGAGTACAATGGGTCCTGGGATTATCATCGATCCTAACCTGGCTTTCGCAATGACTTTAGAAGATTAATACAACTCGTATAGTTGTGGTATAATTTTTTCTTGGTTGGACAATTTCAACCGTTTACCTTCGCTAAAGACAGCAGGTGCCAAGATTTGGCTTAATGACCTGCCGAGGTGATGGACTTATAAAGCTGATAAATGGCAAATGCCATATGACAGAAAAAATAAGTCTTTACCTTTTCTGAAGGTAAAGACTTATTTTTATAGAAAGGAGGTTTGTCGTTGGCATTATCAAAAGAACGTAAACAACAAGTGATTGCTCAATATGAGAAGTGGCTCACAGAGTCTGAAGCTGTAGTTCTCACCGAATATATCGGTTTGAACATGCCCCAGATCGATGAGTTGCGTGCAAAAATTCGCGAAGCTGGCGGAGAGTTTCATGTGGTTAAAAACACGTTAGTAAAACGTGCCTTTGAATCCGCTAAACTTGAAGCTCCAGACGAATATTTCGTCAACAGCTCTGCAATTGGCGTCGCATTTGAAGATCCACCTGGCGTTGCAAAAGCAATTAAAGACTTTGGAAAAGATCACGAATTTGTTCAGATAAAAGGTGGTTTCATGGATGGCGTACATATGTCCGCTGATGAGATCAAAGCTTTAGCTGAACTCCCGCCACTTCCCGTGGTTCGTGGTCAACTTTTGGGCGTTATCTCTGCTCCAGCATCTAAGCTGGTACGCACACTTGCAGAACCCGGTCGTTCATTAGCTCAAGTTGTTAAATCAAGAGCTGATTCCGCACCTGCTGCTGCATAAATTAAATTAATTATTAAAAACAAAAAGGAAATTAGAAATGGCTGATCTAGATAAATTAGTAGAAGAACTCGGTAAGCTTAGCGTGATTGAAGCTGCTGAATTAGTAGGAAAATTAGAAGAAGAGTGGGGCGTTTCTGCTGCTGCTCCTGTTGCCGTCGCCGCCGCTGGTCCTGCCGCTGAAGCTGTTGAAGAAAAGACCGAATTTGATGTTGTTATCAAAGACGCTGGTCCCAAGAAAATCGAAGTCATCAAGGTTATTCGCCAATTGACAAGCCTTGGCTTGAAAGAAGCAAAAGACCTCGCAGAAGCAGCAGGTTCCAAGATTATGGAACAAACTGGAAAAGACGCTGCAGAAGAAGCAAAGAAAAAATTGGAAGAAGCTGGCGCAACTGTAGAACTTGCCTAGTTTTTCTATCAATAACTAAAAAAGACTCCATTTTATTGGGGTCTTTTTTTTATTTTAATCCGAGATGGGCATTAGCTTGGGCACATAAGCTGGCTCCCCCTGCATTGAGCCATTCATTCAGCGTAGGGCTCTCATTTAGGCCCGATATGGCCTCTTGATAGATATTTTCTCCCCAATAGACATATCGTATCGTTTCATCTGGCCATAAACTCTGGTCTTTCCCCGCTGTTGATATTCCCCCGTTATACCCTGCCAATGCTAAGCGCACACTTTGGTGGGTTTGAAATGCTTTTTGCAGGTAGCCTAAACCACGTTTAGCGTTGGTTTGGATTTCAAAGGGATACTCTAGTTCAGAAAAATGAAATGGCATCACCTGGAATAGCCCCATGGCCCCTGCATAGGATTCAGCCTGAGAATACCCACAGGATTCGATCTGCATTACCGTAGCAATTAGATTCGGATCTAGATTCCATTCTTCCGACCATGCCAAGATATCTGCTTCCCAATGATGTATTTCTGGCACAAAAAAAGAAGCGATTTCCAGTTTATTGATACTTGAATTTTCTAAATAGTTCTGATCAGTAGTTTCGAGACTTGTTTTTCCAAATATCAAAATAATGATCGCTCCAATTACAACAAAAAGTAAAGGAGCAATGTTATAAAATAAACTACCCCCAGAAATGGATCTGGAGGTAGTTTCGGGAAATTCTTCTGAGTCTTGGTAATAAGTATCCATCAATTTTTAATCATGCTTAGCTTCGGGAATTGTCGTAAGAATTTCCTGAGTTTGATTTCATGTTGACCGGTTCATAGGTTAATTCAGGTTGCGGGCTGCGACTCTTTGCGACCTGCCTGTAAGAAGGCTTTGGTGCTACGGAGGCGCTTCTTGCTACCGGAGTTCTTCGGAAAGAGTTTAAGGATGGTTGTGGTACTGAATTGCCAAAGCTTGGTTTTCGAACATTACTTCGTTTGCGGGGTTTTCGAGCGTCAGATTGGCTAAAAATACGTCCGCCCGCCACTGAAAAAGTACCGATGATCAACACTCTGATCAACCAAACCATCACTGCCACGAAGATCGGCACGATCTTGATTAGGGATTCACGAGAGACCACAGCGTTTCCTAATGAACCTTGGGAAAGAACTGCAATCGATACGCCCCACCATGTAAGCATTGCGTTCATTGTAGCCGCGAGTAGCCATGCAGCGAACAGGTACCATACTTCCATGGGGTCTTCAGCACCCTTTTCGGGAGTGAATAGACGAGCTATTCCGGCAAAGTCAATGCCGCAGAAAGCGATTGCTAAAATCGTTGCCCAACGAATGCCGGCGAAACGTAGATCCCCTAATAGATCGGTCATTGCGAAATCTGTTGTGCTGTAGTTAAAGATCTCAAAGGCCAATAATGCCCCGAGAATAAGGGCGCCCCAGACCAATCCGCGTTGGGGGCGTTTACCTTGTAGCACTTTTGTAAAACTCTTTAGTTTGCTTGCCATTTGAAACCTCCAAATCCTTCTTGTTGTAAATGGATAGTACAGACGTTCTAATCAATAGCCCTATTATAGAACAAAAAAGCTAGCGGTGTCAACCCCCATTTTCCCTCTAACTTTGAGCAATTTTTGGTAAAAAAGCAATATTATTTGCGATTTTTAACTATTTTGTTCTATTTATGTTCTATAATTTGTTCTATGAATTTCAAAAACCCTATTCCTGATATTTTCTAAATACCGTATACTCTAATCGATGTCAAAATTCTTCAAAGAGCTTGATCTACATACAATTCCAGTGCCGCCAGAACCCGTCCCCGTGATCATCCTGACGGGATTTTTAGGATCGGGAAAAACGACGCTTCTAAATAACCTGTTGAATGGGAACCATGGCTTGAGAATTGCAGTTTTGGTGAATGATTTTGGGAGTATCAATATTGACAGTCAGCTGGTGACGGATGTAGAGGGTCAAGATCTGATTAGTTTAGAAAATGGTTGTATCTGCTGCACGATTCGAAATGACTTATTGGACACGGTACTGGGTTTGTTGGCACGTGATCCGATTCCAGAAATGATCGTGATCGAGGCAAGTGGGATTTCGTATCCTGCAGAAATTGCGAAAACTTTTTTGCTAAAACCCCTTCAGCCGTACATTCGGGTGGATACGATTTTAGGAATGATCGATACGGACCAAGTCTTAGGGTTGACGGGACAGGCCGGGGCATTGGCCCGTGACCAGGTGAGCATGTCCGACATGGTGGTGTTGAATAAAATTGATTTGGTGGATGCGGATAAAATAGAGTTGGTGCGAGATTGGGTACAAAGGATCGTGCCTATGGCGCGAATCCTAGAATGTGCTTTTGGCAATATTCCGCTAGAAATCCTATTAAATACAGGGAGTTTTGCACTTGATCAATTAGAGAGTCGGGTGCAGGTTCATCATCCAGCTGAACATAGCACGGGTCAGGCAGGTCATGCATCTGAATTCTACACCTGGAATTATGTGTCGGAGGAAGCCCTATCGTTTGATGCTTTAAAAGATGTGATCTATACCTTGCCAAGCATTATCCTCCGAGCAAAAGGATTTATCTATTTGGGAGAAGTGCCGGAAAGGCGGGGTATCTTGCAGCTTTCTGGTAGTAGAGTGACCCTTAGTTTAGGAGAACCACGGGGAGAGAGGAAAAAAGAGACCCAGTTGGTCTTTATCTCTAATGAGCAGGAGATCGACACGATGGACCTGCAATTACGTTTTGACAGCTGCCGTTTGAGTGAGATGGGGGAAGATTACTGTGGGAAGACCTTAAATGAGATAGAGGAATGGATAAGGAATCAGTAGGGGAGGTTTACCGAGGATATATAGTCTGACACTGAATTGGAGAAAGAAGAGTATCAGATAAGTATAAAAAATATCTCAAAAGTTTGATCAACCGGCTATGGGATTTACCCTTATTGTGTATGCTTATCCAATTTAAATTTATATGTATGGTGACGACCTCTTATGATTGATATTTTACTGATTTTTTCTAAATGCGTTAATTTACCCTTTGTATACTCTTTCAAAGAGTTCATTATATGGTGATCATTTTTCTCTTTTCTCCAATTCCTTTTGAAAAGAATTATAATTATAAAAAAATGACGAGATCATTTATTGCGAATTACAACGGGTTTATTACACCTTTCTTCCCACATTGATTCTTTTTCAAGGAATATTAAGGTCGGGTTTGATTAGAAATAGATCATATCTGAGATAAGAATATACAAAGAGTAATAAGGATTTTGAATAATAAACAGGACCATGAAAATAAAAAATCTCATCCTTTCAATCGGATTTGGAATCTATCCAATAATTTTTCTCTATAATTACAATAAAGATTTTATTCGTTTTTACGATATTTTCAGACCAATATTTTTATCTATTGCGATCATAATTTCCCTTTACCTAATTTTATACAAAACCTTTAATAAAAATGCTGAAAAAGCCTTAACTTTAACGGCCATCATTAGTATTTTGTTTTTCACTTATGGACATATCTATGAATTAAGTGAAAATCTGCGGCATAGATTCTTGATCCCTATTTGGATTGGTCTTTTTATTCTCGCGTATCTTCAAGTAAAAAAATCCAGCAAGGTTGCACCCTGGCTTGTGGATTTCATATCATTTGTAGGATTATTATTAGTAGTATTTTCTTCTTTTCAAATAATCTCGGGGTTTATACAATTAATTCCGTCAAACGATCATCCACCGCGGGAGTCGTATAAAGACAATTCTCCTGATATTTATTACATTGTTGCCGATGGGTATTCAAGGGGAGATGTCTTGATGGATCAATTTAATTTTGACAACTCAGCGTTCCTAAAGAAACTAGAAAATGAAGGGTTCTATATAGCTGATTGCAGCCTCACAAACTACTCTTGGACATTTTTATCTGTAACATCGACCTTGAATTTGGATTATTTGGAAACTAAGGATGAAGCGTACCATGATGCTTTTAATGATGCCTATATTTGGGATATTTTAAATGAACATGGCTATACAACAATTGTATTAGACAATGACTTTAGCAGAACAATGGTAATTGATTCCGATGTATATCTCAAAGATTTTTCTTCAAACGACAAATTACAATATACATTTTCGGATTTTGAATTCATGCTAATAAAAACCTCTGCAACATTGATTCTCACTGATGGTTTAGGTGCGATATCAGACTCAATTTACGAAAAAATAACGGCTGCTCCTTTGAACATTCGTTATGAAAAAACTACCTCATTGATAAAAAACTTAAAATTAATTGCAAATCTATACCAATCACCAAAGTTTGTATATGCCCATATTATGGTTCCACACGATCCATTCATTTTTTCTCCAGATGGGGAGCTGATCCCAGAAGAGAAAGATATGGAAAAAGGTTATATTAACTCTGTAAAATACTTAAATTCCGAATTACTGTCTATTATTGATTCAATTTTATCTACTTCAGATGAACCGCCTATTATCATTATCCAAAGTGATCATGGTTGGCCTCTTTCCCCCAAAGAGTCCCGTATGCCCATCCTAAACACTTATTATCTGCCAGCACAAAGTGATGTCTCATTATATGAGACGATCACTCCAGTAAACACGTTTCGTCTATTGTTTAATACATATTTAGAAACGAATTTTGATATCCTCGAAGATATTAGTTATTACACAAACCATCTTCAACAGGAAATTGAAGATGGAGAAATATTTACTAATAACTGCGTTTCAGATTAATGTTTTACCCCCACAATCTTGATATGATAACATTTTTCTATTAATAATTTTAATTCTCAAACCGGCATATTCGCACCCACAGGGTCCATGAAAAGTGAAAAAATTATCTTGAATTTATTCTCGCGATCCAAAATTGCCACAATTAGGCAGCATGAAATATAAACGTTTTTGGAAATTGCCATTGAAAGGAATTCCGAATTCGGATATATAATATCTAGATATTATTTCATGATATTAAAAATGTAAAAACTTTTTACGGTAATTTTTACAGGCCCACATTATGAACAAATTTAATCCCAAAGTCGATGAATATTTTGCTAATCTCAATAAATGGCAGGCAGAATTAAAAAAATTGAGAATGATTATTCTTGACTGTGGGCTTACCGAAGAATTGAAATGGCGCGTGCCTATATACACGGATGCGAACAAGAATATTGTGGGGATTAATAGATTGAAAGAATCCTGTGCCATATCCTTTTTTAAAGGGGCATTATTAAAGGATGCCAAAAATATTTTAATTCAACCAGGAGAGAACACCAAATCTGGGAGATGGGTCAAATTCACCAATCGGCAAGATATTCTTGAAATAGAACCCATCCTGAAAGCTTATATTATAGAAGCCGTTGAAGTGGAAAAAGCCGGTTTGAAAGTCCCTGTGATTGAGCCTTCAGATCTCATATACCCCGAGGAATTTCAACAGAAACTAGATGATAACCCTGCACTCAAAACCGCCTTCGACGCATTGACTTCAGGAAGGCAAAGACATTACATCCTCCATTTTTCTGGAGCTAAACAATCCAAAACACGCACGGCCAGAGTAGAAAAAAGCATGCCGCAAATTCTAAATGGAAAAGGATTAAATGATCGGTAATTTCAATGAATAAAAAGAACCCAAACCTTGATACTTATTTTAGTAATCCCAAAAATTGGCCGGAAGAATCGGTAAAATTAAGAGGGATTCTACTAGACTGCCCTCTTACCGAAGAATTAAAGTGGGGAAAGCCTTGTTACATATTTGAAAAAAGCAATATCGTAATTATCCAGGGCTTTAAAGAATACTGCGCGCTGCTTTTCTTCAAAGGCGCTTTATTAAAAGATCATTATAATATTCTGGTGCAACAAACCGAGAATGTACAGTCGGCGCGCCAAATCCGGTTCACCAATCTGCAAGAAATCAATAAAATGGAATCTATCCTGAAAGCATATATTAATGAAGCCATTGAAATTGAAAAAGCTGACTTGAAAGTAGATTTCAAACAGAAAAACGAATTAATTTATCCTGAGGAATTCCAAAAGCAACTAGATGATCTTCCCGCTCTGAAAACTGCTTTTGAAGCATTAACCCCTGGACGGCAAAGATATTACAATCTTCATTTTTCTGGGGCTAAACAGTCCAAGACTCGGGCGGCTAGGGTTGAGAAAGCTATCCCGAAAATTCTAAAAGGAAAAGGATTAAATGATCAATAGTATTATCGAAAAAATAAATTGATCCTTATTAGATTTTTTTCTCGTAGATAAATTTTTTTGTTACCCAATATCCTCAAAAATAATTACCGGAATCTGCCTTTCGATTATTTTCCCATAGCTCGCATAAGCTTTTTCAATTGAGACCACCTCATTCCAAAGATGTTCTCTTTCTTCTCCCACCGCCTCCCGGGCAATCATAGATTTCACTTCCGTGCCGATTTGCACGGTAACCTCTGGGTTGGCTTTGAGATTGAGATACCATAACGGGTGTCTGGGAGACCCTAAATTTGACCCAATAATCAGGAGTTTGCCCTCTATCTCAAAATAAGTGATCACAATATCCCGCGGCTTTCCAGATTTTCGACCCGCGGTCGTAAACATCAAATTCTTTAATTTCCCCTGGCCCTCGCCAATCTTCCCACCACTTTTGCGATAAATCCAGCGGTGGGCTTTCCAAAACCAAACGATTGGTAGGGGATGTTTTTTGTATTCCAGGAATTTAATCACATTTATATCTGTGGGGCGGGTTTTATTTTTAGACATGGAGAGACTCCTATTTGATTTATCTAAATTATTTCATAATAAATTGCATTCTAATAGATTTCAGGATCTTTAATTATTAGGAATTCAGAATATTTATAGCAGGCGATTTTTTATTTGAAATTTTTCTGCAAATGCGCCGGCCATTGATCCGTATTTTCAGAAGGATATATTTTTAGTTCAGGTCCTTCTTGAGTGAGTAATTCATACCTCTTTTTCCCTAATATTTTTGCAGCGACGTCCAACCCAGTATTCGTAGCCCCAGAGACCCCAAAACCTTTGGTGCTTGCCCCGCACATATATAAACCATCAATCTCTGTAGACAGGGGAAAACCGAAAGGTCCATATTGTGATTTGCTTTTTTCAATGCCGTATAAGTTTCCCTCTGTAGAATTGACATAATGTTTATTAGATAAGGGTGTGCCCAATTCGCTAAAAACGACGTAATCTTTAATACCAGGAACTAGTTTGTTTAACCCGGAGAACATTTTATTGGTCAGATCTTCTTTTAATTTTTGATATTCCCATGCACGATCTCCAGGTGTTTCATCTTCCCAATCTTTAAATTTTTCGTAGGAAACGAAAGCAAAGGCTTCTAAGGTATGATGCCCGCTATGTTTTTTTGAGGGGTCTTTTAAAGTCGTGACAGTCAAAAATAATGCCGGTGCTTCTTTTGATTCAAGTATATGGGAGGTCTGTCCTTGTTTATAGATCTTATCTAGGTTGCTATTTTGGTATAACCAGTAATTTCCAGAATCAAGGCCCAATTCTTTGAGATCCATATCCACCGCAAAGAACAAGCTTAGCGCAGAAGTTGAATATTTGACACGAGAAAGTTTTCTTTTTAATTTCCGGCTTATATTTTCCAACCCAACCAATTTTCCATAGGTGACATGTGGGTCAGCATTACTAATGATATTCGATCCCAAAACGGTTTCCCCATTTTCTAATTTCACACCAATTGCTTTGCCATCTTTAATAAGTATTTTTTCTACACCGGTGTCTAAGAAGATTTCCCCATTTGCCCTCTTGAGCGCACGCACAAAAGCTTTTGGGATGGCGAATGCGCCCCCCAACGGATAATAGCCGCCGTTGTAATAATGGTTTGCAATGCCCGCATTTAGCAGGGAAGGTACTTTTGAGGGGGGCATGCCGTGATCTCCAGATTGCCCTAAGAGAATTGCCTTTAGAAAGGGATCAGAGAAATAATGATTGATCATAGACTGAGCAGATCTAAATCCCCATCTGAGTAGGGGACCAGCCCTTTTGAAGATTCTAGAAATTTTAAGTTTTCGTATCCTTCCTAGATCGCGAACTTTCCACATCATATCATCTGCTGCCTTGAAATATGCCTCGATGCCCTGCGCTTCATGGGGAAAGGTTTCTTTTAATTTATTGATGTAATTTTCTTTCCCTTTAGGGATATCGAATCGGTTTTCCCCCACAATAATATGATCATAGCCTTCGGGGTTGATCTCACAAAAGGATAGGTCTTTGGAAACGCCCAAGCCTTCGTATATGCTTCTTAGCGTGCCGCCGGGCTGCAGGTTGCCAATATAATGCACACCCGGGCTAAAACGATAACTTTCCAAAGTAAAAGAATGACACCATCCTCCAGGGACTTCGTGTTTTTCAAATACAGCAACAGATTTCCCAGCTTGAGCTAGCGGGACCGCGGCGGCTAATCCTCCAGCTCCCGATCCAATAATGATCACATCATACTTTTTTTCCATATGGAAATTTCCTTTTCGAAACTGTTTTAATAATTTCAACTTGATTTGAGAGAAATAACGTTTGAGACTTTACAAATCTTAATTTCGCGATTTGGGTTATTTGATAAATAAACTTTTTATCAAATTATCTGTTTTCATTTTAGATCTAAGAAAAAAAACTGATTCACGCAAGGGTAATCTAAAGATTAAAAGGATATTAGGAAAATATAACTTTAAACTTCTAAAAAATGTTTTCATTTCGTGGATTATTTTTCTTTCTCTAAATAAATTTAAGGATTTAATTAAAAATATTTCTGCAAGCCGTTTTTTAGATTCCTCCCTATATTGGGGGTATTGAGATGAAATAAAACTTAAAGTGAGTATTTGATCTTCAATCTTCTTTGTCCATGCCAAAGTCAAATTGTTTTTATGTCGACGATATCGACCCATCACCTGGTCTATGTATCCAAATTCACCATTGACGGCAACTAATAAATCAATCCAATATAACCAATCAGGGCTTAATGAAATATTTTCATTGAAAAAGATGCTGGGATTTTTTCTAAACATTATTGATAATGAGGGAAGAAAATTGCCAAATTGAATTATTTCTTTCGCCGTTCCAGTTCTTGAACCAAATCTTTGATCCCACAAATAGCAATTATTTGGAGTGTCAGATTCAAACACTTCAACATTGTGATAGCTGAGAATATATTCTGGGTGAGCGAGCATAAATTTTAGTTGTTTAGATATTTTTCCCTGAAACATGACGTCGTCCCCATCTAAATAGCATATATATTCTCCACGACATTTTGACAAAGAAAAATTGTAGTTTTTGGTACTCCCAGAATTTTCATTATGTAAATAGACTTCTAATCTTTCAGGAAAATTTTGAGCTATTTTTTTTAGAATCTCAGGGGTTTTATCTGTAGAACCGTCATCACTGACAACTATTTGCAGGTTTTCGTAATCTTGCTGAACTACTGATAGCATTGCTTCTTCGATGAAATTTTCTTGATTGTAACTAGTCATTAAAACTGATACTAAAGGATTTTTTACCAAAAGATAATCTCCAAAAATAGATATTTATATTAACACGAGCAATCCCTGCCTTCATCCTCAACCACCCGTTTCGCTTGCGCATCCGTCTCAATTGCAGGGAAGTATTGGCGCACCCATTCGATTGCTTTCTGGCCGTCTAGCCCCAGAATCCGGCGGGCAAGCAGGGCAGCGAACATGCCCGTGCGCCCCCTGCCGGCATAACAATGCACCGCCAGATTTTTTCCCTCAGCTGCCTGAGCCACAGCCAATTGCAAGGCGTCTTCCAATCCCGAATCTTCTTTAGGTACGTCGAAATCAACAATCGGGAGGTAAATGACCTCGATGCCATTTTCCGCGTAGAGTTTTTTTAGGTTTAACCCGCTGCGTTCAAAGTTTTCCTCGTCCGAGGTCAACATCACCACCGTGTTTATTCCCGCCTTTTTATATTCTTCCATCGTAGTGAAGCCTTCGTCAAAACTGCCGTAGGGCATCGGGCTGCGATAGATCTTTCCGGGAAGTCTAAAGGGAAGGTGGGTGAGATTATTCAGCGGATTTCCCTGTTTTCTTTTTTGTGGCCTTTTTCTTGGCTTTTGGTTTTGCCTTTTTCGGTTTTACTTCTACTATTTCCTCGACAGCCAATACGGGCTCTTCTAATGCCCAATTGGGCGTCTCATCTGGAAAAATAAAGATAAAGTAATAGATTGGCAGACTAATGAAGGGGAAGATAAAGTTTCCCACCGATAGCAGAATCCGATAAATTTTAGAGCCCTTATCATTGAGGATCGCATGCACCTGATAAAAGGAGATCAATCCTAGTCGGAGAAATATCCATGCGAATTGCGCGATCATGATGAGGAAGAACATGATCATGAAACCGGCGGTGGGTTCAGCCCGCGGGTTCCCTGACATGCTGAATGTGGATATCATAATGCCCATTCCAAGAAGGAAGAACAGAATCGGCAATAATGTAAAAATGGCTGTTAATATGCCAATGATAATTTTCCAGGTTTTGCTTAATTTCATGACAAGCTCCTTTCCTTTATTTTTTATAGACTATCTTGGACTGAGTTGGACGAAGATCAATTGTTCCCCTAAAGCCCGCCAATCTTCGTCTGTACCATCCACTTCATAGCCCAGCAATTTTGAAATCATCTTGGCTCCTTTCGGATGTTGTTGCGAATAGCCAAGTAAAAAGTTTCCACCTGCCTCCCCTTTTATACTTGCGGCATGAACCTCAATCATTTCCTTTCCAACCATAATGGAGGCATTTGGCTGAGCCAAAAGGTTTTGATACCAATCGGTTTTTGGGCCAAATCCCACATTGATAATGAATGTATTGGTCTCAGGATCAAGGTTGACAACTTCCAGTACTGCTTTTCGAGGAAGACCGCTTTTACGTCCGGTATGATTGAGCAACAGCATCCGTTTGCCAAATAAACCACCCCAACCCCATTTATAGAATAGTATCGGAAATCGATAAAAAAACCGACTGAAACCCCTCGGCGGTTTTCTTATCGCAACCCTCTTCGCCATTGTTCCTCCAATTGGGATTAACTAAAAACCCAATTCTTTAATATTATCTAATGCGCTTTTCTTGTCACTTTTTTTCCCTAAAAGCTCTTCCCAAAATTTGTCATCATAACGGCGGGAGCGCACTGGCAGAGGCATTGGGACACCCCAGCCCATCAGCATCACCTCTTCCTTGGGTTGTAATCTTGCTAACATCCCCCGCAAGGCCTCACGTCCTGAAAGGCCAGAAAGTACCGCTCGAATATCATCATCATCCCCCAGCCACCCGGAAACGCGTGTGCCCAATTGTGACATGACCTCATCATATATTTGTGAGGGTCGCTGGTCGATGATCAATAAGGTCACATAATATTTTCGCAGTTCTCTAGCAATAGTGCTGAAACTGGTCTGGGACGCCATTTCACGATTAAGCAGTTTATGAGCCTCTTCGACCACGATCACCAAAGGCCGCGGTTCTCCATCCCCCGAACTGCGGAAATCATTGGCCATATCTTCCCAAACCTGTTTAATTCGACGCGTCAGTAAATTACTGACCAAAAGATAATCTAAATCCGATTCATGTCTCGCAAAGGAGAGTACAATATGTTGCCCTGCTTTGAGCGCTTTGATGATCTCGCGCAAACTGTCGGCAGCTGGTTTTTCTACGATATAGTCCAACCCGAACACTCGACGAAGTTTGCTATGCAAGCCCTCCGCAGCCATCACATTCACCCCATGTTTATTGGCCCAAAAAGCCACACTATCTGGGGCGGGCACTTTCTTGCCATCTTCGGTTTCGATCACCGATCCAATTTTCATTTCTTTGAAGGCGGCATACCATTTATCCCTACCAAAGGTGGTGGCGAGGGCATCTAAGGTTGTCGCCGTAGTTTCTTTAAGATTCAATTCTCTGCTGAGCAATTCGATATCTTCGGGCGTAATATCACTGCTGGCGATCTCTAGATTGAAATCAGGCACATTATTGCGAATCATTGCACCGCCCCCCAATCCAACCACTCGTACCCGGGAGGGGAATTTAGATTTCAAGCCAATAACTTTCAACCCCGTATCACTAGCAGTATCATCAAAGCCATATTCATTATGCATATCAAAGATCATCACCGAGGCTTTGTTATATTGGATCAATCCGGCCAATACCAAGCGGGTAAGGAAAGATTTCCCTGTACCTGTGGCACCAAAAACACCCGAAGAGCGCTGCACGAATTTTTCCATATCCAAAGCAACCGGATGACCCTGTTCGCGGGTATAACCGATCACGAAATTACTTTTCTTATTGGTGTCCCCAAAGATCTCAGCAATATCCCCCGCCTCAGCCATTCTAACTTTTGAATGATGAGGAGGCACAGTTTTTACGGGTAAAGGGCGTGGTTCATCTTTCAACCCTGCAATAAAGGGGGCTCTCCATTTATCATATTCTGGAGTTCCTGGTTTTGGTCCTTTTTCCAACATCAGAGCGGGCATTACTTGTAAATTAGTATAAAGTGTTTCACTATTTAGTTGTTCAGCGATTGGTTTGGAAAGGCGATTTTTGATTGAAGCATCAGCATATCTTGGATCGATAGCACCTAGTTGAAGATCAACCACTAACCCATAAAACAACCATTCGTCATTTATACTTTCCGTGACAACGAAGGCACCCTCTTGAACTTTATCAGGATCAACTTCTAATCGGATATGAAAACCATCCTTTAACCCTCCACTAATGACATATCCGATATGGGGTTTTTCACTTTGAGTTTGATTTTCACTCATGTTCGTTTTCCTCATTTGGGAAGGCATTTGATAATGCTTCTAAAATTATCATCAAGCTTATATAGTCATCCCTAAGCATAGAAATTATGACTTTTGACGCTTTTTCATACCAACCAATTTCGTCGTGAGCATCTTGTGCCTTTTTGAGGTGGGTTGATATGAGTTCTCCAACTGGGGCATCTTTACCTTGCAAAACATTGTTGCGAAGCAAATGCCGGAAATAATCAAATTCTCCAACGGTGGTAAATTCAATTAATTCTTCGTTGCTACATAAATTTATCGAATCGAGACTCAGTGCTGGGCGAGATGGTAGTTGGTGTTTAATTTGACCTTTGTATTTATACCCAACCACAATTACCCTCATCTCGATTGGCACAATTCGGTTGACTTGGTTATCCGCAATAATGGCAGCTTCAATGGGGTTTATGGTTGCCATTTGTCTTACCAATCCATCCTCTTCAATTCTGATATCATAGATTAATCCATAAACAGCAAAATCTTTTTCAATGGGGGCACGGACGAGATCACCAAAACCAGGGGCTGTTAATTGGTCAATTCGGCAACCGACAATAAATTCAGTTGTTGAAGCCTGTAGAATCCGGCCAATTTCGATTACACTCATTTCTTTCACCTTTATCTTTTTATTTTTCTTGCTGAGAAATCTTTCGAAGTTTGTTTCCCAGATTCAGTGCCTATAGTTAACCCTTGGTTGAGGAGTTCTGCTTCAACCATCAAATTCAATTGTCTTGTCTCATCAAAAGAAACAAGGGCAATTTCATGCGCCCTATGTAGCATATAAGGGTAAGGAGAACCATGAATTATTTGACTTTGTTTATATAATATTGCATGTAATTCATTAAGCTTTTGTTTATCATTTGCCACCCATGCTGGCACTTCTACTCGAGCTAGATAAGGTTTTTCGGTCATACTCAGGTTTAAATAAAAGAAATGTATCTTGGTTTCTTCTTTGTATTTTGATGCCGAACCATTTTGAATTCCAAATAAGGCAGTCCTTTCACCAGGCTTTAATTTTGGTTTGAAGAGTCCAGTGTCACTAATTCCTCTAAGCCAATGGTCACCTGCCTCTTTGATACGATCATCTTCAAGAGCAGCCAATTCTAATAATCGAATAACCAAATCAGAGCGTGGTTTATCGACATACCCGGCGGTTACAGCCCCTCGTTTATGCAATCGAGAGAGGGCGGTAAGGTACTTTTCAAACTGTAAACCTTTCTTATTTTCGGTACCCCAAAGTTCAATTGGGCCATCTGTAATAGTGAACACTTTGCCAGTTGTTTGATCCGCAAGTTCCGCTAAAACTTCTCGTTCTTGCATGTCTCGGATTAAGGCCACATCATCATTGGTAAAAACCCCCCTGGAGGAATAAATATCATCACCATAATATAATTTGGTTTTGATGATTGGTTTAGGCGTCTCCTCTTTCCCATAAACCATTTTGAAAATACCAATATTAATCAGGCAATATTCAACCCTGGTAAGCCGACTTGGATTGATCTGTGAACCATCAACTGCAAAGATTGTCGCTTCTTTGGGTTCTAAGGGTAAAGGAAAAGTCTGGGTAAGTTCTTCATCAGTTGGAATCGCACATCGAAAATTTTCTTTTGCTTGGACTGCGCGTTTAATCTTATCTTGAAGATATTCTTTGTTCGGAGAATTTTTTGATAACAGTAATTCAGCAGTATCATGTAATTTTCGTAATTCTATTTCTCGTTGGGGTGCGTTTTCCCCAAGTTCTTTGATCTGTTGGCGAACTTTTTGAAAATCTAAGGCCATTTTATCGTCCTTCCAACGGGCTCATACTTGAAATAATCAGTGAATCTGATTATACCAGAACAGATGTTTGCAATATTAAAATTGAACGTAATTAAAGTTTAATGGCTCTCCCAGCATAGCGATCATGAGAACTAAAATGGCACCAATAATAACGCCAAATAATTTTGACCTTATTTTTATATATTGTATTGCCTCAGCAAAGCCCGAGAAACTAATTAATATTGAAATTATCAGGACAGGGAAGAGGTGCGGTGGAATTTCGGATAAAAGGTTCCTAAAAGATCCAAACCCATTAATTTCGAAGGCCTCCGGAATGGTAATTCTCAATTCTTTCCATCCCGTAAAAAATAGATGCCAACTGAAAATTATTCCAATCAGGGTGATTGTTTTGTCTATCCAGGTGCCCACCCACTTGAAATTTTTTCTCACCGCCCATGCATGAAAATTCAAAAACGAACCATGGAAAAACCCCCAGATGAGATATTGAGAATTTGCTCCGTGCCATAATCCCACCAATGTCATCGTTATCCAATTTGCGGCATATTGTGCTAATTCACGAAATCTCCCTTTCCATGTTTTTAAGAAATAGCGACTGATCGGTGCAAAAATATACACACGGAACCATAAGGATAATGAAATATGCCAGCGGTTCCAAAAATCGCTAGGGTTTTTTGCCAGAAATGGATTGTCAAAATTTCCCGGCAGTTTAATGCCAAATAAATACCCGATTCCTAAAGCAATATCGGTATACCCCGAAAAATCCATATAGAGATATAGACCTTGTAATAGACTGCTAGTCCAAAATGCAAGGATGCTGCCCTGGCCTGGCAGGTAAAAATCGGTGGCAAGAATACTCGAAATTCCTTGGGCAATAATCAGTTTTTTCGCTATGCCCAGGGTGATGTAAATCAACGCATTATAGGCATTTTTGTTTTCAAATTTATTTGGTAGATCAATGAATTGTTGTCCTGTATCCTTGAAATTGCTGATCGGCCCCGCACTAATTTGGGGGAAGAAGGCAGAGAATGTTAAAAACACCAGAAAATTGTCGGTGGGGAGATAACGCTGGTTTTTTACATCTAATAGATAGGCAATATGTTTGAATATGTAAAATGAGATACCCAGGGGTAATGCAAGGTGCAGGATGGGGAAAAGATGTGACCAATCCACGTCATTGAGAAATCTACGTAACATCACCACCCCAAAATCCCAATACTTGAAAAATATCAGGGCGATCAAATTAGCCAAGATCCCTAACCAATACCATCCCTGCTTTGCTGCCCCAAAGGTGAGCAAGGAAAGTGCGATCAAAAGAAGTGAGTACTGCCATCCTGCGAAAGAATAGAATATAAAACTAAAAATTAATAATCCCCATAATTTGGTTCTCGGCGTTTTTAAAAGTTTCCAATAAATAAACGTGCTTAGGGGCAGGAAACCGAGAAGGAAGACTTTACTGAGAAGGTTCATGGTAGGTTTTGGCTCTCTCTAAGTTGGATCGACTCTTGATAAGCCTGAATAATTTCTGGGGACAGTGCATTAATTAGCAAATTATTATTTATCTCTGTCATATGACTGCCATCATAAAAACCACGTTCATCAGAATAGCCACCAAAATCATTAGGATGGGAAAAAAAAACGGCATGCACTTGCGAATTTTTTTCAACTAATTCCCTGTAAAAATCTGATAGTATTTGCCCACAAGGTGATTTTTCACCTTCAGTTGCATTTTGATAAACTCGTTCATTTAATGCCTTGACGTAATCTGGCTGGGCTGGACTGGTATAAAAGATGATAGAGGAGGCGTTTTCTTTTGCCAAAGACACCATCTCTTCTAAGATCGGCATACTTTCATCTGGGAAAAAGTTATCACAGAGTTTTCGTTCTAACCGATCAGAAATGGAGCCTTCTATTGCTTCACCTAATGACTCGTCTATATGGGGGAGCCCAAACCCATTATTATATATTGTCCACGTTTCCTGATATTCCCGATTAAATAATAAAAACTGAATGGAATATATTGCTTCAGTAAACTGGTGAAGGTTGGTTAAATCAACAGTTCGATTGATAAATATTTTCGATCGGCTTTCTTCGTCAATATAGGGGAAAAATTTGAGAGGGGCACGATCCGCGGTGGAATCTGGATTTACCCAGAACCCAGGTCGATCAATCAATATTACCTTTGGGGGATCAAGTTTGCTTTGATCAAAAACATAGCGCATGATCACTAGGTATTCATCCAAATAAGTGCCTGTAACCGCAAAATTATAAGTACTTATTCCTGTCTGTTCTTCTACATAATCTGGATTAATTGAAAGTGCACGAGAACTGCCAATAATAACCAAATCTGGGGATTTTTTTAAGTTGGTAAAATCATTCGCTTTTTTATTACGATAATTAGTAACTAAAGCAGGAAAGATCGAGGGTGGATAAATGCCGCGAGGATTAATGAAGAAATTACTCGCCACGATAATGGAAAAAACGATTAATACACTCATGATTATTGTTTTATTAGGCAAATTTCTTTCTTTACCTTTATTAAAAAATTGATAATAAACGATAAGAAATAAACATAGAAGAAGTATAGAATTAGATATTAATTCAAAGAGAGAATTTGAAAAAATTGCTGCATCCTTTATTTCAAAGGAGTCAACAAATACATATATCGTCAAGAAAAATGAAAATAATAATCCGATCGAAAATATGGTTTTCTTTAATTGATTGTTCTTATCCATAACCTTCTGAATATCCTATTACCCGGGAACTTTTTTGAAGGGTTCATCGTTTATAAGATATGATTATAAAGGAGAAAACCTTGCAAAGAAAATTTATTAACTACCTGATTTTAACCCTTATGTTTATCCTTCTCACCGCTTGTAATGGCATAGGAGAATCGACTCCCTATCCTACTGAGGTGGATTGGGAAACTGCTGTAGAAATTTTGAATTTGGGAGATGTAGAAACTGTATTCCAACTTCATAATTTAGAGGTCACTTTGATGATGAAAAATGGGAATGAAGTTCATGCCGTTGAACCAGTGATCGATGCGATATTTGACGAAGTAAATAAATGTGGTGCGCCCTGCAGCAATATCATGCTGGCCACCGAATGATTTTAGGAGAAAAAATGAAAAAGAAAACATTAATAATTGGCATTCTGCTTTTGACCGTGATACTGAGTGCCTGCGCACCCACCAGCGGTACCGCAGTCAGCGAAACTCGCACAGTATCAATCAACGGCACCGGAAAGATTACCGTAACCCCAGACATGGCTACCATTTCAGTCGGTGTACAAACCAAACATGCTGAGGCAGAAGAAGCCATGGCTGAAAATAATGTTGCCATTCAAGCTGTGATGGACACCTTGTCAGAATTTGGGATCGAACCCGAAGATATCAAAACATCCAATTTCAGTGTCTACCCAAGGAACGAATATGATAACGATGGCAAGATTACAAGTACCACCTTCGTAGTCAGCAATAATGTGTCTGTCAAAGTCCGAGATCTGGATATTCTCGGAAAGGTATTGGCTGCAGTAGTGGAATCCGGGGCAAACACAGTTAGTGGTGTCAATTTCAATATTTCAGATCGAGAAGCTGCTTATGCCGATGCAATGGCCTTGGCCGTAGAAAATGCTCGCTCCAGAGCTGAGATCTTGGTCGAAGCTGCTGGCGGGAAACTCGGTGAAGTGCAATCGATCAATGCCCATATTTCGGGTGGCGGTGTGGTCTACATGGAACGAGCCGCAATGGATTCCGCAATGGCTTCCTCCGAAGTGCCAGTTTCTGCAGGAGAGATGGACCTGAGCGTCGATGTTTCAGTTGTTTACGAAATAAAATAGTCTACATCTAATTAAAAAGAGGCAGGAGATTTTCCTGCCTCTTCTATTTTAAATAATTCTCGAAGGGTTTATATTTTTCTTGGTCCCATCACCCCGCAAACTGGCGCATCCCAATTCAGACTATTATGTTCAGAGAGTATCGGATCGATTTGCTCCGCGATATCCTTTGGAAATTTCGTGGTTGTCCGCGTGTTTTTATCGATATAAACACTCACCATTTCGGAGGTCGCTGCAAGCGAGTCATCTTTATCATGCACCATGAAAAGCATATAATGGATCGCCTTCTCCGAACGTTCCAGCGCCCGAAGATAGATATGTACCAGATCCCCTTCCCGAACCTCTTTCAAATATCGAATATGCTGCTCCAGGGCAAAAGCGGCGCCCTGGTTTTTTTCAAGGTATTCCTCATCAAGCCCAAAACTCACGAAGAAGTTTAACGCCGCCTGGTTAAAGATTTTCACATAATAATGGATATTCATATGTCCCATCAGGTTTATATAATCTTCAGGGATTTTTTCACTTAACACATGGGGTAAAAGTTGAATTGGCATGCCTAAAATTATACTAATGAATGCAGAAATTTAAGAGAGATGTTGATCGATAAACGAAATAATGTTTTTGCGGGCTTTCTTTGTCTCTGGTAACCAAGAAAAGAGTTGGAACACGTGGGACATATTTTCAAATATTTGCAATTCTACATCCACCCCTGCATCCTTCGCTCTTTCTGCCGCCCGAACCGAATCATCTAGCAAGATCTCGTTCCCCCCTGCTTGGATGAGGATCGGCGGCAAACTTCCGTAATCATAGTCCAAAAGGGCGAGCCTTTCATCCTCTCGCAAATCGTCCGGCAAATAGGCATTGAAAAAAGCTTCCAAGGCGTCCGGGGTAAACATGTTCTCTTTTTCCTTATTATTTTGCATCGAAGGGCCAGAAAAAGTGGGATCCAGCCCTGGGGAAATTAGGATGGCACACGCCGGAAGTGGTAGTCCCTCGTCCCGCAGATGGATTAGCAACCCAAGACTTAACGCGCCCCCCGCAGAATCTCCCCCCAGAATGATATTTTTCGGTTGGTAGCCCTTTTCTAATAACCACAAATAACTTGCCAGACAGTCATTAAAAGCTGCCGGAAATAGATGTTCAGGCGCCAGACGATAGTCTGGCATCAACCCCGTGCTGGCTGTGTTTTTGCAAAGGCTGGCTAAGAATTGCCCATGCATGATTGGGGTACGAAAGCAAAATCCGCCGCCATGCAAGTATAGGAATACCCTTTCATCCAAGGAGGAAGAGGTTTTAATCCAATCTAAGCTTAAATCATTAATAGAGAAATTTTCCCGCTTAAATCCCTTATCCATGCGAGCACCAGCTGCGTCCCGCTTTTCCATCTTTTGCCGCAGCGCTTTTAAGTCCACCCCCGAATGGATTTGGTCCCGCATAAACTTTTTTAGGATGAAATCTAAAGACTTTGTTTGGAAATTGGGCAATTTACTCTTTTTCAACTTCATCCTGAGGGTTTACGATCCAAAAGGCAAGTGGACCCATGATCGGAACAAAGGAGATCAAAACCCAAATCGCTTTTGCGGTATGACCCAACGATCTTTTTCGCAACAATGACAGTACGATGATCGTAAGAATGGGTGCCCCAAGGAATAGGAAAATATTGAAAATTTGAAAAAACAAAAATCTTGAATTAATCCCAAAATGACTCATAAAAAACCTCCGTTTTTCTTCTATTATAGTGCTTTTTGGAACAAACAGAAGGTTCCAGTAAATTTCTTTCTTAATAACGAAAAGTAAATGTAAAGCACACTTGACAAAAAGACAACATTGCTTTACTATCTTCTGTGTAAAGGACGCTTTACATAAAATACATTCAGAAAAGGAAAAGAAAATGTTTGATTTACAAAGAATAAAAGAACGCTCAAAATTACTTCGACCCATATTCGTTCCGCTAATTTTATATATTGGCCTCCTCGTATTCTCCTCAAACTGGGTCGAAGGTAATCCCGACGGCCCAAATAATTTCTGGATTGCCTTATCCCCTATGCTTCCTGGTATCTTTTTCGGGCTCGGTGTGGTGAAAGCGATCTCTAGGTTAGATGAGCTAGAAAGAAAAATAAGGCTTGAAGGCATGGCCTTTAGTTTCATGATCACACTCTTGCTTGTCGTCAGTTTCGGATTAGTAGAGCCCCTTGGGTTTCCTAGAATAAACAGTGCTTATATCGCAGGGGTGATGGTCGTTTTATGGCTGATCGGGAAACTTTGGGCCATGAGAAAATACCATGAAGAATAAAATCAAAGTGCTTAGAGCAGAAAAAAACTGGTCTCAAGCAGAATTGGCGAAGGAGCTGGGTGTCTCTCGCCAAACGGTCAACGCCATCGAAAATGGCAAATACGACCCCAGCCTACCCCTGGCTTTTAAAATTAGTGCGGTATTCAAACTCACCATCGAAGAGATCTTTTTATCAGAATGACGGGCATTAATAATAAATAAATTGCTATAAAGGGGGATTTTTGTATAATAAAAACATGAAACCTTTGCTAATTGCCCACCGTGGAGATTCAAAAAATTTCCCTGAAAATTCTATTGAAGCTTTTGAATCGGCTTTTCAAAAAGGCGCAGATGGAATTGAATTCGATGTTCAGTGCAATAAAAATCAGGATTTAGTTATCGTCCATAACTATACTCATGATCCATCTTTGGAATACCCTTTTCTTGAGGACATTCTAAAGAGATTTTCGATGAGGGGGAGACTTGAAATTGAAATAAAATCCATAGAGGAAGAATGTGTTCAAAGGATTTCAAAATCTATTTATAATATTAATCCCCCCAATATTGAAATTACATCCAGTGAACTTCCGGTTATTCCAACTATGAGAAAATTTTTTCCAGATTCTAAAATTGGGCTAATATTCAATTCAAAATTAATTGAGGACTGGATGCCACTGGATCATATTCACCGAATGCTTTTAGGGTATATGAAATTAACCAATGCAAATGTGCTGCATCTCGGTTATCGATATTGCTCAAAACAAATTGTCGATTTGATGCATGACAATGGTTATCTCATCCATACTCATTTACAAAATTCTACTGTTTCGGAATACAAGAAAGCCCTTGATTTAGGCATGGATCAGTGTTCCTTTGATGATGTAAGATTATTAGCATTGATCTAGGGGCATTTTTCCATTCTGAAATAAAGGAATTCTTATTTTCATTGATTTATCCCCATAAAACCACCGTTTTCCTTCTACATCTCCTCCCAATCCATTAGTCTTCCTTATTTCCCCTCCTAATTAATACGATACTTACATTAATATTGCGCTAAATTGGGTATAATTAGCCCGATTAAAATCTCATTTAGGGATTATCCCCAGAGTGAGCGGAATGTTGTAGAATGGAAACGGCCTGAAAATATAAAATTCGTCCGAACGGTGGGCGTTGTAGATGAAACATTGGAGTAGGTGAATGAATAAACAAGAGTTACTGGAAGTGTATCGCCAGATGGTGATGATCCGGCGATTAGAAGAACGCGCAGCTGAGCTTTATCAGCAGGGAAAGATCGGGGGATTTTTGCACCTATATATTGGTCAAGAAGCAGTTAGCACCGGCTTGGTCGCCGCAAGACAACCCCAAGACCGCATGATTACCGCCTATCGTGACCACGGCGTTGCCATCAACGTCGGCATCTCCGCCAAAGAGGTTATCGCAGAACTCTTAGGAAAGGCCACCGGCGTATCAAAAGGCAAGGGCGGTTCGATGCATATGGCCGATACCGAAAAGAATTTCTTCGGCGGTCACGCCATTGTTGGCGCCCATCTCCCCATTGCATCTGGCATGGCTTTGGGCGATAAATATAAGAAAAAAGACACCGTCACGATCTGTATGTTCGGCGATGGTGCCACAAATATTGGCTATTTCCATGAAGGGGTCAACCTTTCAAAAGTATGGGATCTGCCCGTTTTATGGGTTTGTGAGAACAATCAATATGGCATGGGCACCACGGTAGAACGTGCCTCTGCCGTAAGTGAGATTCGCCAAAAAGCAGAAGGATATGGCATCCCAAATGAACGCGTCGATGGCATGGATGTACTCGCTGTTCATGAGGCCACCGAAAAAGCACTCAAACATATCCGCGCTGGCAAGGGTCCTTATTTCCTCGAGATCATGACCTATCGCTATCGTGGACATTCCATGGGGGACCCCGAACGATATCGTGATGCAGACGAAATTAAGCAATGGCAGGAATCCGACCCAATCGGTGTGTTCCATGCCTACCTAATTGAAAACAAGAAAGCAACAAAGAAAGCACTAGATGAAATTGAAGCTCAGGTTGAAGCCGAAGTAGAAGAAGCGGTTGAATTTGCTGAAAACAGCCCTGATCCTGCTCCGGAAGAACTCTTCCGCGATATCTATGTGGAGGAAAATTAATCATGGCAGCAATTACAGTACGACAAGCGATCTCCGACGCGATGCGTGAAGAGATGGAACGAGATGAAGATGTCTTTATCCTAGGGGAAGAGGTTGGTGTTTGGGGGGGAACTTTCGCCGTCACCCGTGGATTTTACGACCAGTTTGGCCCAGAGCGTGTCATGGATACCCCCATTGCTGAATCAGCCATCATCGGCGCAGCAATTGGCGCCGCAATGACCGGCCTGCGCCCGATCGCAGAATTAATGACGATCAATTTTGCATTTTCCGCAATGGACCATATCGTCAATGAAGCCCCAAAACTGCATTATATGTTCGGCGGACAATTCAAAGTACCGATGGTTATCCGTGCCCCCGGTGGGGGTGGTCGTCAGCTAGGTGCCACCCATTCACAAACCCCCGACGCCATTTTTGCCCATTTCCCCGGTCTCAAAGTTGTTGCCCCTGGCACCCCCGCAGACCATAAAGGATTATTAAAAGCAGCCATCCGCTCGGATGATCCCGTATTATTCATCGAGCATGCCACCTTATACCAATGGCGCGGCGAAGTACCCGATGGGGATTATGTCGTTCCGATCGGCAAATCTAAAGTCCAAAGACCGGGCACAGATGTCACCCTTGTCAGTTACAGTCGCGGGCTCCAGCTCTCCATGCAGGCCGCCGATGAATTGGCGAAGCAGGGCATTAGTGCCGAGGTCGTCGATCTCCGCACCCTGCGCCCTCTGGATATGGATCCCATAATTGAATCCTTCAAAAAGACCAATCGGGCAGTCGTGGTAGAAGAAGGTTGGAAATCATATGGAGTAGGCTCCGAAGTCGTTTCACGAATTTATGAAGAAGCCTTCGATTATGCCGATGCCCCCGTAAAACGTGTGGCGCAAAAAGAAGTGCCCTTACCCTATAACCAGAAACTTGAACAATTAGCGATGCCCCAAGTGGCAGATGTGATCCAAGCAGTCAAGGAGGTCCTCTAATGGCAGAAATTATGACCATGCCCAAGCTCGGTTTTGATATGGCGGAGGGCACCCTCATCAATTGGGTCAAGAAAGAAGGGGAAGAAGTCAAAAAAGGCGACCTGCTCGCCGAGATCGAAACCGATAAAGCCACGGTTGAAGTGGAATCTTTATACGATGGCACCGTCCGCAAACTCCTTGTTAGTGCCGGTAGTATCGTGCCGGTCAATGAGGCTATTGCCGTGATTGGCGGGGCGGACGAGGAAATTGATTTTGATGCCCTAGATACTGGTGGAGCAGAAGAAGAAACCGCACCAACACCGGCAGAAACTACTCCCACAGAAATGGTAGTGGAAAAAGTAGTCGAAACGCCAGTAGCCCCAACACAAACAAACGGCAGCTTACCTGCTGGGGTTCGAGTATCGCCCCTTGCTCGTAAAATGGCAAAAGACAATCAAATTGATCTCTTACGTGTAACTGGTAGTGGTCCCCAAGGTCGAATTATCAAAGCAGATATTAAAAAATATATTGCCTCTCCCCCAACCACCACTGGTTCAGGTCCTTCCCTCCGCATGCCTTCCTTGGCAGCAGCCGATCTAGGCCCCATTCCTGCCGATGTACATGTACCTCTCACCCGTTTACGCCAGGCCATCGGTCGTCGTATGATGGGTTCTAAACAAGAGTTTCCCCATTTCTACGTCACCTCTGATTTAGATATGGCGCCCGTCATGGCCATGCGCAAAGAATATAATGGTCTCTTAGCAGACTCCGGCGAAAAATTATCAGTAAACGATTTCATCGTCAAGGCAGCCGCATTAGCTCTGCGCCAATTCCCTAACCTGAACGCCAGTTTGGCGGAGAAAGAAGTCGTTCAACATGGTCATGTGAATATCGGCGTCGCCGTTTCTGTACCAAATGGTTTAATGACCGTGGTATCCCAAGATGCAGACCGCAAAAATATCCGGCAGATCTCCATAGAGGTCAAAGAGAAAGCAGCTCGGGCACGATCCGGCAAAGTGCAACCTGACGATGTCGAAGGCTCAACCTTTTCAATTAGCAATCTCGGCATGTTCGATGTCGATCACTTCATTGCGATCATCAATCCCCCCGAAGCGGCCATCTTAGCCGTCGGCTCTGCCGCCCAAATGCCAGTTGTTGTAGATGGTGAGTTGACCGTCGGTTGGCGCATGAAAGCCACCGTTTCTGTAGACCACCGTGTAAGTGATGGCGCTGAAGCAGCCCAATTTATGCAAGCCCTGGCGGGGTATATCGAGAACCCCCTGAGTTTGGTGCTGTAGAAGATTTAGTTAATAATATAGACCTGTCAGGATTTCATTATCTGACAGGTCTTTTTTGTTTCAATTATTTATAATTTCATTTGCAGTTAAAAAAATCCATTCGTCCAACGATTTTATTTTACAGTAAAATTAGTATTCCAACAGAAAGCTTACTAATGGTGGAAGGAAAAAATGGATATCTTTGAATACAATATAAATTATGTACAGGCCGGTGCGGGTGAGCTAAAAGATTACTTGCTTTCAAAAGAATTATTTTGGCCCCTGCAGGTACAAACCACTGCCGGGCAGGTGCCCTATCCAAAACTAACTATTGGAAACTTGCTTTTTTATATGCGCCGCGCCAAAGCTACAATCTTAGAAGATTCACAAAAATCTCAATATGATCAGTTAGAGCACACAGTAAAAAAGATTCATTCTGACTGGCAGGTCGCCTGGGAAGAGAAAGCAAAAAAAGAATATCAATCGCGGCTGAGACAATGGCGCATCTATTTAGGTGACCTAAACAAAGAGGAAAGTTCCTCTGCATTCCATTACAAAACTAAAGTAAAAATTCGAATTTTCTTAGAGCTCTTATCTGAATCGGTTCCTGTGATACAGGATAAGGAATTAGAGAGTCTAGATACAGTCCTGCGAGCACATTTCATTGCTGGAGATTTCATGTGGGAATTGTTTAATTCTTCAGAATTCCCCCAGGAAAAATTTTGGTACATGTACGGTTATGTAAAATAACGCGCACTAACCTTTTCCTTGAACTCTTTTTATCTTCCCCTCTAAACGGTTCAAACGATATTTAAGCGGGTCTTCCCACTGCAATTGCTCATATCTCGGTGCACCAGTATTTAAGATTGCCAACGCAGCCAAAGTCCATTTTTGGGCTTCCTCAAAATCTTTAGCTTGATGCTCGTAATATTTGGCCAATTCTTCATGGGCATAGATCTCACGGTCTGCTGCTGCCTGCCACCATAAACTCAATGCCTCTGGCAATTCCCCTCGCCGTCGGTAAAGGATCGAGAGCCGTTTGATCGTTTTCTTTTTGCTTTCTGGGGGCAGCTCTTGTTTAAGGCTTTGCTCAAATATCTTGCTGGCCGTCTCAGGATATCCCAGATCTTCATAAAGTCTCGCCAGCGCTACCTTTTCTAAAGGATGCGCTATATGATCGCCGAGCGGGTCATTTAACATTTTTGCCATATGTTCTAAAAGGGATACCATCGTGAGAATGTCGAGCTCGTTATGGTAAAAAATGCCAGATAGAGGTCTTGAATCTCCCGAACGAAGATAGTCAAAATACATTTGTGGGATCATCCATCCTGGCGTATCTTCTTCCGTTCTTTTCTGTCCCACGATATGTTCTTCCAAATATCCCAAAGTTCTGCTAGGTAAAAGCTCCCGCCATAATCGCCGGGCAAGATGTAAAAGATCTATATGGGGAATATCTTCAAGTGGAGCGGGCCAGCTATTGGTGATATACCTTGTTCGAATAAGAGGAAGATCAAAAGATTTTCCGTTGAATGATACCAGTGTAGTACAAGGAACCAAAAACTTTTCAAGTGCATCCAACATCGCCATTTCTTCCCCTGGGTCTCGCAAAAAGAATTGGGCTAAACGAAACCCTTCTTTCTCAAATCGTCCCACACCGATCATGAAGGCATAAGTGCCCGTACCGCCCGCCAAACCGGTAGTTTCGGTATCAATAAATGCGTAACCTTCTAATTTGGTTTCGGTGATTCTCTCATCTTTTGCCCAGGTGGAAATCATTTCCATTGGCGCCTTGATCTCCAATTTTGAATTTCCATGAGGGTGATGATGGGGGTATAGCGTCTCCACTATAAATACCTCACCATGGTCGTTTGCCGCGATCTCCCCTTGAATTTCTTTCTCAATTGGATACTTTTTACGTTTAGAACTGACAAGATTATCTTTGCCAATTTGCACGCCTAGAGATTTTAGTCGGTCAGAAATTGTGGGCATAGTTTTGAGTATTAATGTCAGAATCTAATTAAATTCATGTAAAAACTCATTATACTTTACAAGTCAATTGCATGAACTTGATTTTTCGTTTTTTTCAATAGTTATGCCATTTTTATTTGATAGATATTGGTTTTCTTGCTCTTCAATGGAACGCGAACGATCAATCTTCTAGAAATGGAAAATATTTGATTTACTAAATGCAGGAAATCAATTACCAGCCAACACAAATGCTCACAATCTGTCCTGTATTAGTTTTGTAAAATATGGATATAATTAATGAATCCTAGAAATATCTATGAATAGAAAGAACACGAAGTTAATTCGGATTGCAAAAATTTTGTAGAGAAACATGGGGTTATTGATTATTTTGACCATTTATGAAAAAGGATACCGAAAAATTTATGCTTGAATACTTAAAAAAACATTCAACAATTGTTTCTCTAATATTTTTTGGATTAATTACCATCATTACTTATGGACTTCTAATCCCACAACTCGGCTATTACCAAGATGACTGGTATTTGATCTGGGCTGGTCAGACGGGAGGGCTGTCTGATGTAATTGCCTTATTTACCACCGATCGTCCTTTTATGGGTTGGGTATATGCTTTTGACTATAAATTGTTGGGTGATGGGATTTTGGGTTGGCATTTGTGGGCTTTATTGCTGAAATTAGTTGGTGTATATGGGGTGTATTGGTTACTACAAATGCTTTGGCCAAAAGAAAAATTTTTGAAAATATCCGTTTTACTGCTATTTATTGTTTATCCTGGATTTCTCTCTCAGCCGATCGCTAATACATTCCAAAATCATTTGCTTACATACGGGGCTGCCATTTGGTCAATCGCTTTTGGTGTTGCAGCAATAAAATTTGAGCGAAAAACTGTAAGGGTGCTTTTTTTTCTCGCGTCAGTTGCCCTAACAGCTTTGTATTTGCCGATTTATGAATACATGATCGGGTTAGAAGGAGCAAAGATTATTCTCTTTTGGATGGTTTATCAAAAGAAATATTCGGATAATTTTAAGTCCTCATTAAAGAAAGTGGGTTTATGGTATTTACCTCACCTTGTGGTTTCATTGATTTTTCTCTATTGGCGCTTCTTCCTTTTTGAAAGTTCCCGAATTACAACAAACGAAGCAACTTTATTATCCAATTATCAGTCAAATCTAGGTCCATCCTTATTGCGTTTGGTGGTTGAAATTGTAAAAGATTTTATTGATACAGTTGTTCATGTTTGGTCGTTTACACTATATAAAAATTTTGATATGGCTGATTATGCTGACTTTGGTCAAGCAATTCTTATTGCAATTATTGTAGTTGGCATTTCCGCATTTTTCTTATTCAACATTAATAGAACTGAGTCAACTGCCGATTTTTGGCAAAAGAACAATAAATTAATTTGGCTCGGTGCAGGGATTGTAGTGATTACATTACTTCCAATGGTTATCGCTGGGCGAAATGTGCGCTTTGGTGGTTTTGAACGGTATACCTTGCAGGCATCGCTTGGTGTTGCACTATTGATCACAGGTGTGTTGTCGTATATTCGACCACGCATGCGTGAAGCCCTTTTATTAGCATTGCTGTTTGTTGGCGTGGCCACGCAGGTTTCCAATGCTCAAAATTGGGCAGATTTGTGACAAAAGCATAGAAATATCTGGTGGCAGGTTTCGTGGCGAGCCCCAGCATTTAAACCCGACACGTTATTAATTGTTTCAGAGTTTAATATTGAACAAGATTATGAGGGCTGGGTTCCGCTAAATATGATCTATTCAAATGATCCTTCCCAGATTAAGCCGGAATTTGATGTTGAGTTGCTATACAACAAAGCGGTGGTGCGTGCTCAAGTGGGAGTGCCTGTAAATGGAGCTACTCGACATATTGATTTTCAAAAGAATTATTCTCAAATGATCCTGGTAACAAAACCTTCAAATACATCCTGTGTTCATTTTATTGACCAGGATTTACCAGCGATTTCGTGGTTTGATACATCTATGGTGTACCAAGTTGCGGATTACTCTGATCTTAATAATATATTGACGAACCAAGAAAACAGAGTCCCACCATCAAAGATTTTTGGGAGTGAACCTGAACATGGTTGGTGTTATTATTATCAAAAAATTTCACTGGCTCGCCAGCTAGCAGACTGGCAACAAATAGTGCAGCTAGCGGAAAAAGCAGAACAGATCGGGTTGAAGCCCGATGATCCTGTTGAATGGCTTCCTGTAATCGAGGGGTATGTCATGACCGGAAATAAAGAGGCAGCTGCCCAAATTTCAAATAATATAAGAATTTCCCAGGATTATAAAGTTCCCATTTGTCTTTCCCTGGATGCACATTCATCCGACCTGGAGACCATCGATAATTATGACTTAGCAGGGATGATTGAAGTTTTATGCACAGCCAGAGGTGATTAAACAAAATTCTAAACTTTCCATAATATTTGTTAATTCAAATCTTTATATAAATCATTAATTAATAAAACATCTTTATTAATAGACACAACAAAATAATAAAGATGTTTTTCTAAGTTCTTCCCATTGCCTAAAAAGGATTCTTTGGAATTCTTAGATATAAAGCCCAATAAACAATGCCTACCAAGAATGTGCCCCCAATTATATTTCCTAGGGTTACGGGAATGAGATTATTAATCAGCATATTTGACCAGGTTAAATTTGAGAAATCTGTGGCGGTCATGCCGATATTCGTCCAGAAGGATGCGGGCGCACCAGATTTGATCATCAGTCCCACAGGGATAAAATACATATTTGCGATGCAATGTTCGAAGCCCGCTGCAACAAAGGCTGTGATCGGGAAGATCACTGCAAGGATCTTATCGGTCGTACTTCGGGCACTCATCGCCATCCATACTGCTAAACAAACTAATACGTTACATAGAATTCCTAATACAAAGGCCTCCACAAAACCAATCCCTGTTTTAGTGTTGGCGATATTCAATGCAGTTAAGCCTACGGCACTCCCGCCAAAAGTATATTGGCCACTAAAAAATAGTAGAGCGGCGAATCCCACCGCGCCAATGAAATTGCCAACATAGACATAGATCCAATTGCGCAATAATTTTTTGGTCGAGATCTTTTTACTCGCCCAGGCCATGACAATTAAATTGTTGCCCGTAAATAGTTCTGCGCCTGAGATGATTACCAGGATCAATCCCAGAGAAAATACCAGCCCGCTGATTAATTTTGTAAAGCCATAAGGCATACTCCCTGAATCAGCGCTGACAGTTGTGGCAAAAATTGCTCCAAGGGCGATGAACCCTCCGGCTAATATGCCCAGCATCAATAGCCTTCTCGGTCCATAATTCGCTTTTACAACCCCAACTTCTTCTGCCTTGAGTGCCATTTCAGGGGGGAGCAGGGCATCCACCGAATAATTATTTGTTGTTGGCATGTGATCTCCTAAAGAATAAATTGCTTTATTTAACTTGATTATCTTTTATTGTGAAATAAATAACAAGTGCATCTGTCCTGTATAGCGAGGGTTATATGTACTTTAATTCACAAACAAAAAAAAGTGATGAGACAGAAGAAAAAAATTAAATCAATTCTTCTAATAAGGCTAAGGTTTCGCTTTTGGCACCCTTGCCCTGTTCTCCTCCCGGGCCCACGCATGATGGGCAACCATCGAGGCATTCGCAGGACGAAATAAGCTGATGCGCCCGCAATAAGATTTCATCATGAAGCTCAAATAGTCTTTCGCTAAATCCAATTCCTGCGGGGATTTGGTCGAAAAGCACAACGACTGGTTTCCCATCCGCCAATTTGGATTGTGGGTCAGCGTGCACACCCAGATCAGAAGAATCGCACATGAGAAATAGCGGGGCCAAATGCCCCAAAGTGAATGCCAAACCAGATAGGCCGCTGCGCATTTTCACCACGACCTCGGCGCGATGATGACAGGGTTGGCATAGGGTGGTCAAATTTTCTGGTCGGTTTGCTTCGACCAAGCTGTTAAATGCACGCAGAGGAATATTATGGTGGACATCATGTTTGCGGCCTTCTTCAACGGCGCCGCAATTTTGGCAGGTGTAGGCATCTCGTTTTCTGATGGTTTCGGCGAGCCGAGCCCATTCGGGGCCATAATCATTGGGATCATTATTCCATAATCCTTTTTCGCGCAATATATCCAAAATTTCGTCTTCGATGGTCAGCCAATACCCGGTGGTTTGGAGTTCTTTTTCGGGGAGATCCACTTTGCCATTGCCGAGGCGTTGATGGGTATGCCATTCAATTCTTTGATAGCCGGTCACTTTGGTGATGATCGAGAGTTCTCCGTACGTTTTGGTCACCTTTTCCCCGCTCACCTGGTCTATCTGATTTAGCAGACTGACATTCGATTCTCGCAGGGGCATGGTGTAATAATCGACTTTGGCGGGGCTTAAATAGGCTAGGTTTTGGGTGAGGTCGAGCTCATCGACGATATAGGATTGGCCTTCGTGCATGTATATCGCTTCGGGGTGAACCATCCAATCTGCGGAGGCCGAATCGACC
Source organism: Chloroflexota bacterium (assembly GCA_018662365.1). Lineage (GTDB taxonomy): Bacteria > Chloroflexota > Anaerolineae > Anaerolineales > UBA11579 > JABJGH01. The sequence goes on along the minus strand of JABJGH010000033.1, from coordinate 92,732 downwards.
TTGCCAACGATCCTCCAACCGTCATCGGTTTGGGCATGTAGAACGATGACATTGGGGCTGGCACTACGGAGCGAGATGGCGGTTGCGGGGTAATCATCGGCCATCCAGAAATATTTTCCGTTCGATTGATGGACTTCTTGGCCTTCTTCTAATAGATGCAGAAATTCAGCGACTTCCTCTCCGGGTACTTCGCCAAAACCTTCATCGGCATGGAAGGGGAGTTCAAAGGCGGCACAACGCAGATGCCCGAGGAGGATCAAAAGGTTGTTGGGATTGATCAATGCTTGTTCGGGGGATCGCTCAAAAAAGAATCCGGGATGATGGGCTAAAAATTGATCGAGCGGATTTGCGGATGTGGCGAGGATCGAGAGGGAGGCATCCTCCTTACGTCCCGCACGCCCAGCCTGCTGCCAAGTGCCAGAAATGGATCCGGGGTATCCGGCGAGTACGGCTGCATCCATGCTGCCAATATCGATGCCTAACTCTAATGCGCTGGTGGTGACGACCGCTTTGACATCGCCCTCTCGGAGACCTTTTTCAATTTCGCGTCTTTGTCGGGGGAGGTAACCGCTGCGGTAGCCCCTGATCTGATTGGGAGGTATGGGGGCAGATTCTCTTAGATAATTGAGCATTACTTCTACCGAACGGCGCGCTTTGCCAAAGAGGATGGTTTGGATGTTGTAAGTTAATAAATCATTGACCAGACGGACAGACTCTTGCATCACCGACCGGCGAATCCCTAATTCTTCATTGGTGATTGGCGGATTATAAAAAAGGAAATGCTTTTCGCCGCGGGGTGCGCCATCTTGATCGACCAGATGGGTTTTCTTTTCAATTAGTCCGTTAGCTAATTCGCGCGGGTTGGCGATGGTGGCGGAGGTGAGGATGAATTGGGGGGAGGAGCCATAAAATTGGGTGATGCGTTTGAGGCGGCGCATGACGTTGGCGACATGGGAACCAAAGACCCCACGGTAGGTATGCATTTCGTCGATGACGATATATTGCAAATTTCTAAAGAAGTCTTCCCATTTGGTGTGATGGGGGAGGATGCCGGTGTGGAGCATATCGGGATTGCTGATGATGAGGCGGGCATTCTTGCGAATTTTGGGTCGTTCGGTTTGCTTGGTATCGCCATCATAGGTGGCCACAGGCACACGAAGTTCTGGGGGGATTTGTAGATTGAAATTTTCTAGTTCGTTCTTTTGATCTTGGGCGAGCGCTTTGGTGGGGAAGAGGTAGAGGGCTCTGCCTTCTGGGATGCGGATGAGGCGGTCTAGCACGGGCAGGTTGTAGGCAAGAGTCTTTCCGCTGGCGGTGCCGGTGACGACGACGACATTTTCTCCCTGGCTGCTATGCTGCCAACTTTCGGTTTGGTGGGTATAGAGCTGATCGATCCCTTGGTTGTGAAGGGCGGTTGAAAGGGAAGGATGAATGTCTTGGGGAATCGGCGTAAATTTTGCGGGGCGAGCGGGGATGGTTTGCCAGTTGACGATGTTGGAGGCGATGGAGGGGTCGGCGCGCCAGTGGGAGAGGAGTTGCTTGAGGGACATGTTTGTAGGATACCAGAAAAATATGATGAGATAGATGGTGAGTATTATTATTGGTTTATTTTTAATGCGCATACGAATTTCCTCCCTAATTTTTAACTTGGGTCAATTGTAGTACATATGTTCTATTCTGTCAAGTGGAAACGGTGAGGCTGTTTCCTTGGAGAATGGGGATAGAGAGATTTTTCATAGATGATTAATTTCCCATTCTCCAGGGAAATGGTTTTATCAATTCCAAAACCCCTTTGAACCCCGAATGGAACAGGTAAGGATTAATTGAGGTTTCACGGAGCCCCCTAGGTTATGGATTTTATTGCCAATACTGTCGGATTTTATGGAGAGTTGGGAGCGCAAAAAATGGGATGTGGGGAATTTAGGAGGGGAATGATGATAGAAAAATAATTGAAATATGAAGAATTCCAATTCTTTAGTGAAAAAAAGCATCAGGGATTAGTCTTCTAGGTAAGTAGATTCACCTGGATATTTGGCCATAGCAGTTTTGTGTTTTTTGAAGTCTAGTTTCTTGTAAAATTCAACTGCTTCAAAGGATGAAGTTAATCCAATTAGGAGATGTTCATTTCCTCTCATAAGTTCATTCATGATGCCTCGTCCAATACCTCTTTTTTGGTAATTCGGATGCACGCCTACGTCATGAATCCAACCGTAACATTCGCCATCTGAGAGTAGCCTGCCGGCTCCTACAATTTGATCATCGTCCCAGGCGGTTATGATCTTATAGGTGTTCTTGAAAGATTTTTTGATTTTTTCAACTTTTCCCGCTCTGGCTAATCCGATAACAAGGTCGACTTCTTTATACATGTCGATCAGGGAATTCCAGTCGATCCCTTCAAATCCGGTTTTGTATTCAATCAAGTTATTACTCCTAGTACAAAATGGCTACAAAATCACATTAATAACGGCTCAATATGTGTTTTATCGGATTGCAAAAATCCCCAAAAACCAGAAAAGTCGGTGCTAGATTAATCAGGGATGAGGGGGATTATAGCACCTCCCGGTGATGCTTCGGATATCTAGGGAGTAATTATAGTTTTTTGGTGGGGACGCTTGCCCCCACCGCCCCCGCAAGGGGGTTTCACCCCCTTTGATCCTCCGACGAAGTAGGGGAAACTTGGTGGGGGATTGTGGATTGGCAATTGATAATGTTTCAATCGATCAAAGGGATGATTTTTCAATTTCAGAGGAACTACCTGGGTGGATTTTATGTTAATGATTAGAATTCTTTGTAATAGTTGTGGAAGAATTCTTCGAAAATAGCAGGTCCGGATGGCTCCATTTTAATTAATGTTTCGGCTTCTCCTGAGGCTTTAAGCTGTTTTACTAATACGTCAATTTCCTCAACAAAATTTAAATTTTTCCAGTATCTGGTCATGGGGCCTAAATTAATGCTTTTCCCAAAAAAAGGGGTAGTAACCTCTTCTACCTCTAATCGAAATTGACCGATCTCTTTAGCATTTTTTAAATAGTTTAAAATCCATTTTGTATTAAACTCCATTTCAAAGGGGGAGTATTTAAATGATAATTTACCTTTGGTAATTGCATCATATATATACTCAAGATTTTTAATTTTTTCTTCAAATTCATTGTCTATATGTAAATATATTTCAAGATTAAATTCTTCACAGATATATGTAATTTTTTTACATAAATCCAAAAAGTCCATAAAGTTTTCATCTGGGAAAATATTTGGTTTTCCACTTAAGAGAGGTTTTCCTGATTCGATATCAGTTAATTCTGAGTATTTTCCAATGATAAAAGCCTCAAGAAACTTTATTTTTTCTTTCAAAACATTGCTAGAAATTCCATTTAGACCCATTCTAAAATTCACTTCAGTTTTAAATGTTTCTTTATTAATTATTAATTCCATTTTCAATAATGAATCTTGAGTGTCATTCTCAAATGTGGTCTCTTTAGTTCCGCTTTGAGTAACTCTAAAAACAAAAAGGTCAGTCGCAATAACCTCATTGTCCGCGTTGAACACAGAGAATTTAGCGGTAAACTTTTTATTATTTGGTTTAGGAAAAATGGACATGAAACTTGCAGACTTAGTATTTAAACCTGAAATTCGATTGTGCCAATTGGGTAAATTTATACTTTTAATATATCGTCCATCTATTTCAACCGGGCTACCTGTTTTTATCGCTCTTTGAACTTCTGATAATGCTTTTTTTCCTGCTTCATCTTTGGGGAATTCAAATTTTGTTTTTACCACTAATGAACCTTCCCCTCTAGTTTTTAATGAGAGGGAAAGGTACCAATCCCTAACTAATTTATCGATTTTTTGTTTTCCAGTCTGATCAAGCACATTTTTTATTGGAAATCGGATCGATAAGTTTTTTTGATTCTGCCAATTCTTCTCTTTTGGTAGATTCATTAAGTACTCATGAATTTCTACCCAATAGGCAGTTTGTGAGTCTTCATTCCAAAAGATAATTAGATAGGGATTTGTGTTTCCTTGCCAAATATCTAAATCCTCTGTAGAAAAAGAGACACTATAATATTTATTATCTTTGCTTTTCTTTTTTCCTCTTCTAGCTTTTACTTGAGTGAATAATTTCATTTCAGTAACATTGTCATCAATAAGTACTTGAACAAGTTGATCATCCCCAAAATCATCTTCTTGGTCAATATTTGATGCAACCCAACCAAAACTTTCGAATAATATCTGAACCTCCAGCTGTCCCATTTTTCCTAATTTTTGCTCTTTTGATCTTTTCTTCATTTTAGAATCCCAAATTTTACAGAATGCATAATATATAATTTAAATTATAGCGGAAAAATCCATAAAGTATTTCTTAATAAATTTTTCTTAAAAGCAATACTTAGGTTATTATTATGATTGTATTTAGAATTCTGAAATTTATAGGGATAATCTATGGACTACAAACTCGCTATTTTTGATATTGACGGCACAATCACGGAAATTAAGCCTGAAATAAAAGAGAAGAACCCAAAAGCGCATACGCCAAATACCTTGGGGGAGCAGCAGCCCAAGGAAAATGTGATTGCGCTCTTAGAAGAATTGCAGGCGAATGAGGTGGGGATTGCTTTGGCGACCAATCGGGGTGGGGTGGCCTGGGGGTATAACACCTTGGAAGAGGCCTATGAAATGGCGGAGGAAGCGGCAGTTCTGTGTGGGGTTGAAGGGTCTGCGGTGTATGTTTGCCCTTATCATGCGAAGGCGAAGGGGTTTTTCAAGGCGGATCCGAGGTATGCGATGGACTCAGACTGCCGGAAGCCGAACCCGGGGATGCTGATCAAGGCGATGGAAGATGCCGGGGTTGGGCCGGAAGAGACGATCTTTGTGGGGGATATGGAAACGGATATGCGGGCGGCTGAAAATGCGGGGGTATTGTTTTATTGGGCGAAAGATTATTTTGGGTGGGAGTAAAGCCCCAGCAGAGAAAGTAGCTAGTTTTCTAAGGCAGCTTCAATCAGCGGTCTGAGCAAGATGCCAAATTCAACAGATTCTTCTGAAGGTCTATTTAGGATTCGAATTTTTTCCTCCACGGCGATCAAGCCATAATATTCATTTTCGAGATCGATCCAGGGATACCAGCCGAACGCGCCAGGACTGGAGATGAATATATTTTTGGTGCAGTCTGGCTGCCAAGTTTTCGAGAGACATTCCCGCCAAAGCCCAAAACCATAATGCCATTCATAACCCTGTCTTGTGACGGGAGAAGTGTCGATAATGACGGATGAGGTGGGGGTATGGTCGGTGATCATGAGCTCAAAAGAATCGGAAAGAATCTCACCAGAAATGATGGCCTGAAGAAATCTAGCATAGTCGTTGGGTGTGCTGGATGCTCCACCAGCGGCACGGGGATTCTCTAGGCTGGGGGTAAAAAATCCAGTTCCGGGGTTAAGACCCAGGGGGTTGGCAATTTGTTCTTGAAAAATGGCATTGTAATCTTTGCCGGTGGCGTATTCTGCCATGAGGGCAGCGATGTGAAGATGTGCGGGGCCATAATAAAAAGTCGTGCTGGGGGAAAATTCGAAATATTCTTCGTATAAAATCTGGCCACAGGCATCAAGGGTAGTCTTTCTATCTCCGACACAGGAGGATTCAAATGCGCCGAGATTGAAGCCCGACGTAAACGAGAGTAGGTGTGCTAAGGTGACTTGGGAACGCGGGTCGGCGGGGTCGTTTGTCCACCAGGGGATATATTTCTGGGGATGATCCTCGAGATCTAAGATACCTTGTTCGACGAGGCGCATGATCGTGGCAGAGGAAAGCCATTTGGAGGCCGAGGCTAAGGCGTAGATCTTATCGGGGGAGGAGGCCCCTTTGGAATAGGAGAAGAGGTTGCCGGTTTTATCGCCAATAATCACGGTGATTTCTTCGAAATCAGCATTATCGATTTCTTCGCGGACAAGGTCCCAGAGGGCTTTATTTTGAACCACACCCTCGCTGGTCGGAAGGGGATCTGGGTTTGGAAGAGTTGTGGGCGTTTCGATCCCCGTTCTTCTGCATGCAAAAATACTCATAATGGCGATAAAGAAGAAGATTTGGAGAGATCGTGATTTAGTCATAATTAATCCAGGATAAAGGTTATAAGGAGCGAATATATTCCGTGATGAGGCGCATGCCAAATCCGGTGGCCCCTTTGGGGCAATAGGCCGCAGATTTATTAATCGTGCCGGTTCCTGCAATATCAATATGCGCCCATTTTGTGCCATTTTTAATGAATTGTTTTAGAAAGATCGCACCTTGGACAGAGGAGGCGGTAGTAACGCCACCTGAATTCTTGAAATCACTGTCACCCCCGCGGATCAGATCGAAATATTCCTCATCGAGGGGCATCTGCCATAAACGCTCATGCACATTTTCGCCGGCATCGATCAAGCTATCAATCAATTTCTGATCCGTACCAAAAATGCCTGCTCGGACGCCTCCGAGGGCGACGACTACGCCTCCGGTGAGGGTGGCAATGTCGATGAGGACTTCTGGGTTATATTCTCGTTGGGCATAGGTGAGGGTATCACTCATCACCATGCGGCCCTCGGCATCAGTGCTAATGATCTCGATCGTTTTGCCGGACAAGCTGGTAATGATGTCATTGGGGCGGTAGGCCTCTTTGGAGATCATATTCTCGGCGGCGGGAATCAAGCCGATTACCGGGGTATCTAAGCCTAACTTCGCCACGGTTTGTAGGATGGCGGCAACGGTGACACCCCCGCATTTGTCATATTTCATCCCCACGATGCCCGTTTTGGTTTTGATCGAATAGCCACCGGTATCGAAGGTGATCGCTTTTCCAACCAAGACGACCGGTTTTTTATCGGGGGATTTCCCTTTATATTCCATCACGATCAATCGGGAGGGTGTTTGACTGCCCTGACCCACACTAACAATTGCCCCAGCGCCCATTTCTTTGAGTTCCTTGTCGTCAAGCACCTTGAAACCAAGATCATTTTCTTGGGCAATTTTTTCACAGATATCCGAAAGGGTCTCTGGATTAATAATGTTGGCGGGGGTGTGGGCTAAACTTCTCGCCAGGTTGGTGCCTTCCGCGAGGATGATTGCTTGATCCACCTCGGATTGAACTTTTTTGTCCCCAAGGAGATTGATCGTCGAAGGTTTTCGAGACTTCTTATTTTTGAATTCCGTAAATTTAAAATCCCCTAATAGTAATCCTTCGCAAAGAGCGAGGACGGGATTCTCCACGTCGAGGGAGTCAAGCCCAGCCAAGTCGATGCCAATGGAAAGATCGTCATAGCCATGCAGCCATTTCGCAATTCCAGCCCCCGTCTTGCGAATGGTTTCGGCATTGATTTTATTTTCTAAGCCTAGGGATACCTCACCCAGGTTTTTCCCCATCAGCAATATACTTCCCGCAGTGGGTCTGCTCTCTCCAGGTATTGGATCTTGTTTACCGAAACTGAGTTTAAAAGTTAATCCTTCTTTCCATTCTGTTTTGCTGATCAAGTTGATATTCATAATTCCTCTTTTTTGGGAGAAGTGATCGTCCATTCATGGTAGACAGCCATTTTTTTAAATCCAATTTTTTCGTAGGTATGGATGGCGGCCTGATTATCTGCTTTTACATTTAAGCCAATCGAGTCGACATTTTCTAATAATTTTTTGCAAAGGCCTGCACTAATGATCGTGCCTAATCCTTGGGCTCGTTTTGCGGGATGGGTGGTGATGTTGCCCAGGGCGGCAACCCTATAGGTGGGGGAATATACATGTATGCCCGCAACGCTGATCAATTTGGACTCCGCATCTCGTATGCCTACATATTGCCCGGTTTCCAACATGCGGGGATTAAACCAATTTCTTGGATAGCTGGCGGTATAAAGTTCTTGGATTTCGGATAAATGTTCGTGATTAACGGAAACCACGTTTTCAGTATCGAAGAGCTCAAGTTTTTCTGGGCTGGTTAGACCCATACTGTAGTGTTCCCCATGATGTTCTAAATTGTAATCCTCCATGAAAATCTCCTCTAAACCGGGGCTGAGATGACAATATAGATTTTGGGGGAGGATTGGTAGGGAGGCTTTCAATAAGTCTCGCATTTCTTTTGGGTTGTTGTTTTCAATGGCCAATAAAACTACGGGGAAAACGCCGCTGTAAAGAAGGAGCAGGGCTTGGATTTCCCCATTTTCTTTGGATGCAAGCCAACTGGTGTAGGGCCAGAAAAAATCGTCAAGGTCGCCGATATGGTAGAAATTTAACTGCGAATTCTTCAGCAAATATTTTTCGAGTTCTTTTTTATCGTGGATGTAAATGGGTTTGGTCATAAAGCTGCTCGATTAGATTAGTGTCTAAAATTAAGGTTTCTGCAAACAAGCCACAAATTCCCTTAATTCGCCCTCAGGTTCAGAATCTGCGAGGACAAGAATGGGTACTTCGATACCGATATCTAGGGCGCTGATAGTTGAGGTAGACCAACTTTGGGGCAGGTAAGCAATTGATAAAGGATCACTGCCTACTACTTCTAAGATTTGGGCGGGGCCAGGGGCTACTTGGGAACTGCCTTTAAAGAGCATGCTGTCCAAATAATATTCTTGGAAGATCTGGCTAGCTTCATTCTCCGCTGGTAATACCCATACTGCGATCTCTCCCTCCCCGCCCACTTTTACCCAATTATTTAAACGACCTGTAAAAATATTTTGTAAATCGGTTTTTGTGGGGGACGTTTCATTGTTGGGGTGGGTGATGACGACCAATTTTTCTAAGCCAATCTGAGCGGTGAAGTTTGGCATCTCTTCTGGTTCGCCCAAATGGATATAGAGATCGACATTTTCATCATTTAGGATATGAAACCTTTGGAAACTGAATAAGCCGGTGGTGATCTGATTGGCACAACTTCTAAACCCTTCCCGATAGGGCTCTAAATTAGGGCTATATCCAATTTTGTATATTGGCAATTCGACGGTTGGAGATATCGCATCGGTGGGGGTACAGGCTGCGAATATAAATATCAGTAGGAGGGGGAGAAATAGGTTCTTTTTCATGGTTTAATTTATGAGGAGAATCGATACACTTAATACAATCAAATAAATTGAAAAATAATAAAGGGGATAAGAACTTAGGAAATTTATTAACCAGCGTATTGCTAAATAGCCGACGATGGCAGAGGTGACAAAACCGATCACCATGGGTCCGATAAAACTAGAGAGATTTGCAATTTCAAAAAGACCCATGCTGGTGTAAAGACCGGCTGCAAGCATAATCGGGACAGAGATCAGGAATGAAAAGCGAGCGGCAGCAGGCCGTTTGAGATGACGGAACATGGCCGAGGAAATGGTTGCGCCTGAGCGGGAGATGCCGGGGAACAGGGCTAGGGCCTGAAATACGCCGATGCCAATTGCCTCCCAGAAACCAATGTCCTCAAATTCTCGATTCTGCTTCCCCTTTTTCTCTGCAATGAATAATAAGAGGGCGGTGACGAATAAAAAAATGGCAGTGATACTAAGGTTATCAAAGGTACTTTCAAATTTGTCTTTGAAAGCTAAACCGATCAATCCTGCTGGAATTGAGGCAAATAAAATATTGATTGCTAAACGAACATTTGGGTGTTTGAACCCTTCGGGTTTTGAAATATTTTTTAATGTGTTGGTGAATATTGAATGCAGATCTTTCCAAAAATAGAGGATCACCGCTACCAGGGTGCCCATTTGAACGAGTACATCGAAAACAAATAACTGGTCTTTGGGGATATCCCAATTTAATAGATGGGGAGCGAGGACCAAATGTCCGGTACTTGAAATGGGCAAAAATTCGGTGATGCCTTGGATTATGCCAAGAATAATGGCCTGGATAGTCGTCATCAGCTTAGTTTATCACCTTTTGTTTTGTCCTTTTCCGTAGTCCGGCATATTAAAAAGTCCCTTCAAGAAAATATTTTAGGACGATACGTACCAAGGTTTTGCAAATTCCTCAAAGTTCCCGTGGAGGATCGCTTTTCGCAACTCCTTTGCTAAATGGATGAGGGTATGCAGGTTATGAATTGATAATAAAGTCCCAGAAAGCATTTCTTTGGAGACAATTAAATGGCGGAGATAGGCACGGGTAAAAGTTTGGCAGGTGTAACAGGCACAATCTTGATCGATCGGGTTTTTATCCTTTGCGAAGGGGGCATTGCGCAGATTTAAGCGACCGCCTTTACGGAGAAACACGGCATTATTACGGCCCAAGCGGGTGGGGAGGACACAATCAAAAATGTCTACGCCTCTTGCCACGCCATTGACCAAGTCCTCGGGGGTGCCAACACCCATCAGATAGTGAGGTTTATTTTCTGGGAGTAAGGGTGAGAGGATATCAAGTGTTTGATGCATTTCTTCTTTGGTTTCACCGACGGACAGACCGCCAATGGCGATGCCGGGGGTATTCATCTGGCTGACAAATTCGGCAGATTGGGCGCGCAGGTCTGGGTGAATGCCACCCTGAATGATGCCGAATAGTGCCTGATCATCTCTGGTCTTTGCCTCGACACAGCGCTGTAACCAGGAGTGGGTGCGGTTCATGGCGTTTTTGCTGTATTGATAGTCATAAGGGTCGGCACATTCGTCAAAGGCCATGATGATGTCTGCCCCCAAATTCTCTTGGATCTGGATGGCGCGTTCGGGGGTAAAACGGTGTTTTGAGCCATCGATATGGCTGCTGAAAGTGACGCCATCATCATCGATCTTGCGTTTTTCACTTAGGGAGAAAACTTGAAAACCACCCGAGTCGGTGAGGATGGGATGAGGCCACTGCATGAATTCGTGTAGGCCGCCCATTTCGGCGATCAGTTCATCGCCAGGGCGCAGATACAGATGATAGGTATTGGAGAGGACGAGGGATGCGCCCATCTCTTCGAGTTGAGAGGGGGTGATGGATTTGACCGTGGCGGCAGTGCCGACCGGGGCAAATACCGGGGTTTCTAAGTTCCCGTGGGGAGTCGAGAAACGCCCAGCGCGAGCCTGGCCGTCTTGGCCTTCAAGTTCGAATTTGAAATTATCGGTCATGGGGGAATTATACCTTTAACATATATACAAAGTATTTCAATGTATATCTTTTCAAGGGGAATGAAATACCCTACAATTTAGACATGGAGGAAATCATGAACAACGAAAATCTAGATAAAATATTTGAACGAGTACAAAAATTTCAAGGGGAGTCTCTTACAGGAAAAATTTCACAGATAGAGTCTGATTATCATGGGAAAAGAAAAGATGATATTTCAGATTTAAATTTGAATTATTTCATCAATAGTAATTTGTTGGCAAGTGCTTTTGAAATAAAAAGATTAGCTGGACAAATTAATGTAATAGTTCATGCAGTGGGGATTTTAAATGCATTACCCTATATTCTGGAAAAAGAGGAAAGTATCAATAGTTTATCTCTTGGGGCGGGAAATACCGGACGTGGTTTTGATTTAGAAACTAACTTGAGGGTTGCAGAATTCAAATTTATTTCTTGGCAAGGCGGCTCAGAAGCTATCCGTCAAAATCAACTATTTAAAGATTTTTATAATCTAGCTGAACATGAAACACAAAAACGGAAAGAGCTCTATGTAATCAACAAAGAAATCCCGATCAAGTTCTTAAATGGCAATCGCGCTTTACCAAGTGTGATGAGTAAGAATAAGACTTTGTGGGATGATTTTCAGAATAAATATGGTAACCAATATGAAGTAGTTTATGATTACTTTTCCCCAAGAAAGGGAGTAGTAAATATTATTGACCTGGCAGATTTTAATGAAATGTATAAAAGTCAATTTGTCTCAACTAAAGAAAACAGGGAGAATGAACCGATGCAAAATAATACTAAAGGTAAACCAAGTTCGGCAAATGAAATTAGGGAGTATGCGATTAAAAAGTATATTTTACCTGCTAAAGCTGCTGGGTTTTCAACAGTGAAAATATTAGCAAAGGATGTTCACAGTGCCCTTGGATATAAAAATAGTTATCCCAATGTTTGCCAATCCCTGGATGGGGATAAATTCCTTGAACTCGCAAATGTGGTTTTGGTGTCTCGGAAAGGCCCATTGAAAAGTAATACTGTAGAGTGGGTTTTTGAAATTTAATTCATAATATCTGTCTACCCAAACAAGGGCCAGAAGAGGGGCAGGACCAGCAAGGTGACAATGAGCACAATGGGGATCAGCAGGAAACCAAACTTGAAAAAGTCACCAAATTTATAGCCGCCGGGTCCCATGATCAAAATATTTGAAGGGTGCGCCACGGGGCTGAGGAAGCTGGAGGAAGCCGCAATGGCGACTAGGATCAGGATCGCTTGGGGGTTAAAACCGAGTTGACCGGCGGTAACTAGGGCGATGGGGGCCATCAAGACGGTGATCACCGCATTGGGCATGAATTGTGAGGCAAGGGCGGTGAGCAAGAATAATCCTCCCACTTGCACATAACCGTTATACGCACTGGTCAATAGAATCACCTGCTCGGCTAAGAATTGGGCAGTACCACTGGTTTGCATGGCGACCCCCAAGGGCAACATCCCAGCGATAATGAAGATTGCCCGCCAATCAATCGAGCGATATGCTTCATTCATCGATAAGCATCCGGTTAAGATCATCAATGTAAACCCGAGCATCGAGGCAATCGCAATCGACAAAACCCCCGTCCCTGCCAGGATCACAACCCCCAACATGATGACTCCAGCCATCTTTGCTTTCTCGGTATGAGGGGCTGGGGAGACCTCATCGGTGAGGATCAAAAAATCGGGTTCATCTGCCAATAATACTTGTTTATCTTTGGGTCCGAATGTAAGTAGGGCGTCCCCAAAACGAAGGGGAATATCTCGAATGTTAAATCGACGTGGGCGTCCTGCACGCCAAATCCCTAAAACGCTGATGCCATATTTTTCCCGAAATTTTATTTGGCGTAAGGTCTTCCCGACCAAGGTGGTTTGGGGGGAAAGCATGATCTCGACCGTGCCAATCTGATCTGATTGGATATCTTCAAGACCGGGGTGGGCATCATAATCTATTTCTAATTCCTGAAGGCTTTCGATGGCATCAATATCTTTCATGCGTCCCTTGGCAATGAGTTCGTCCCCTTCCTGAATCTTTTCTTCGGATTCAGGCATTAGTGTTTTTTCACCATTTCGGATGATCGCCATAACCCCCATCCCAAAGGCGTCTCCCAAATGGCTTTCCCCTAAGCTTTTTCCAATCAAACTGGATTTTTCCGGAATGGAGAATATATTTAATCGCTCATTCAAATGGTAGGCTTTAGCCTTATGTGTTTCTGATATTGAAAAATCAGGTGTTTGTTGGATCAGGGCAATATCGGTATTCTTTGCTTGAATCAGCAAAAGATCATTTTGTCTTAATGGTTTGGTTTCAAGATTGGTACGGATGGGTTTATTATTCCGCCAAAAAGCCATCACGTTAGCACCATATTTTTGCCTAAATCCAATATCTTCTAGTGTCTTTCCAATTAAACTTGATTGCGGGTTTAATTCTAATTCGACCAGGCTTATATTGGGGGAGGTAATGTATTCAATGGGCACATTTTTTTCTTCGATGATCAAATGTTCGGAGTTGATCAGGGAGAGTAATTTATCGGGTCTTCCAGTAACTAATAATCTATCATTTTCTTCTAAATTGGATAGAGGATCGGGGGCTAAGATTGTCACTTCATCGCGCACGATCCCGATCACGCTGATGCCTAATGCCGCCCCAAGCCGGCTATCTTTTATGGGTTTCCCCGCCAGACGACTTTCTTCGGGAATGCGAAGCACGAATAAGCGATCTTCAATGGCGAAAGCTTCTTCCATTTCATGTAAGCCGTGCTGATATTCTGAGGCTGGGTTTCTGTTTGGCAGCAGCCATCTGCTGAATATGAGGATATATAAAATGCCCGCCACACTGACGGCGATACCCACAGGTGCAAAATCGAACAACTTCAACTCTTGGAAATTGAAAGATAGGAGGGCATCGTTTACTAAAATATTTGCGGGTGTACCGATCAGGGTGATCATGCCCCCAAAAAGGGTGCTGAAGGCCAAGGGCATGAGTAGTTTTGAGCGGGGGATCTTGTTTCGGCGTGAGATATCTAATATGACGGGGAGAAGAAGAGCGATAACCCCCACATTATTCATGAAAGCCGATAAGAATATGGTGATCAACATGATGACTAGCAATAAGCGGGTGGTTTTATTTCCGCTTATTTTAATAAGCCTTCTGCCCAGCCAGCCAGCAACCCCTGTGCGGGTTAGGCCAGCACTGAGGATGAACATCGTCCAAACGGTAATCACCGCCGGGCTACTGAAGCCTGCAAGTGCTTGTGTAGGTGTGACCAAGCCAGAAATGCTGAGCGCAATTAAGACCATCAGCGCAATAATATCGGCACGAATCTTTTCAGAAATGAAAAGAATAATAGAAAGGAATAATATTAACAGGGTGATTGCAATGCTTATTGTCATAGGGTGATTTTGATTATACCGCGCAGTTTATTTGTGAGTGAAAAATAAAGCAAATAGATTAAACGGGCTAATAAATAGTATTTAAAAGACCATGAAAAATAATCCCAGGTGATATAATTTTGTGTTTGTTAGTTTTTTATATGAAAGCCTACTTTTCACTGGTTTTTCGTAAAGTTTGATCGATAAATTGATAAAATAACCTTAATAATCGGAGTTTTAAGCATGCAAGCAAATGAAGTACATAAATCCCTTGATAAACATATCTTAGCCGACGGCGTCGAGCTGGTCGTAGACCTGGTACATTCAAAAGGTGCTTATTTACGCGACCAAATAACTGGACGAGATTATATAGATTTCTTTAGTTATTTTGCTAGTCAACCAGTGGGTCATAATCATGAAATGATGCACGATCCTGCATTTTTAGAAAAATTAACCCTGGCGGCGATCAGCAAACCCTCTAGTTCTGATTTTTATACCACTTTCATGGCAAAGTTTGTTGAAACTTTTGGGCGCGTTGCTATGCCCGATGATATGCCTAACCTCTTTTTGGTAAGTGGTGGGGCTTTGGCCGTAGAAAATGCCTTAAAAGCGGCCTTTGATTGGAAAGTGCGCAAGAATTTTGAGCGTATTAAGGCTGGGGACGAATATTTAATTGACGGTTTTGGTGGAAAGATCATTCATTTCAAGGAAGCATTTCATGGTCGATCAGGCTATACACTCTCCCTGACGAACACGGATGATCCAAGAAAATATATGTATTTCCCGAAATTTGATTGGCCCAGGATCGTAAACCCCAAATTGAGCTATCCCCTGACTGATGAGATCATCGAAGAAACAAAAAAGGTTGAAGAAATGGCCTTGCAGCAGATCGAAGATGCTGTTCAACAATATAAAGGTCAGATCGCTGCGTTGATCATCGAACCCATTCAGGGAGAAGGCGGCGACAACCACTTTAGGCCAGAATTTTTCGCTGAAATTCGAAAATTGGCGGACAAGCATGAATTCCTCTTCATTCTAGATGAAATTCAGAGTGGGATGGGGCTCACTGGGAAAATGTGGTCAATCGAACACACGGACACCCGACCAGACATCATCTCCTTCGGGAAAAAATCACAGGTATGCGGCTTTTTCGCAAACAAACGGGTTGAAGAAGTGACAGGCCATGTTTTTGAAGAATCAAGCCGAATTAATTCCACCTGGGGTGGAAATTTGGTAGATATGGTTCGTGCGACCAGATTTCTTGAGATCATTGAAGAGAAGAAATTGCTTGCCCATACAACTGAGGTAGGCAAGAGTATGATCGAAGGGTTAGAGAATATTGCCGACGAATCGAAAGGGATGATCTCGAATGTGCGCGGTAAAGGTTTGATGATTGCATACGACCTGCCAGATCGAGAAAAAAGAAATTTGATGATCGATGAAATGTATAAAAATGGTTTAATCGCCCTAAAATCTGGCAATCGATCGATCCGATTCCGGGGTATGTTGGATACGCCCTTGGATGTGATCCAGAGTGCTTTGGAGATCATCGCCAAAAATGTGCCAATCAACTAATAATAAGATGAATTCGAAAGGGGCGGAATTAATCCGCTTAAAGAAGTAAAAAACTAAGTAAGTTAAGGAAAAAAAGTGCATCTACCCATGTTGCCAGACTATAGAGTTCGCCAGCGCGATTTCCTTTTAGAAATTGCCCGTGCGATCACACAAGAGCTTGATCTTGATAAGCTGCTCAAACGGATTTTGCAGCTATCTGCAGATATGCTGTTTGGGCAGGCAGGGTTGATCATTTTACGGGGGGAAGATGGGGGATGGAAAGTAGTTGCCTCTCACGGCCTCTCTTCAAAATTATTAGAATATCTGGATCCCGTGTTAGCTGAAGTACCAGACAATGAAGACCCGGCTCGGTTTGAAATTCCTCAGATCAACCAATTATTGCAAAGAATTGCCCGAAGAGCTTCCCTGGGTTTACTCTCCGGCGTAGGTTTGCCCTTGATCGCACATAATCAGGTGATTGGTGTGATTTTTATTTTTCGTGCTCAGCAGGGTGCTTTTACGAAGAACGATACCCAACTCTTACAAAGTTTTGCAGATCAAGCGGCGATCGCTGTGCAAAATGCGAAATTATATACAGAAATCTCCCAAGAAAAACAACGAATGGATGCGATGCTTGATTCTGTAGCAGACGGCATCCTGATCATGACGCCAGACCATGTGATCGAGAGAGTCAATCCTGCATTCGCTCGTCTCTATGGTCAGTCCATCGAAGAAATATTAAACTGTAATCATAATGAAGTGATCCGGTTCACAAAAATCGAACATGGGAATTCTTTGGATGATGCGGAAGCGGGTGGGTGGCCTTTGTCTCCACAAGCTACCTTATATGTGGAGGGAGATCTGATCTGTTCAGATCAATCTTCGGTTCCGGTTGGCGTGACTTACGCCCCCTTATTATCTTTAGAAGGAAGATTAATTAACATCATCGCTTCCGCCAGAGATATTTCCCATTTTCGTGAGGCTGAGGAAATCAAGAGTACCTTTATTTCAGTGGTGAGCCATGAATTAAAAACTCCCGTGGCACTGATAAAAGGATATGTGAGTACCCTTCGAAGGGATGATGCGGATTGGCATCGGGATGTTATTGCTGATAGTTTGGGCGTGATCGAAGATGAAGCAGATCGTTTGGCTGAGCTGATTGATAACCTGCTGGATGCCACCAGGCTTGAGGCAGGCGTTTTACCAATCAAATTTACTGATCTTTCATTGCATACATTATCTGTCCGTCTTGCAGAAAGATTCCAAACACAAACAGAAAAACATCAGATCAAAGTGGAATTTCCGGATAATTTCCCATTGGTGATGGGAGATGAAGCTCGAATTTCTCAGGTGTTATATAACCTGCTCTCGAACGCGATCAAGTATTCCCATCATGGAGGGGAGGTCGTGCTAAGCGGGGAGGTTAAACCAGATCAAATCATTATTTGTGTGCGAGATGAGGGCCCTGGAATTGCTTTAGGGGAAATCCCCCATATCTTTGACCGATTTTACCGATCTGAGGACGCTCAAAGAAAAACAGCGGGTGCGGGGCTAGGTCTTTATTTGGCACGGGCGGTAATTGAGGCACATAACGGGACGATTTGGGCTGACCCGAAAAACAAAAGTGGGGCGCGAATTTGTTTCTCTTTACCACGCCCTGAAACAGGATGAGTCTCTCCAAGTAAGTATCTAATTATGGTATAGTAATCCGGTTTAAAAATGACCGATAAACGAAAATATTGCCCATTATTCAGGGGCAAATAATAATAAGAGGCTATAAATGGCAGTCAAAAAAACACAAATGAATTGTCCACAATGTCGACAACCGATCGTTGCAGAAATCGAGCAACTATTTGATGTCGGGGTAGAACCTGCCGCAAAACAACGGCTGCTTTCTGGCAATATTAATATCGCAGAATGCCCCCATTGTGGCTATCACGGTAACCTTTCCACTCCCTTGGTTTATCATGACCCGGAGAAGGAATTGCTGCTAACCTTCGTGCCTGCAGAGCTGATGCTGCCGATGCCTGAGCAAGAAAAGGTATTAGGCAGATTAACCACACAAGTGGTGGATAATTTGGCCCCGGAGCAACGCAAAGGTTATTTGTTTAGCCCTCAGGCAACGTTTACTTTAAAGGGTCTGGTGGAACGGATTCTCTTAGAAGAAGGCATCACTAAAGAGATGATAGACGCACAGCAAAATAAGGTCAATTTGATCCAAAAACTGGCTGAAATGGAAGATGATAAAGCACTCGAAGCTCTGGCAAAAGTAGAAGATGAAAATATTGATTCCGAATTCTTTAATTTGATGAATCAACTGATCGAGGCGAGTGTGAGCAGAGGGGATGAAAACTTTGCCCGTCAATTAGGGGAATTGCAACAAAAACTATTGCCGATCACTACTTTTGGGAAAGAGCTGCAAGAACGTTCTGCGGAAATGGAAATTGCTGGAAAAACCCTGCAAGATCTTGGCGATGAAGTCACTCGTGAAAAATTATTAGACTTGATCATTGAAGCACCCAATGACGTAAGAGTAGAAGCCTATGTGGGCATGACCAGAGGGGGGATGGATTATGAGTTTTTCCAACTCTTGAGTAACAAGATTGAAGCCGCCGAGGGGGATGAAGAACAAAGGTTAACCGATTTGCGTACCAAACTTCTTGAGCTTTCCGAGCAAATTGAGAAAGAGATCGAAGCGAGAATTAATGCGGCTCAGGAAAACCTGGGTCGATTATTGTCCGTTGATAATATTAAAGAAACCACCCTGCAAAACCTGCGAGCGATAGATGAGTTTTTCGTGCAGGTATTGAACCAAGAAATTGCAAAAGCCAAAGAAGAAAAAGATGCCGAGAGAGAAGGGAAACTTCAATTGGTTGTGGATGCACTCACTGAAGCAAGCGAGCAAGCTCAAGCTGCGTCAGCGGGCCAAAATGCCAATGTTGAATTGATCCAAACGCTGATCGAGGCAGATGAAGAGGGACGCAAAAAGCTATTTGAAGAAAGGGCAGAAGAGATTACTACTGAGTTCGTGGAAGGAATTACGGGTTTGATGATGCAGCTTGAATCTGCAGAAGGGCAGGAAGAATTGTTGGAAAATGTCCGGGCTGTATATCGAGAGTCCATTCGAATTTCGATGCAAAAGAATTTAGAAAAACCAGAATAAATTTAATAATAAAAAGGGCAGCCAATCGACTGCCCTTTTATTATTTATAAAATTTATATTCGAATGTAATTGTGTCGGTTAATGTATAAATTTTTACGCCTTCTTTTTTCCAATCACTATAGTTGTCGTGTTCAATGATTTCATTGGCTAATCTTTCTATGTTCATCCATAAACTTCTTTTTTGTCCTCTTTTCTCTCGTTGTTTCATTATCCAATTTCCTAACACCACCCAACATCTAATTATTGAATCACCATAAATTTCAATTGCATCTTCTTTATGTATTAAATCTTTAAGGATAAATGAAGATGTTAAATCTAATGAGTTACAAAGATTTTCTATTAAATTAAGGTTTTTTAATGGCTCTTCTGGATCTTCCTCAATTATTAATATCATTAGATTTTCACAATTATGGTAAACCCACCTTCTACTATCCCTTTCTGAAACAGCATTAAATTTTTCGAATATATTATTAATGCCGTTTACCCTCTCCTGATCTTCAATTATTTTCAAATGTTTTTTTGCTCTAATTGCAGTATATAAGGCAAAAATAAGTAAACCAAGGTAATAGATATTTTGAATTGTGATATGTTGTTTATATGTTTCAATTTTATTGACTATAAACGAAAATTTCTGATTCAACAGGTGTTTAATTATTTTTGGTATTGATAAGAATGAGTATTCTTTAATAATTTCATTGGGGATGGAATTCTCTGTTTCAGAAGAATCCTCAATTGCACCCGGAGATTGTGTTTCAACCGCCACACTTGGGGATATCAGATTGGGTGTCGAGATCAGTGGGAATGGCGTCGGTGACGGGGTGGGAGCCTGTGCAGGAGAACAGGCATAAAGTAAAGACACCAAACAGAACAATAAGGGAAATTTTCTTAGTTTCATAGTATATCCTCCCATCAAATTTTTGATAAAACATAGCCCCAAAAACATTTACGGATTATCCAACCTCAAGCCATGCCCACGCACGGTAATAATGAATTCATAGGGATCAATCTCAGAAAGTCGATCTCGCAATCGTCTTACCAGCGCGTCTAAGGCTTGGTTAGAAACTTCGTAAGAATTTTCCTCACCCCAAATGGTTTCGATCAGGGTGCGGCGTGAAACTACTTCGCCATTATTTGAATGTAATAGTTCCAACATAGCATATTGGGCTACTGACAATGGAGGTTCCACTTCTTTATCTAAAATCCAAACTCGCCGCGCACGTTGATCGATACTCAATCTGGTTTTTTTAGGGTAGATGGGGGAAATTTGGCCTGATTGTAGGGGAACAGTTGAATCGGAACTTAAGAATACAAACTGTTGCGCCATGGCGATCTGCATAGTATCGCCATCTTTGAGCAGGGTGGGTTCGGTTATCAATTCCCCATTGAGATGTGTGCCGTTTTTGCTCCCCATGTCTTCTAGCAAAATACCCTCTTCGACTAAGGTCAACTTCGCATGATGGCGCGAAACCTGTTTGTCGGGGGTTACAATTGCGATTTCAAGTTGGGGATCTCGGCCTATGATGAGGTTGTCATGGATGGTCCATTGTTGTCCCTCTAACGGACCTGTTTGTGCGATCAATACCGATAGTTCCTCATGGTTTTGCTGCATGACATCTCCTTAGTGTATAATACCAGAAAGAAGCAACACTGCAAACCAAAAGTGAATTTACGCCAAAAATTCGGGTATTGCAGGCCTAGGAAGAGGAGATTTTTTGCTTTATGGTTTTAAAGTCTGGAGCTATTCTCAAAGACCGATATAAGATCATTCGGTTCATAAATCAGGGGGGAATGGGTAATATTTTCCAAGCTGAGGATCTCCGCCTTGAAGGTCGACTTTGTGCAGTTAAAGAAATACGTTTAGACCCTTCCTTACCCCAAGAAACGCTTAACCAGACCCGCGAACAATTTCAAAACGAGGCCAATGTCTTGGCTCGTTTAGACCATCCTAATTTACCAAAAGTATCCGATATTTTTTCCGAAGAACAATCTGATTTTTTAGTGATGGATTTCGTTCCGGGGAAAGACCTCAGGACGGTGATGATCGAATCTCGTCAGCGAGGTGAGTTTTTAGATGAACGCGAAGTGATGGACTGGGCACGCCAACTGGCAGATGCGGTAATCTATTTACACAGCCAAGATCCGCCGATATTGCATCGCGATATCAAACCAGGCAATTTGAAATTAACCCCTAATGGGGTTCTGAAACTGGTTGATTTCGGGTTGGTGAAGATCATGGCGACGGACGATGCTACGATCACGATTGTGCAAGGAAGGGGTACCGCTTTGTATACGCCAATTGAGCAATATGGGGGAGATTCTGGGCGAACGGATGTGAGGTCTGATATCTATGCCTTTGGCACCACACTCTATCATTTGCTCACTAATCATCCTCCTCTGGAAGCCAGAGAACGGTTTTTACATCCTGAAGATTTGATCCATATGAGCGAGCTAAACTCCAATCTTAGCCCACGTACCGAACGAGCTGTGGAATGGGGAATGAGTTTGCATCCGGACCAACGGCCGGATTCTGTGCTGGCTTTTAAAGATGCGTTAATTGGGGATTGGAATATGGAAACCAGCCCTAGATCCCCACTGCCACCACCTTCTTTTGGAGATGTCTTATCCTCATCGATCGAACGAGGTTTGGTATGGGTGATGGCGGGTTTGCTTTTGATCAGCTTGATCGCCACTTTGAGTCAATAGATAAAATTATTTTTTTGGGCTGGCAAATAAGTACCATAACCAGCCAAACCCCCAACCGAGCAAGGCACCGATCACGGTAAGTATTACGACCCCCCATAATTTAAATTCGACAATAAATTCAGCACTGCCATTCATGCCGAATGATAAAAAGGTGATGATCAATAATCCGCCGATCATTGCTGTCAGGGCCCAACGAATGCCCCACCGTACTCGTCCGGTTGTTGCCCCTAATTGATAGGCAAATAAAGCGATAAATAGGTTGACCATGATCAATAATAGCCAATGTCCCTCGGCAATTTTTCCCTGACTAAGCGTCTCTTCAAAACTATTCTGACCTGAGATTGGCGTCGTTTCGGTGGGTTCTGGCGTATCTCCAACGGCGGTCTCTGTTTCTGAAGGGACCGGCACCTGACCATTTTCAGGGGCTGTCACCTCGACCCGTAATACTTCCGAAAAGGAAGGAATTAATCCGGTATTGGCTTGGATATCAATGGATCCTGGAATATCTAACACCAATGAAATTCGAGCTTTCCCATCTAGAGATGGGGCTGGGATTTCTTTCGAATTGTTTTCTGAACCAAGCGATGTGAGTACAAAACTGACCGGTGTGTTATCGGAAATTGAATTGCCATTTTGATCGAAGATCAACCCTGTTTCTAAAAGAATCGTGTCACCGATTTGATAATTATGACTTATTTCCTCTTCTTCTACCTCTGGGGTGGCATCCACATCATTCACATTTTCAATTTCTACTGGAACAATGGATAGGGAAAACACTTGATTGGGATCTGGTGATGTGGCCTCGTTGAGGTCATAGCCAATTCCAGCTACCGAAACAGGGGATGCACTGGACGCAGAAAGTTCTTTGAATAAGAGTCGAACAGCGATATCTACAAATTCGGGTTGGCTACTGTATAACCCAAAATAGGCAGTGATGTTCGAAATGTCTGTTGCGTCTAAATAATAGGGGGCATCTAAACCAAAGACTATATTCTTTTTGTCTTGGATGAGATCGGGTCTTTCAGAAAGGAATCGTTTCAACGCGGTGGATTGAGGGCGATTTGGATCAATATCTTGTGTCAGGAAGATCACCCATTCTGCGGTAAGCAAATCATCGCTAAGGTCTTGATTGACTTGATTATCCAATAAGGAGATCAGGTCCTCAAATGAATAAGAGGATATATTTTGGGTCCGGATTTGCCCCCCGCCCAAAGGTCCATAAAGGCGGGTGGTTTCCTCCTGAAATGCATTTACTGGAATACTTTCTTTTTCCAGACAAGTAGAACACTGCTGAACAGGGTATGTGTCTGTAAAGACTACGATCTGTTCGTTCAAACCCGGAATATTCGGAATGACATTATTTAGATTCTCGGCGGTGGGACTGAGCAATGTCATTGCTTGGCTTGCAATTTCAATCGATATTTCTTCTTGCTGTCCGATCAGCAACAGATCTTCTTCTGATGTGAGGATGTTTCCAGGATGAAAACTTTCATAGAGTTCAAACTTTTTTATAAGGATACGCAAAACTGCCGCATCCACTCTTTGTTGGAATAGCACATCTTCCCGATACTTTAGGGCAAATATATCAAGAGTACGACGGATGGTGGTGAGACTGTCAGGGTCTTCGGTAGAAGAAAAATCACCTAGGTTTAATAGGTCATTCCCTGTAAGAAAAGCGGTCATGGCAATCAGCCGATAATTAAAGACCTGCTCAGTGGTGTCCTCAAACCTCCGAATTGCACGAGACCCCAATTCATCTGTAATGATCAATCCCCCCCCATCACGCCATTCCACAAATTGGGGTAATGCCATTAACTGTGTAAATGCTTGGGCATCCAGACTTATGGGGCTGGTTAAGGGTCCAATTTCTCCCTGGAAGCCTTGATATTTGGCGTTAGCTAAAAGCAAAGCATCTAAGGTGCTTTCTGAGGTTGGGGCATCGCCAGTGACCGCAAAAAAAGGAATAAGTTCCAATTCAAGGAGCTGTTCCTGAGATTTTAGGACGGTGGGGATTTCCTCAGAAGGTGGACGATCTGGGCTGCTCAGACCAGGAAAATTATCTGAAACAACCAGTATGCGGTTATCACTCCCCTCGTGTATCCCGGTAATGTAAGCTGCTCCCATTTGGCCGACCCAATAAGGATTCCCGCCAAAACTTCGTGTGCCAAGGTCTCCAGCATTTTCAGGGCGTGGGTTTTCTAAAACATTTAGAGAGGGTCCCAGCAATAAATTAAAGCCGAGAATCTCTAATTCTTCCCCAAGTAGTTTTCCGGTCTGATAGGAGAGCTCGGGATTCCATGTGGCTCCGATCGCCATCGACGAAGGTTGAGAAGTTAACCCCGATAAAATTTGATCGTCGGGCATTCCTCCACCATCTTGAGAAATACCAATAAAAAGGGGAATAAAAGTAGGTAAAAAGGAGTCATTTGTGAAGGGTTCAAATAGTGCCTCTTGTGAACCCAGCCAATCCGCATTTTGAATGGATTGATTTAGTGCCCAAATGGAGTTCAATAATCCATCTTGGTCATTAAAATTATCATTTTCTTGTTTTAAGATCACGCCACCGATATGGTTTTTTGTAATTAATGTATGTAGGGGGTTATCCTCGATGAGTTCAGTGCCATCGAAATTGATTAGAAACAGCTGCCCTACGCGTTCTTCGGGGGTTAATTGGTCTAGCAAAGCCTGTGCGCGACTTTCTGGTGTTGGTACTTGGGCTAAGGGTGCCGCTTTAATAAACATAGGAAAAAGCAAAGTGAGCAAAATACTTATGCTTAGAATGATTAGCCGAGATCTTTTTATTGCTTTCATGATAAATAGGCTTCCCTAACTTCTAACCCTAACTTGGGATCATCCGTAAATATCATATCCACTTTCATTGAAAATAATTTTTCCATATCTGCCCGATCATTTACAGTGTATGCGTGCACAGTTTGATTGGATCGGTGTGCTTTTTTTACCATTTTAACACTAACATCTTTGTAATAAACGTGAAGTGCGTTGGGTTTTAGAAAACCGTTGGTGATATTGCGATGCCAGAAACCTGCGATGTTGGGCAGGGCCAATAAGCCAATTTGAATATCGGGTAGCAGAAACCTAACTTTTTCGAGCATTTTTGAATTAAAGGAGGAAATGATGATTTGCGATGAATTATTGAAATTTGTTATTAAATCGACAAGTCTATCTACCAAAATAAGATTAGAGCCCTTTAGTTCCACATTAATCAGCAATTTTGAATTGGCAATTTCGAAAACTTCCCTTAAAGTGGGAATCTTTTCGCCAGTGAACTTAGGATCAAACCATTTTCCTGCATCTAGTGATTTTATCTCTACCAAGGATAAATGATCCACTTTTTTATTGATCCCCGCTATTCGTTGCAAAGAATGATCATGAATGACAATAAGTTCATTATCCGAGCTTAGTTGAACATCAAGTTCTATTCCATCGGCCCCCGCCTCCATCGCTAACCGGAAGGCGGATAGGGTATTTTCGGGTGCAAACGCGCTCATTCCCCGATGAGCGAATACCATTGGTACCGGATGGCTTTTGAACATTTTTTATATATTTACAAAAAATGCGTTTGCAGCCAGATCGATCATCTCAGGATTTAAAACAGGTTCAGTGGAGAGATAGGATGAAATATCTAATATCTGATCACAGATGTCTCTGGGATGGGAAGCCCTTAGTTTTCTGTTTTGTTTGATATACCATTCTTGCAAAAGATAGGCTAAGGCCTGATCGTTATATTCAATTCCCTTTGTTTTTGCCACTCGCTTGAAGATTTCTCGGTAATCCTCATAAGATGGATCACCGATCTCAATCTTATGACGCATTCGACGCAAAAATGCTTCGTCCACCAGATCTTTTGGCGGCAAATTGGTAGAAAAGATGACCAATACATTAAACGGAATTTCTATTTTCCGGCCGGTATGAAGGGTTAGATAGTCAATACGATTTTCCAATGGTACGATCCAACGATTAAGCAAATCACGGGGTCGAACTTGTTGGCGGCCAAAGTCATCGATCAGGAATATGCCACCATTTGCTTTCATTTGAAATGCGGCTTCATAAAACTTATTCGTCTCATCAAATACCAGGTCTAGGCCATCCATGGTTAATTCACCGCCTGCCACAATGAAGGGGCGGCGAATTTTTACCCAGCGCGGATCTCGACGGTTGCTTGCTCGTAGAGAACCTGTTCCGGCAGAGGTAGCATCGGGGTCAGCGGCGAGTTCATGGTTGACTGAATCGAAGAGTTTTACGACCTGCCCATCGATATAAATTGAAAAGGGGATGAACATGGTTTCGGCACTGGTCATATTTCCGATTGCTCTAGCAATCGAAGTTTTTCCGTTTCCAGGAGGGCCATAGAGGAACATCGAAGTCCCCGAATTAACTGCAGGGCCAATTTGATGGAATGTTTTTTGAGAAAGGATGATGCCAGAAAGTGCCTGACGCATTAATCTTTGCGTGATAAACGTGCGGCCAGAAGCTTGAGCGGCAATCGATTGATTGTAATCAGAAATCGGTACTGGGGCGGGGCCAGCATATTGACTTCGCTCTAAAGCTTCTCGGGCTCGTATAGTTCCAGCACCAGTAATTGAATATTGGTAAGCTCCCGCGCCAATGCCCCCGGATTGAGAGCGAATCTCAACAAATTTATCCTTTTTAAGATTGTCGAGAAGATATTCAACTAACCCAGCAAAAGGAAGGGCAATTCTTTCAGCAACCTCGAAACCTGTTAAATAGCCGCCAAAATAAATGATCTTTAGTACGAGGTCTTGCAGCCAAAGCTCTGGCACTCCCGTATCTTCAATTTTTGTAATTGGGGTTGGAATGAAATCTTTAGCTTTTTGACTTTTTCCAGTCATTCTATCCTCCTGACCGATGAGATCAGAGCAACAATATAGGTTATTAGTTCTAAATAATAAATTCTGAAATTATTATAGCATGGCGGTAAGATCACGCCAAATTGCACAGCAGGCGAGTGTTTTGATTTATTCTAAAGTAAAAAATGGATTAGAAACTAACAACTTTGTCATTTATTTGAATAATAGTTCTAAATCTTGTATAATCTTAGACTATGAAACTAAGCGTAATAATGCCTGTTTATAATGAAAAAGACACTATTCGAGAAATTGTAAAGCGGGTTCTTGAAGTGGATTTGGTTCATGAGTTGTTGATCGTGGATGACGGCTCCGAAGATGGTACCCGCCAAATCTTAAAGGATGAAATTGAAGGACAGAAAAAGGTCCGGATCATTCTTAAAGAGAAAAATGAGGGAAAAGGATCAGCGGTGACTTTAGGCATTTCCGAGGTAGTGGGCGATCTGGTTATTATTCAGGATGCCGACTTAGAATATGATCCTCAACATTATGCAGTATTGATGAAACCGATCGAAAAAGGAATCGCAGATGTGGTTTATGGTTCTCGCTTCCTGGGTGGTGCACGCAGACCCATTTTGTTTTGGAATATGGTTGCAAATAAGATCCTAACTTTTTTTACGAATATACTTTATAACAATATTTTGACCGATATGGAGACCTGTTATAAATTATTTAAGAAAGAAGTGATGGATGGTGTGACGATCCATGCAAAACGATTTGATTTTGAGCCAGAATTTACTGCAAAAATGTTAAAGAAAAAAGTGCGGATCTATGAGGTGCCGATCGAATTTAATCCTCGCCCTTATGATGAAGGAAAAAAGATTAATGCCTGGGATGGAGTAGAAGCCCTTTGGACTTTGATCAAATATAGATTTATTAATTAGAATTAAAAAAAAGACTGGCATTGCCAGTCTTTTTTTTAATCTCTCTGTTAGTTAGAATTCTTTAATTTTTATATCTATTACATTCAGTTGATAGGACCTTCTCCCTTGAAATTCATTGATCTCAAAGGTGAATATAATATCGATCCGATCCGTCAACACGGGTAAAAGGTGCCCCAAACGGAAGGCGATCACGTCAAAATAGATCTTCCCATCGCTTACGCTCATTTTAAGATGAGCCCCTTCTGCGCCGACTGTGCGCTTACTTTTCACCATCACGTTTTTGCTAACGAATACTGCTTCTGGATTCCCATAGCCTGTCGGTTGCAATAGGTCCATCTCTTTGAGCAGATCGGGTTTGAGATCAATCAATTTCACTTCTGCATCGGCTTGGAGCAGAGGGCGCAGATCTAATCCGTCGAGCTGGGTTTTTGCTTGATCACGTAACCTTTTTAGGAGCTCGGGTAAATTTTCGTTTTTAACCGTAAACCCTGCCGCGGCCGCATGCCCCCCAAAATGAGTGAGCAAGTCTGCGCATTCCTCCAAGGCTTCGGTGATATGAAATTCGGCGATACTTCTGCAAGAAGCACGGGTCACTTCTTCCCCTTGGTGTCCCACAATTGCGGGTCGATAATATGTATCTACCAACCGCGATGCTGCCAATCCCACTACACCGGGATTGAAACTTGGGTCTGCGGCAAATAATAAGAAAGATTCTTCAGTTTCCGCAAGCGCTTGGGTTTCAGCTTCTTCTTGGATGGTTCGAGTGATGTTCTGTCTTTCTCGATTGTGGTTATCCAAGGTCTGTGCCAATTGACCCGTTTTAAAAACATCATTGCTTAATAATAGGTCTAGGGCGTCTTGGGCCGAAGCAATTCGTCCCGCGGCGTTGATTCTGGGTCCTATGCTAAATCCAATCGTAGAAGAACTTACACTTTTTGGCTCGATCCGAGAAACACCCATTAGAGAAAATAATCCCTGTCGGGTATTACTCCGAATATAGTAGAGTCCCTGTCGAACCAGTGCCCGATTCTCCCCGATCATCGGCACCATATCGGCTACTGTGCCAATTGCCACGAGATCGGCAATATCTTCAATCCCAAAGTTGTCTGGTTTAATCTTTTCGATTAATGCGGTGGCAACTTTAAAAGCCATTCCTACACCCGCTAAATTTTTCTCAGGGTAATCATCCCCATCTTGTTTCGCGTTGATCACCGCGATGGCTTCGGGTAATTCCTCCCCAACTGTATGGTGGTCGGTGATGATCATGTCCAAGCCAATTTCTTTAGCAAACTTGCAAGGGTCAATTGCTCTAATGCCGCAATCTACGGTGATGATTAATACCGCCCCATCATCTTTTAATTTCTTTAATGCCTCATTATTTAGTCCATAGCCTTCTTTAAAACGATCGGGAATATAGGTGCTCACCTTCGCCCCTAAAGCTTCTAAACTTTGCGCCATTAATGCGGTTGAGGTGACACCATCGGCATCATAATCCCCGTATACCACGATGGACTCTTCCCGTTCTATTGCTTTAATAATACGGTCCAGGGCAGTTTGCATTCCTTTTAAAAGAAAGGGATCATGGAAGGCATAATCTGTTTTTAGAAATGTATCAGCTTCTTCGACGGTGGCAATGCCCCGATTGAATAATATTTGTTGAAATGTTGAGGAATATTGGGAGAGATTTTCTGCAGCTTGGGGGGTGATCTTGGCAGCGATCTGCCAACGTCTTTCAATTTGACTCATATGAAGGGGATTTCCTATGGATTGATTTTATGAGATGTATTCTACCGTAGAAAAAGTTTGAGAAGTGAACTGGGATGGAGGATTTGGGTGAAATGGTTCTAAAATTATTGAAAAATTTTTAGTGATAGGCATGTGATAAATAAATTATAATTATTGGTAACAAGTTCATTAAGAGGTATGTTATGAATACAAAACTTTGTCCATTTTGTGCCGAAGAAATAAAAAAATTAGCAATTGTTTGTAAACATTGCGACCGTGAACTTGATTCCGAAAGAGTCGCAAATGTAAATTTAGAGTTAAAAGAAATTAAAAATATTAACGGGGACCGGAAAAAAGATGAAATTATTGATATAAAGAAAAGTGCTTTTTTGCCTTCCAATTACAATCCACCTACAGAGAAAATAAATACTCTATATAATAAAAAGGTTGAGAAATTGAAAAATGGTGAGTGGAAATTGGTAATAGATCAACCACCACTCCCAACTCTTTATTTAAACAAAACTAATCCTTCAATTTTAAGAAAAGAATTGCTTAAATTTAGCAAAAAGGCTTGGGAAAAAGGAGGGTTTACCCCAGAAGGAGCGATTCGTTGGATTGCGAAAAATGGCCCCTCAATAACGTCAATTTTAATTACTAAGAATCCTACAGAACATTCTCAAATCTATGAAATATCCCGAAGATTTTTTGGTGGGTATACAAAAGACTATGTCATAGATGATTATAAATTGCGAATGGAAAACTATATAGAAAGAATCGTTAAAGAATCGAAAAATAAAGATGAAGCATTGTTGAAAGCAAAATCATTGATAGATAGTATTCCTATTGAAATGAGGCAATCTATTTTAGATGAGACAATTAAACATTTAGAAATATCAGATATTACTGGAGAAGAATATGATCCTCCATTAGACCCATTTGATCCTGGTTTCACAGCTCTTATTTCAGATCTTTTAGATTTTGAATTAGAAATCACAAATCAGATTCTTCAAACCCATAATGGAATTAAGTATGAATTATTTGAACATTACGTTGGAACAATTTCTCATGAAGAATTAAATACGATAATCAGCGATCGAGTAAAGGATGATAAAAGGTTTAAAGAAGGAAATATCGCTCTTTTATCCTTTAAAATTATTGGCAATCTAAATGAAAACAATTTTTTTGTCCCAACCGATTATTTTTTAAAAGATTTGAAGCGAATACAATAATTATTTTTCTATAAAAATTGTAAATACGTAATTGTTACTAATCCAGGAATACCTTAGAAATATTGACTTGCCCTTAAAAGACTGCTATTATCGCGAGGATATGAAAAACCCTCCCAATAATCGATATGCAGCCATAAAAAAGTCTATATCTAGTGCAAAAGCTTGGTTAGAACCAGGCCTCGGGATTAAGCGTTGGTTTGTGTTGGTCTTGGCGGGCACAATGATCATCAGTATAGGGGTGGCCGACATTTTGTTGGATGTTTTTCGAGAATCGACCAATGAATATCTGTCCCAAATTTTGTACTATGGGGCACTCCTTTTCCTGCCTAGTTTATTGCGATCCGCAATTTTTGGAAGCATCGGGATATTCATGATCCTATACGGGTTTTGGGGGTTTAATCGTTCGATCTTGCAGCCTTTTGTTACGCCCGGAAAACCAGTGATCGATACTGTTGCACATTTTCGAAGGCGCGGACGCGGCCCTCGAATTGTAGTGATTGGGGGAGGGCATGGTCAGGCAACCTTATTGCGGGGGTTAAAGAAACATACGACCAATTTAACCGCAATTGTTACTGTGGCCGACGATGGGGGTTCTTCGGGTCGCTTACGTGATTCTATGGGCATTTTGCCCCCAGGGGATATCCGTAATTGTTTGGCTGCGCTATCCAATGACGAAGACCTGATCACACAATTATTTCAATATCGGTTTGCACAAGGGGATAACCAACTCGAGGGGCATTCTTTTGGAAATCTTTTTATTAGTGCACTTAGTGATCTCACCGGGAGTTTCGAAGAAGCGGTGGCTGAATCTGGGCGAGTTCTTTCGGTGCACGGTCGCGTATTACCCTCCACCTTACATGACGTCCAATTGATTGCCGATAAAACCTTGCCTCATCTGACCGGAGAGGTTCGCGTACATGGAGAAAGTAATATTCCCGAAATCGATGGGAAGGTTAGGCAGGTTTGGTTAGAACCCAATAATCCGCCTGCATTCCCCGAAGCTATCCGAGAAATATTGCGCGCAGATATGATCGTGATTGCCCCTGGAAGTTTATTTACCAGCATTTTGCCTAATTTATTGGTTCCTGATATTGCTGCGGCAATTCGCTCGAGCCAAGCATTTAAAGTATTTGTTTGCAACGTAGCCACCCAACCCGGTGAAACAGATGGCTATGATTGTTTAGATCATATTGAAGCGATTGATTCACATGTGGGAAATAGTTTGTTTGACATTGTGATTGCTAACGCTGAGGAAGAGGGGAAATTGCCAAAAGGTGTGGATTGGGTAGCTGCCCCCTTAGAATTTGAGGGAAAATACCCGCTTTATCGTGCAAATTTGATCGATTGGGACCAACCCAGCGCTCATAATGCAGATAAACTGGCCCAGGTGCTGATCGACCTTTTATTGGAAAGAACTGGCCCGTTAGTGTAATAAATTTGGGGTAAAATTATTAATTGAAAATTGATCTTTTAATATAATTATTAACTCTCTTTGGAGGTTTTTTTATGGCAACAAAAGTTGGAATTAACGGTTTTGGGCGCATTGGACGCCAAGTTTTAAAGACAATTAATGAAAATCATGGTGGTGCATTAGAAGTTGTAGCGATCAATGATCTTTTTGATACCGAGACAAACGCCCACTTATTCAAATTTGATTCTTCCTACGGTCGATATGGCGGCACAGTAGAAGTAGTTGGGGATGATCTTGTCGTAGATGGCAAGGTGATCAAAGTATTTTCAGAACGGGACCCCGGGAACTTGCCCTGGGCTGACCTTGGTGTGGAAATTGTGATCGAATCTACGGGGGTGTTCCGAGACGCCGCCACCGAACCGGGTGCCCGTACCCATATCACCAAAGGTGGGGCAAAGAAAGTTATTATTTCTGCACCCGCAAAAAACGAAGACCTCACAGTAGTACTTGGGGTCAACGATGACTTGTATGATCCTGCAGCCCATGACGTGCTTTCTAACGCATCTTGTACCACTAACTGTTTGGCCCCAGTGGTCAAAGTGATATTAGAGAACTTTGGCGTGGTGAAAGGTTTGATGAATACGATCCATTCCTATACCAACGATCAACGCATTCTGGACCTTGCTCATAAAGACCTTCGCCGAGCACGTACTGCTGCAGTGAATATCATTCCGACCACAACTGGTGCGGCCATTGCGGTAGGTAAAGTGATTCCTGAAGTAGAAGGAAAAATTGATGGGATGTCCCTAAGAGTTCCAACCCCTACCGGCTCGGTAACCGATCTGGTTGTGGAAGTTGAAAAGAATACGACTGCCGAAGAAGTCAATGCGGCCTTAAAAGCAGCATCTGAAACACCCGAAATGAAAGGTATTCTGGGCTTTGAAGAAAGACCCCTTGTCCTTTCCGATTACGTAGGCGATCCTCGTTCCTCGATCGTAGATGCCCAAATGACGAAGGTCATCGGTGGCAATATGGTCAAAATTTTGGCCTGGTACGATAACGAATGGGGTTACTCCTGCCGAACAGCAGACCTAGCGGCCAAAGTGGCAAAATCCCTGTAGAATTTCTTGGCGAACATGCAAAAACTTATTGCATGTTCGTTTTTTATTGTGGTCTGATTTATGAATTGGAAAATTTCAAAATCAAATTTACATACAACAACAACTGGTAGACCAATAAATAAAGCATTCAAAAATAAAGATGGTCAAACTGGTGATGGACTTTCTTGTTTAATTTCAATAGTTCAACGTAATGAAGCACCAAACATTTGGAATTCAATGGGTACAGGTTTTTTGATTTCTAATTTTGGATTAATTGCAACGGCAAAGCATGTTGTATGGGATAGCAAGAAAAATCAAGTTTTTCAAAACTTAATAGGATTTCAATTACTGCAAGCACATGACCATGTAATAATTTGGGATATAGTTAATATTTCAGTACATGAGTTTTCGGATGTGGCGGTGGGATTTATTTATCGTTCCGATTTATCCGATTTTTCTGAAAGTCTTCGCAAAATAAATCAATTTTCCCTATCGGAATTCTTGCCAGACCCAGGAAGCAAAATTGCAGGTGTCGCGCTAAATCCAAATTTACCCAGACATACACAAGAGGGATTTGAACTTTCATTGGAATATCAAGAAACAGCGGGTGTTGTGGAAGAATGTTTTCCAAATGGTCGTGATAGAGTACTTCTTCCAGGAAAATGTTTCAGTACAACAATGGGAACATTGCCGGGGGCAAGCGGGGGACCAGTTGCTTCCAGAGATGGGAAAGTTTTTGGAATAAATAGTACTGGGTGGCATGGTGAGAATTATAGTTTTGTTTCTAGTATTCAAGATATTTTTGACTTAGAAGTAAATAATATTCGTAAAAACGATTCTCAAATCCATAATGGGGTTCCCTTAAGTGAATTTATTAGTGAAGGGAAAATAGTGGTTAGCTAAGGATAATTTATGTTTGCTAAAAAAACTATAAAAGATTTGGATGTGCGCGGCAAGAAAGTGCTCGTTCGGGTGGATTTTAATGTGCCTCTCTCAGATAAAAAGGTCAGCGATGACACTCGCATTCGAGCCGCTCTTCCTACAATTGAATATTTATTAGAAAAAGGCGCAGCCGTAATTTTATGCTCTCACCTCGGACGCCCAAAGGGTGAACCTAAACCAGAATTTTCCCTTCGCTCAGTTGCCAAATATCTAGCTGATTTGATCGATGCCCAGGTAAAATTTTCGGAAGATTGCATCGGAGAGATCGCAAAAACTGCTGCGAACTCCCTTGCAATTGGCGAAGTGCTCCTATTAGAAAACACTCGTTTTCATGTGGGTGAAAAGAAAAATGATCCAGCCATGGCAAAGAGCTTAGCTCAATTGGCTGACCTTTTTGTAAATGATGCCTTCGGATCCGCCCACCGTGCCCATGCGAGTACCACCGGGGTTGCAGATTATTTGCCCTCTGTGGCCGGCTTCTTATTGGAAAAAGAAATCCAATATTTAGGACAGGCCATTGCTGAACCTAAACGACCTTTTGTCGCAATTTTGGGCGGGGCTAAGGTCAGTGATAAGATCGATGTGATCCGCAACTTATTAGTGAAAGCAGATGCGGTATTGATCGGCGGGGGCATGGCCAATACATTTTTCAAAGCGCAGGGTCTTCAGGTCGCAGATTCTTTGGTAGAAGATGATG
Organism: Chloroflexota bacterium; assembly: GCA_018662365.1. Taxonomy (GTDB): domain Bacteria; phylum Chloroflexota; class Anaerolineae; order Anaerolineales; family UBA11579; genus JABJGH01. The sequence continues at coordinate 58,014 of JABJGH010000033.1, read as the reverse complement.
CGGTTGAAACTGCAAAAGAAATCTTAGGAAAAAGTGATTGGAAATTGATCTTGCCTATAGATATGGTGATTGCCGATCAATTTGATAAGGATGCTGAGATGCAGACTTTGCCAGTAGGTGACGTGCTAGAGGGTTGGCGCATTTTAGATATTGGTCCGAAATCGGTCGAGTTTTTTGAAGAGAAACTTGCAGATGCGGGCACGGTTGTCTGGAATGGTCCGATGGGGGTCTTTGAATTTGAGCGTTTTGCCAAAGGTACCTTTGGCCTAGCAAAAGTTGTGGCTAACTCCTCGGCGATCACGATTATTGGGGGCGGGGACTCGGTTGCCGCAGTCAACCAAGCGGGGTTGGCAGATAAGATCACCCACATTTCTACAGGCGGGGGAGCCTCCCTAGAAATGTTAGAAGGCAAAGTATTGCCCGGTTTAGCCGCGTTAGACGATAAATAAATTATTGATATAAGTATATTGAAAGAAAAGGAATCAAATGCGAAAACCATTGGTCGCCGGAAATTGGAAATTAAATAAAACAGCAAGTGAAGCGAAAGAATTATTAGGTGATATGTTGCCCGGTCTTGAGGCTGTAAAAGATGTCGAAGTTCTGGTTTGCCCTACTTTTACGGTTTTGGCTGCAGTCTCGGATATATTAAAAAATTCCTCTGTTGCGTTGGGGGCGCAAAATATCTATTGGGAGAACAGTGGTGCCTTTACTGGAGAAATTTCTCCTGCCATGGTGGCCGAATATTGCAGCTATGTGATTATTGGACATTCAGAAAGACGCGCCTATTTTGGGGAAACAGATGTAACAGTGAATAAACGTGCTCAGGCCGCCCTCGCTGTGGGCTTGACCCCCGTTGTATGTGTCGGAGAACTGCTCGAAGATCGAGAAGCCGGTAAAGAAGCCGAAGTGGTTTCTGTTCAATTAATGGAGGGATTAAAGAACTTGCCCGTTCATTCTGGAAAAGATTTGGTCGTGGCCTATGAACCTGTGTGGGCAATCGGCACCGGTAAAACCGCAGAAGTAAGTGACGCAGTCAACATGAACAAAGATGTCATTCGCCCCGCCCTCGCAAAATTATTTGGGGATGCGCTTGCCCAGGAAATTCGAATATTAATGGTGGTTCGGTAAAACCTGGGAATGCCGCAGAGTTTTTTGGGGAAGTAGAAGTGGATGGGGCATTGGTCGGGGGCGCAAGTTTGAAGGCCGAAGATTTTATTGCAATTACTAAGGCGGCGGCATAATATTTGAGTAAATCTAATATCTTTTCATGTGGTTCCTTTTTGCTAAGGAGCCCCTTTTATTTATAAGATTTCAAATTCCAGTGAAATTTAATCTGCCTTTTTGATTCTGACCCGCCGAACAGACTTTTCCAAAGTTTTTTTGCAATTCTTTTAATTAGAATGAAACACAGTTTGGAAAAACACTATTTCAACCATTTCATTTCTCTTTCCACATTACTAGCGTGTGGGTTATGTATCGCTTCAGATATTTCGAATTTCCCGATTACATTATCCAATTTAATTGGTTTATCATTTTCAATCCTGTAGATACCAACTTGTAACTTATATATTCCATTTGGTATTTCATTGTCTATTTTAGGGCTTTGAAGAGCAAATATAAAAGGACCTCCATTTTTTTCTTTTCGCACTACCCATAATAAACTCGAAAATCCGGGTTCTATAACTCCAAAATTATTAAATTCATCCCACAATAAGGTTGTATTCTTAGGATTAAATAAATCTAAATCAATTGGGGTTCCATCATCCAATTCTAAACTTTCAATTCTTCCCGAACAAATTAGTTTTTCTCGCCCTCTATTTTCTATCCTTATCATTAGTATTTCAAAATTTCCCACCTTATCAACCACGGAAGCGGCTTCAATCCGCAACGATTTTTTTTGAATAAATTTAAACAATAAACCCAAAATGAAACCTAAAATTCTAAAAAATAAAAAAACTACTACAACCGGAGCAATTATTGGTAATAAGATATCGTTTCCAAAAATAAATACTTTATCCCAGGTTATTTCTAAAGGCTCAAGATAACTTCCAAACGCAACTGCATAAACTTGGGCATACGCAAGATACAGAAAAATGAAAAATACCGGAAAACCAATAGTTAATAAGATAATTTTATTTTGCAATTCATCTGTTTTCATTTTTCCAACAGTTACCCCCAGCCCAATTAAAATTAGAACTACTCCAATTCCCAAAGAAAAGCTGGTTATGGATATAGATATAAATTCAAACAAAGACATTTATCCCTCCTAAAAATTTAAAAAAAATTCCTTTTTGTTACCTCTGAACAACTAGTATTTTCAATTGAAAATACTCTTTAAGTGATTTAACAGACCTGTTAAAGAGAATTCTTCTTTTTAACCTTAGCGAAATTAAGTCAACCCTAAATTTCTACCCCGTCCCGAACAATCGATCTCCCGCATCTCCTAGCCCAGGGACGATATAGCCAATCTCATTGAGCTTTTCATCGATCTTGGCCAAGTGAATCGGTACTTCGGGATGTTTTTCTTGCATCAGGGCAATCCCCTCCGGTGCGCCGAGCATGCCCACAAATTTGATGCGCGAGACCCCCCAACGTTTGAGTACGTCTACTGTCGCTACCGCCGATCCGCCCGTCGCCAGCATGGGGTCTAATACCAAACAAACTTTTACGGTAGGTGAGACGGGCAGTTTATTGTAATATTCCACCGGTTGTAATGTTTCCTCATCGCGGTAGAGGCCAATATGCCAAACTTCTGCGTTAGGCATTAGCTCCCAGACCCCTTCTGCCATCCCTAAACCCGCTCGTAAAATCGGCACCAAGCCAATTTTGTCGGTCAATTCGACCCCCGCGGTCTGTCCCATTGGGGAGGAGACTTCTTTTGGTGATGTGCCCAGATCTTGTGTGGCCTCGTAGGTCAGCAAGCCGGCAATTTCTCTCGTGAGTTCACGGAATTTTTTTGGTTTTGTGGATTGATCTCGTAACTTAGTGAGTTTATGTGCGACTAAGGGATGGGTAGATTCAAAAACATTGGACATGGCTACTCCTCGAGGGTTCGATCTGGCCAAGATGTTCTCTAAATTATAGCCGAAACTGATCATTATTTAGATTAAAGAGTTGCTCAGTCGATAATTCCCCACCAGCTTGGTGGCTTGTTGTATAATCATCTTTATGAGTGACACCGAAGACCGATTGGTCAACCCGACCCCCAAACCGGACGATAAAGTTGACCGCGCCATGCGGCCAAATTCGCTAACCGAAATGATCGGGCAGGAACAGATCAAAGAAAATTTGGCGATCTTGATCGAAGCCTCCAAAAAACGCAAAGAGTCTTTAGACCATGTTCTTTTTTATGGCCCCCCGGGGCTAGGAAAAACGACTTTAGCTCATATCCTCGCCAATGAAATGGGGGTAAATATTAAGATCACTGCTGGCCCCGCCATCGAACGACAGGGGGATCTGGCCGCCATCCTTACCAATTTGCGAGAAGGGGATATCCTTTTTATTGATGAAATTCATCGCCTTGGGCGCGCGGTAGAAGAAGTGCTTTATCCGGCAATGGAAGATTTTGCATTGGACATCATTATCGGGAAAGGTCCCTCCGCTCGTTCCATTCGTCTGAAATTGCCCCATTTTTCCATCATCGGGGCGACCACACGTTTGGCATTGGTCACCGCACCCCTTAGAGCGCGCTTTGGGGCAGTCTATCGCTTAGATTATTACAATTTGGATGCCACCAAAGCGATCGTCAAAAGGGCAGCAAGTAAATTAGAAATTCCTTTTGATGAAGATGGGATCGAAGAGATCGCCAGCAGAGCCCGCGGCACACCCCGTGTAGCGCTCCGCTTACTGCGCCGTGTGCGCGATTTCGCACAGGTACGAGCAGATGGCAGCCTTACTGCGAAAGTATCCAAAGATGCGCTTAAATTATTATCCGTAGATCATCTAGGTCTAGATGATATGGATCGCCGGGTATTGCGGGCGATCATTGAAAAATATAATGCCGGACCGGTGGGCCTAAATACCATCGCTGCTTCGGTCAGTGAAGAAGCCGACACGATCATGGATGTGGTCGAGCCTTATCTGCTTCAACTGGGATTCTTAGAACGAACTTCGCAGGGGCGCATGGCAACCAAATCTGCCTGCGATCATTTAGGTCTACCCTATCCCAAAGAAAACGAAAGCCCAAGATTGTTTTAGGATATTTTGATGCAAACAAGTAAGATTGTCATGATCCTGGGCCTATCAATTTTTGTGATCGGAGGATTCTTATATTTTGCTGAACGATTTGGCCTGCATTTTGGGAACTTGCCTGGTGATATTAAAATCGTACGTGAGAACTTCACATGCGCTTTTCCAATCGTCACATCGATCATCATTTCAATATTGGCAACCATTATCCTAAACTTGATCCTACGTGGATTAAATAAATAAAAAGGAAAAAGAGAGCCAGGGTTTAGTTAAGATAGGACAGGAAACCCTGAACTTCTCTGGAACAGCAATTGAAAACATCTGATTTTGATTACAAGCTCCCCCCTGAACGCATTGCCCAGACCCCCGTGGAACCCCGAGATGCTTCTCGTTTAATGGTGCTCAATAGAGAAAATGATGAGCTTACCCATTCCACCTTTAATCGCATTGAAGATTTTTTATTGCCCGGTGACCTCTTAGTGGTTAATCAAACCCGAGTGATCCCCGCTCGAATTTTTGCGCATAAAATTCCCACCGGGGGCAAGATCGAGATCTTGCTACTCAATCGGCGAGATGAGCACACCTGGGAATGTTTGGTGGGTGGTAAACGGATGGATGAGGGCAAAGCCTTTGAGCTTGAAAATGGCGTCAAAGGCGAAATCATCGCAGTGTCGGAAGGTGCCAGCAGAGTCTTGCGATTTGAGGAGCCGATCGATGGCTTTCTCAACGAGATCGGCACGATGCCCCTGCCCCCCTATATCCATGAAAAACTGGAAGACCCTGAAAGATACCAGACCGTTTATTCCAAAGAAGAGGGCTCAGCTGCCGCACCCACCGCTGGCTTACATTTCACACCCGAGCTAATCAGCGGCGTGCGTTTGCTGGGCGTAAAAATTCAATCGGTGACCCTGCATGTTGGCTTAGACACCTTCGCACCCGTCACCGAAGAAAACGCAGAAGATCACAAGATCCATACGGAATGGTGTTCCCTACCATTTAAGGCCGCTAGAATGATCAACCGCACCCGCGCCTATGGTGGCAGAGTGATCGGTGTGGGCACAACCAGCGTGCGCGTATTAGAAACCGCCGCTCGAAACGCGGAAGGGAGGGACTTAGTCGGCGAATACGAAGGGCCCACCGATCTTTTTATCCTGCCTGGATACGAATTCAAAGCCACGCAAGCGATGATCACCAATTTCCATTTACCAAAATCCTCCCTAATGATGATGGTCAGTGCATTTGCCGGGCATGAAAAGATCATGTCTGCCTATCAAACCGCCATCGAAGAAAAATACCGATTTTATTCCTTTGGCGATGCCATGTTCATTTATTAGAAGGCTATTTTTTAGGATAGTTGGGGCAAGCAAAGAGCAATAGCTTTGCTCTTTTTATTTTTAAGGCAATTAAATGTCAGACAACTTGTTGTATAATTAATTCGTTGAAAAGTATACCTAATACGAGAAGAACGAGTGAGAAATGAGAATAGTTGACATTATTATTAAAAAAAGAGATAAACAAGAGTTAAGCTCCGAAGAGATTAATTTTTTTATCGACGAATTTGCGAAGGGCAATGTGCCAGATTATCAGGCTTCGGCCTGGGCAATGGCGGTTTTGCTCAATGGCATGACCCCGCGTGAGACCACCACCTTAACTATGGCGATGGTCAACTCGGGAGAAATTATTGATCTGTCAGATGCCGTAGAGATTGCCGTGGACAAACATTCCACTGGGGGCGTCGGCGATAAAACGACCCTCGTCGTAGAACCTGTGGTGGCCGCCTGTGGTCTTCCAGTTGGCAAAATGTCAGGGCGTGGGCTTGGTTTTAGTGGCGGCACGCTGGATAAAATGGAATCAGTTCCGGGATTTCGAACGGATTTGGATACAGAAGAATTCCTAAAACAATTAAATGAGATTGGTTTGGTGCTTACCGGCCAGACAGGCGACCTTGCCCCAGCCGACGGAAAATTGTATGCGTTAAGAGATGTGACTGGTACGGTGCCCTCGATGCCCTTGATCGCTTCCTCGATCATGAGCAAGAAGATTGCTGCAGGTGCCCACCGAATTGTCTTGGACGTAAAATTAGGCCTGGGGGCTTTTATGGAAACCGAGGAGGAAGCTCGAGTTCTGGCAGAAATAATGGTCAAAATTGGAGATTTGGCTGGACGAAAAACAGTCGCACTACTTTCGGATATGAATCAACCCCTCGGGGTGGCCGTCGGCAACTCTTTAGAGGTGATCGAAGCGATCGACACCCTCAAAGGTAAGGGGCCTGAAGATTTTTATCTGCACTGTCTGGAAGTGGCTGCCCATATGCTCCATTTGGGTGGAAAAGCCGATAGTCCCAAATCAGCTGAGAAGATGGTGGCGCAAGCGATACAAGATGGCTCTGGTTTAGAAATGTTCAGAAAGCTGGTCATCGCCCAAGAGGGAGATGTATCCTATATCGATAACCCTGAAAAATTCCTCAAGGCAAACTTTATCGAAGAAGTTCTTGCCCCAGAAGAAGGCTATATTAAAGAGATTAATGCCCGCAAGGTAGGCGAGTTATCCGTGGAATTGGGCGCAGGTCGCACGAAAAAGACCGACCCTGTTGACCATGCCGTCGGCTTGATGATCCATCGTAATGTGGGCGATTACGTGAAGAAGGGCGATTTACTCGCCACCATTCATGCCAACCAAGAAGAGATGGTGAAGTATTCTCGGGAGATTCTTTTAGATACCCATAAATTCAGTGATGCAGAGGTGGAGCCGATCCCCCTATTCTATGGGGTGATTGACTAAAGTAAACACTAAGTAAAATAAAAAAAGCCCTGAATTCAATCAGGGCTTTTATTTTGCTTATTTATATCCTGCCATATAGGCCAACCCAATTGTGCCCGGCCCGGTATGCGTGCCTATCGTCGGGGCCACTGCAGCGATCAGCGATTCTGTGACATCATACTCTTTCTTCACCATTTCCATCACCTGTTCCGCATCTTCCAATGCGTTGGCATGTAACGCCGCCACATGGATATTCTCTTTTCCTTTGATCTCTTCCCCCACCACTGCCACCAAACGCTTCAATGCTTTTTTTCTCGTCCTGATCTTTTCCACCGGTTCAATTTGTCCCCCAGCCACGGTCAAGATCGGTTTCAATCGCAAGGCAGAACCTAATAATCTCGCCGCACCGCCGATCCGTCCTCCACGATGCAAAAATTCTAAGGTGTTCACCGTCAAATAAATACCCGTATGGGCAACTGCGTCTTCGGCAATTTTCTTACATTCCGCCAGAGTTTTCCCGGCTTTGGCAGCTTCAGCGGCCATCAAAATTGGCCAGCCTTCACCCATCGATACCGACCAGGTATTCACGATCTCAATATTTGCCTTTGGCAACATTTGCTTGGCTTGTTCTGCCGAGGCCATTGTGCCGGAAAGTTTCGGAGAAAGATGGATGCTTAAGATGTCATATCCCTTTTTGATCAATTTCTCATAGATACTTTTGAAATCTGCAGGGGAGGGCTGTGAGGATGTCGGAATTGTGGAGGAATTTGCTAAGCGAATAAAAAATTTATCGGGGGTAATATCGATCCCATCTCGTAATTCTTCCCCGTCCCACAACACTAAGGATGCGGCAAATTTGATCCCATACTTCTTGATCCATTTCTCAGGGATCGTGGCGGTGCTGTCTGTCACAATGGCGACTTTGTTGGCCATAATTTTCTCCTCATCATTCTGATGTTATTAGTAAAAAACCCAAATGGGGGAAGTAGTTGCGGAAAATTAAAATGGTGCAGGGTTAACCCTGCACCATTGATAAATCAAAATATCTAAATTAGACCTGATTATTCAATCCCTGCCATGAAGGAAATACCTACCATTCCAGGGCCGGTATGCACACCGATGCCGGGGCTTACCCAAGAGATGATGCTCTCTTTGATGTCCAATTCTTCTTCGAGCATTGCCAAAACCTTCTTCGCATTTTCTTCTGCGACAGAGTGGACCATGCCAATATACACCGGGCTTCGATCCCCGATCTTTTCTTTGATGATCTCTACCAATCGTATATGCGCCTTTTTGCTGGTACGCACTCGATCGATGCCATCCAAGGAACCTTCTTCGGTCACTTCGAGGATCGGTTTCAAATTCAAGGCTGCGCCCAAATATCTTTGTGCGCCGCCAATGCGCCCCCCACGATGGAGGAATTCAAGGGTATCCACTGCCAGGGCGATATAGGTATTCTTGCTTGCTTCTACAGCGATCGCTTTACATTCTGCCAGGTTCTTGCCAGCTTTGGCGGCTTGAGCGGCTTTTAGTATCGACCAGCATTCACCCACAGAGGCACTCAAGGTGTCTACCACTTCAATATTCAATTTGGGCAGCATTTCTTTGGCTTGTAATGCGGAATTCATTGTGCCGGATAATTTACTCGAAATATGGATACTGAGAATATCATAGCCTTCAGCGGCAAGCCCTTCGTACACCACTTTCATTGCGCCGGGGGTTGGCTGAGAGGTGCTCGGCATCACTTTTTCATTTGAAAGGCGTACGAAAAATTCCTCCGGTGAAATATCCACACCATCTGCCAATTCTTCGCCTCCCCAGATCACTGTCATCGGGGTTACGGATATATTGAATTCATCTAACCATGCGGGGGGTACGTTCGCCGTGCTGTCGGTCACAATTGCCACTTTTTTGGCCATGCGTATTTCTCCTCAAGAATAATTAATGTATTTTTGCTCTAAGAAAATAAAACCCCCAAATGAAATGGAAGTTGCGAAAGAGCAATTCGAAAAGAATGATTTTATCCTATCCCAACCGAGATTGGCGAGATTTTGGATATTTGTAAAAAATATTGGGTATGGTGCGGGGCGGGGTAGGGGGGTCTAAATGAGAGGGGTCGGGACAAAAACAGGATACATATAAAAACATATTTTCAATACGGATAAACACAATTTAAAGGAAAATTATTGAAATAGACGTACTATAACCCATTAATACCTATGTTGAAGAGTCCAAGGAATTGAATATCTCATTCCAGTTTCCCTTATTAGCGATTTAATTAAATCCAGGTTTTCGGGCTTTGAAAGAAGAATAATATCAATTATTTCTTCCCGGGTGGTTAATTCATAATCAATATTAAATTCGGAAAATATACTTCTTAATTCTTCTGCAAACCTATTGGCTCTATCAATCATTATGGGGCCAGGTAGTGCCAAATCTGATCTACTATAAGAACCTCTTCTAGGATCATAATTGAATGGGGGAACACCTTCACGAATATCCTCCCCAGATTTTATTCTGTTTGAGGCCTTTTCCGAGCGAATATCTCTCCTTAAACCTTCTACTTCTTTTAGTAAAAGGTTCATTTGATCATCTGGGTTTTGTTCGATATTTAAATTAGCTTGGCTTTTAGCCCCGAAATATTTCCACAGTGAGTTTTCTGGCTCACCCTTTTCAATTCCATCATTCAAATGAGTAGTTAAGTTGTTGACATTTTCCTCTAAAGTCCAGGGCTCAAGTGAAGAACTATATGTATGAATGTTAATAATACTTGTATCAAATGGAATTTTTTTAGTATTGTCGTCTTTAACTATGCTCACTGGTTTATTTAGGGCAGTTCGGATCCCAAGTTCAAAAAACACATTTGGGTTTAAGCTACTCATATCGCATAAAACTAAGTCTGCATTCTCAAGATTTTTTATTAGTTCTGCATGAATTAAATCGTTTCCTCTAACAACAGGAGGGATTGGAGTTAATCCGGCACCTTCTACAGCGGGAATAAATAAATGTTCGAGTACGTGTTGGAAATGGTCCGAATCACCATTTAGGTGCTGAATATAATGTTCTGGGGTAGTAATTGGCATAATAATAAAGCATTCAGGCATATTTCCCTCTTTTTGGTTGTGGGTTCATTTATTTAATTATATATTATTATATAAACTTTAAAACAATATATGGGGAATAAGTTTTTTTATATTACGAAAATTTTCTCTCCCCCGCTTAGCATTTCTCTGCTCTCCTCCCTTGACCAAAGCCCCCATCCCCGTTAAAATCTTATGTCGCCTGGTCAATGGTAAAGCTATTGACCCTGGCAAAGAGAAGCAAAGCCTTTGCCCTAAATTTATGCATATGAGACGAGATGTTTGAGACCTTAACCGACAGACTCAATAAAGTTTTCACCAATTTGCGCCGGCATGGCAAGCTTTCCCCTGCCGATGTAGATGCCGCTATGCGTGATGTGCGCCTCGCTCTTTTAGAGGCCGATGTGCATTATGGCGTGGTCAAAACCTTTGTCGAAAAAGTGAAAGAACGCTCTGTCGGCACCGAAGTTTCGCGAGCCTTAAACCCTGCCCAACAGGTGATTAAGATCGTCAACGAAGAACTCGTTCAAACATTGGGCGAACCTGAACCTTTGAAACTTACTGGCCCCAAACCGCGCATGATCATGCTGGTCGGTTTGCAGGGTGCGGGCAAGACCACCACTGCTGGAAAATTAGCCAAGAAATTGCGCGCCCAAGGGGAGCGCGTGCTCCTCGTGGCTGCCGATCCCTATCGGCCTGCGGCGGTACAACAGCTCCAAACCCTCGGGAAAGCCCTCAATGTAGAAGTCTTTACCCAAGAAAATACTGCCCCCCCTGATCTTGCTGGCAATGCCTTTATCAAAGCCCAGCAGGGCGGCTATACAGTCTTCATCTTAGATACTGCCGGTCGTTCGCAATTAGACGACGGCATGATGGAAGAACTCAAAGGGATCACCAATAAGGTCACCCCCAACGAAGTCCTCTTGGTCGTCGACTCGATGATTGGGCAGGAAGCGGTCAATATTGCGCAGGGATTCCGTGATGCTGTCCCTCTTACCGGTCTGATATTGACCAAAATAGATGGCGATGCCCGCGGCGGTGCGGCGATCTCGATCCGAGAAGTCACCGGTTTGCCGATCAAATACCTTGGTGTGAGCGAGGATATGGACGGCTTAGAAATCTTCGATCCGGCGCGATTGGCTAACCGAATTTTGGGGATGGGTGATATGATTGGGCTGATTGAAAAAGCCGAATCCACCTTAGATGCGGATAAGGCTGCTGAATCAGCAGAAAAAATGCTTTCTGGGGATTTTACCTTGGAAGATTTCGCCGATCAATTAAAACAAGTTCGCCAAATGGGCCCGATTGGTCAATTAATGGGCATGATGCCCGGTAACATGACTGGGGGCATGGCGAACGTCGATTCGAATGAAGCGGAAAAAAGCTTGAAACGAATCGAAGCAATTATCAATTCAATGACTCCCCAGGAGCGACAAAAACCCCGAGTTTTGGATGCCAGCCGTAAACGGCGCATCGCTCGTGGATCTGGAACAGAAGTTGTTGACGTCAACCGCCTGCTAAAGCAGCATAAAGACATGCAGCGGATGATGAAACGATTAAAGAAATCTGGTATGCGCGGCATGCCGCGCATGTTTGGTTAGAAAATGGATTCCATTTTCGAATGGAGAATATGTAACATTCTCCCAAGCTCAAAATGTTTTGTATTTGAGCAAAGAATTACTTTTCAAAATGGAGAATACGAAGTATTCTCCCAAGCTAAAAACAGCTTTGCTGTTTTTAGCAGTATGCGGTACATAGGCTTCAATTAGGCTTTATGCCTAGAGTTGCCCAGCCGGACCTCGGGTCCGCATCTCCCTTCAGATGCCCTCACCCGACCAGAAGGCAGCATACGCGAAACTATACACTATTAGTATTTAGGAGTTTGAACAATGGTAAGACTAAGACTGCGTCGTGTCGGACGCAAAAAACAACCTGCCTACCGAATTGTAGCGGCAGATCGTGAAACCTCAAGAAATGGTAAATTTCTAGAAGTAGTGGGTTTTTATAACCCCCGCACAGAACCATCCACAGTCACTTTGAAAGAAGATTTAGTCTACAAATGGCTTAAAAATGGTGCGCAACCCAGTGATACCACTGCCCGCATTTTCAAATTCACCGGCCTGATGGATCGCTACGAACGATTCAAAGCTGGGGAAGATATAGAAACATTGCTTGCTGAATCTTTGGCATGGCAAGAAGCAAACAACACCGATCCCAAGACTCGCAAAGACGCGCCAGCTCAGAAGAAAGATGCTCCTGCTAAGGTTGAAGAAGTAGCTGAAGAGGTTGTGGAAGAAGCAGCCGCCGAAGTAGAAGAAGTTGTCGCTGAAGTAGAAGAAGTTGTCGAAGAAGTGGTAGAAGTTGTTGAAGAGGTTGTGGAAGAAGCAGCCGCTGAAGTGGTAGAAGCCGCCGAAGAGGTTGTAGAAGAAGCAGTTGCCGAGGCCGAAGAAGTAGTTGAAGAGGTCGTGGAAGAAGTTGCTGCGGAAGTTGAAGAAAAGCCAAAGAAAAAAGCTAAAGCTAAACCTAAAGCAAAGAAAGAAGATAAAGAAGAAGCCGCCGAAGAGGTAGTTGAAGTAGCTGCCGCTGAAGGTGAAGAAAAGCCAAAGAAAAAAGCTAAAGCTAAACCTAAAGCAAAGAAAGAAGATAAAGAAGAAGCCGCCGAAGAGGTTGAAGAAAAACCAAAGAAAAAAGCCAAAGCTAAACCTAAGGCAAAGAAAGAAGATAAAGAAGAATAATTCACCGATTTAGGTGATCGTGAGGGAACCTATGCAAGAAATCATTGAATATATTGCACGTTCTTTAGTGGATGATCCTACTCAGGTTCGCGTCTCCCAACGCCGCCAGGGTTCCACCAGCAACGTACGGCTAGAAGTTGCCAAGCAAGATATGGGGCGCGTCATCGGAAGAGGTGGAAAAGTGGCCAACGCCATGCGCTTGCTCCTCAGAGTAGCCGCTTCTCGCGATAACAACAGTCGTGTGCGATTGGATATTGTGGAGCCTGAATGAGTTCTCGCAGAAGACAAACTGCCGCGAATCGTAGAAATAAGAATCAAAATAAAACAGGCTCGCCTAATTTAGGCGAGCCTGCCTTTCTTTTAGTCGGCATCATGCGCCGCCCACATGGGGTTAAGGGTGAAATGCAGATGACCGTGCAAACTGATTTTCCCGAAAGAATTCAACCAGGGGTGAAATTCTTTTTGGGGGAAGAGCATCGAGAGGTTCAAATCGAGACTGTGCGGACGATGAACAAAGGTCTCATTCTCAAATTTAAAGAATTCAATAACCGCGAAGAATTATCTGGCTTACAAAATAATCGTCTATATGTACCCGTAGACCAGGTGCCCGCATTACCTGATGGGGAATATTATCAGCATCAACTTTTGGGCTTAGAAGTCATCACCGATGAGGGTAAAGAATTGGGGAAAGTTGTTGAATTTATTGATACGGGGGCTAACTTAGTCTTTGTTGTCCATGATGAAAATCACAAAGAAATTTTGTTGCCAGATATAGAAGAAGTGATATTAAATATCGATCTGGATACTAAAAAAATCACTGTTCATATCATAGAGGGTTTACTTTTAGAATAGACCTTTTGTAGTTTTCAAATGTTATTGTTCCCTTGACAGTTAAAAAAAACCTGTGGTATTCTCTAGCCCGCTTCTAAATTTTGCTTTCTTCATTTAAAGCAAACGAACAAAGCAATGCTATAAAGAATTTTTATTGATCCTAACCCGCACAAGAAGAGGTACAAAGTGAGAATAATGCAGGGGGTGCCCCAGTGAATAAGAAGTTATTTTGGCTTGGGTTAAACCGCGTCAATGGGATCGGCCCTGTCCGCTTCCAGGCATTATTAAATTACTTTGGAGATGCCCAATCCGCATGGGAAGCACCACCTGAATTTTTAAAAGCCTCGGGTCTTAGTGAAAAGATTATTCAAAACATGATCCAGGTTAGAGCGAGTGTCGATCTCGTTGCTTTATGGGATAAGTTAGAAGCAGAAAATATTCAAGTGATTACATTAGAGGATGATAAATATCCTCGAAGATTAAAAGATATTGCGCAGCCCCCACCTTTGCTATTCTTGCGAGGTGAGATCACCGTCCAGGATGAATGGGCTGTAGCCATCGTCGGGACCCGTAAAGTGACCCCTTATGGGCAGGACGTCGCTGAGGAAGTCGCAAGATTTCTAGCCAACAATAAAGTAACCGTGGTGAGTGGGCTGGCTCGAGGCGTTGATTCGATTGCGCATACCGCCGCCCTCAAAGCCGGAGGAAGGACGATCGGAGTTCTAGGTAGTGGTGTAGACGAGATCTATCCTCCAGAAAACCGCGGGCTTGCCAATCAGATCATCGAAAATGGCTCGATCATCAGCAATTATCCGTTAGGTACAAAACCTGAAGCGGGAAATTTCCCGCCAAGAAATCGGATCATTGCCGGCATTTCTATCGCCGTGGTCATCGTGGAAGCAGGCAAAAAGAGTGGTGCTCTGATCACTGCCAACTTTGCTAATGAGCAGGGAAGAGATGTGTACGCCGTACCTGGAAAAATTCATTCTAGCCAAAGTATGGGCCCGAACCAGTTGATTAAAGATGGTGCACATCCATTGCTGCGGCCGGAAGACCTGATCGACGCTTTAGATTTGGTGATGGTCACAGAAAAGCAAACTGCAAGACAAGTCCTTCCGGCAGATGCAACAGAAGCCGCTTTATATAGCGTATTAGGATTTGAGCCACTTCATATAGACGATATTGGTCGTCAGGCAGAAATGCCGATAGAAAAGGTCTCGGCAACATTGGCCTTGATGGAACTTAAAGGAATGGTTCGACAGGTTGGTGGTATGCATTATGTTTCAATTCGAGAGGCGAATGGGGAATACCAAACAAATGGAGAGTAGGTTGATTTAAAGGATTATTATGTCAGAAAATAACTATGCATTAATTATGGCTGGTGGTGGCGGTACTCGTTTATGGCCCCTTTCTCGCAAAGATAAACCAAAACAGATGCTTAAACTGGTTGGGGATCGAACACTATTCCAAGTATCGGTAGATCGACTGATGGGACTGTTTCCCCCAGAAAATATTTTGGTGGTGACATCGGCTTTGCAAGCAACTGCCTTTCAAGAACAGGTGCCCGAGATCCCCAAGGATAATTATATTGTGGAGCCTGGCCCCAGAGATACTGCGGCAGCCATCGGCCTATCTGCGGCGATCTTGAAATTGCGTGACCCAAAGGCCGTGATGAGCGTGGTTACCGCAGATCACTTTATCGACCATGAATCAAGATTCTTGCAAATCCTTAGAGTAGCTCAGCAGGTTGCAGAAACAGGGTACCTTGTCACCTTGGGCATTCACCCCACGTTCCCGTCGACCGGCTTTGGGTATATCCAACAGGGCAATTATTTAGGCACATACGAAGGGAGAGTAGTTTTCGAAGCATTGAATTTTAAAGAAAAGCCAGACCGTGAAACAGCAGAAAAATTCATTAATGCAGAAGATCATTCCTGGAATTCAGGTATGTTCATTTGGCAGGTAGTCGATGTATTAGATGAAATTGAAAAACAAATGCCCCAACTCCACCAAGCATTGAACAAAATTACGGATGCCTGGGAGACAGCAGATGCCCAAGAAGTCTTAGAAAAAGTTTGGTCCGGATTAGATAAAGTATCCGTCGATTATGGCATCATGGAACGGGCAGAAAAAGTTGCCGTGATTCCTGCCAAAGGATTGGGATGGAGTGATGTCGGAAGTTGGAATGCCCTCTATGATGTCTTAGAAAAAGACACGGATGGCAACATATTAAATAGCAAGGAATCGATCGTCATTGACACTAAAAATTCAATGATCCATCAGAATCATGGGGAAGATCGCCTGATCGTCGCCATTGGTGTTGAGGACCTTGTGATCGTGGATACCGGAGATGTGTTACTGGTTTGCGATAAAGAGCAAGCTCAAGATGTACGCCAAGTAGTAGATTTATTAAAAGAACAAGAGAATAACAAGTATCAATAAACGAATTATTAAATTATCGAACGATTTTCGGTAGTAAGTAGTTGGAGGTTGGCTTTGGAAGCATATTGCGTAAAATGTAAAGAAAAAAGGGAAATGTTAGACCCACAAGCAGAATTTACTGCATCCGGGGCTCCCGGCACACGCGGAAAATGCCCTGTGAGTGGAACGACCATGTTCCGCATGGGGCGCACCCCTGCCCATGAAGGGATGACACCTCCCGAAAATGTCGTTCGAAGAAAAAAGAAAGAAGTTAAGCGAAAAGGGAACTTGGTGATCGTTGAGTCCCCTGCCAAAGCGCGAACAATTGGCCGCTTTCTAGGAAAAGACTATCGCGTCGAAGCCTCAGTAGGGCATATCCGTGATCTGCTACGTTCACAACTTTCAGTGGATGTAGATAATGACTTCAAACCTAAATACCGTGTCCCCAACGAAAAGCGCCCGATCGTCAAAGAATTGAAGAAACTGGCTGCATCTGCAGAACAGATCTTCCTGGCGACTGACCTTGATCGCGAAGGAGAGGCAATTGCTTGGCATTTGATGGAAGCCGCAGAGATCGATCCTGAAAGAACTCGAAGAGTCATCTTCCATGAGATCACCAAGCCTGCCATCGAGGAAGCATTCTCCTCCTCACGTGAAATTGATATGAAGTTGGTTGATGCCCAACAAGCCCGTCGAATTTTGGATCGTTTGGTGGGATATAGTCTCAGCCCGATCCTGTGGCGAAAAGTACGAAATCGTTTATCTGCTGGTCGAGTCCAATCTGTGGCTTTACGCATCATTGTAGAGCGTGAGCGAGAGATCGATGATTTTGATCCGGTTGAATTTTGGTCGATCGGTGCTGAACTACAACCAGAAGGCAGCGAGAAAACCTATCTTGTAAAATTAAATAGGATTGATGGTGAAAAGTTTGAGCTAAATAACGAGGAAGAAGTTCTTCCCATTATCAGTGATCTGGAAGGCTCAGCCTATTCGATATCTAAAATCAAACGCGGTACTCGTAATCGCAAACCTAAAGCACCTTACACAACAAGCACATTGCAACAAGAAGCTTCGCGAAGATTGAATTTCACTGCAAGAAAAACAATGTCGGTTGCGCAGCAATTATATGAAGGTGTGGATATGGGAGATGGTGAACCGGTTGGTCTGATCACCTACATGAGAACCGATTCCACCAACATATCAAAAGTAGCTCAGGAAGAGGCCCGAGACTATATTAAAAATATTCATGGCGAACCCTTTTTGCCCGAAGAGCCGCCCAATTACAAAACCCGTGCAAAGGGTGCTCAAGAAGCCCATGAAGCTGTGCGCCCTACATCCGTTTTAAGAACCCCCAAAGCGATGAAGGAATTCTTAAGTAGGGATCAATATCGCTTATATCAAATGATCTGGCAACGTTTTGTAGCTTCCCAAATGAACCCGGCAATATATGACACTCTTTCAGTAGACGTTACTGCGAAATCAGAAGCGCATGAATATTTACTACGAGCCTCGGGTTCGATCATTAAATTTATGGGTTATTTAGCAGTCTATGAAGAAACCAAAGGGGAATTTGATAAAGAAGAAAATGGGGATGGTGCAAAGATCCCCGAAAACCTTACTGAAGGTCAAATTCAAAAACTAATTAAGATGCTGCCTGAACAACATTTTACTCAAGCCCCACCTCGATTTAGTGAAGCAACCCTTGTTAAAGCGTTGGAAGAATTTGGCATCGGCCGCCCGTCGACTTATGCCCCCACGATGAGCACTTTGCAAAACCGGGGCTATGTCTATCGAGACGGTAGAAGATTGCATCCAACTGAAACGGGCATCATCGTCAACGATCTCCTCACTGTTCATTTCCCCAATATTGTCGATATTAATTTCACGGCTAATATGGAAGCCAATTTGGATAAGATCGCCGAAGGGGAAATCCCCTGGAAAAAGACCATCGAAGAATTTTATGCCCCCTTTGCTATTCAAGTGGAAAAAGCCGAAATCGAAATGCCCGAGGTGAAAGCAGAACCTGAATACGTCGGACGCATCTGTCCAAAGTGTGAAGAAGGACAGCTGATGATCCGGTTTGGGAGATATGGCAAATTTATCAGTTGTGATCGTTTCCCAGATTGCCGTCACACTGAACCCTTCCTTGAAAAAATTGGCGTCACTTGCCCGCTGGATGGGGGAGATGTGGTCATGCGCAGAACTCGAAAAGGACGAATATTCTTTGGTTGTTCCAATTACCCAGAATGTGAATTCACTTCATGGAAAAGACCGATTGCAACCCCTTGTCCAAATTGTCAAGGTACATTGGTGATTGCCAATAAACGTGATGCGGAATGTATGAAATGTGAAGAGCGTTTCCCATTAGAAGAGGTAAATCCAGAAACTGAAGAAGCGGAAGCTCAGGAAGCATAGTAAAGCTTATTCATAAAAACAAAAAAACCGAGAAAGTCAGGGACTTTCTCGGTTTTTTTGTTAAATTGGATTTTTGGCATATAGCTTGCACTATATAGGGTGAATGAAAATAGCTATGAATGAGATTGATATCAAAAATTCACAATTTTCAAGGAGTTTTAGAAAATTTATCGGCTTAATAACCTTATTAAAACCTTATTTAGGTAGTGGCGCATTAATGGGTTGCCTTTTTTTCGCTCAATAACTTTCCTCAAGGTACTGAGTTGCCAAAAAAGATGGCCTAGTCTACAATAAAATTTAATCGTCTTGTAGCGGAAAATTATGCCACCTGGAGTAGATGGATATGTTGGAATCACCTGAAGTTAATGAATATGTAAAGAGAGATTTTCCTGAAGACAAGCCAGATATATTGTCAACCATTCAGGCTTGGTTTAAAAATCCGACAGCCTTTGCCATTGCAGCCCTGATCGTAGGTATGTTGATCGGTCTAATATTTGGTTGGGTTGTTTGGCCGGTGAAGTGGACAGATGCCTCAGTGGACTTGCTGCGATCTGACCTTCAACAAGAATGGGTCAGAATGACAGCCGATTCTTATGCGTCTGGCGCCTCCACAGAAACCCAGGCCGTAGATCGTCTACAAGCCTTGGGCGAAGCTGCCTCACAGGCGATTTCTGATGTTCAGCTAGATTTTGCGAACACTGCTGGGCAAACCCAATCGGCGTTGGCAGATGTACTGACCTATTATTATCTACAACTTGAAACAGATCCCATCGATGCTGAAACCCCGAGTGAAGCCACCAATAATAATACGCCCGTAGAAGATCCTGCCAATGAGAATGATGCGGCCGCAGGGACTAGCAATACGACCTTATGGTTTGGATTATCTTGCCTGGTTCTCCTCATTTTTGGTGGCGTAGTGGCATACATTTATTTGCGAAAACCAAAAGAGGAAGATGATGATTTCTCTCCCTCCTTAATGGCTCAAGATATTAGCATGAGCGCAGAACCCACAGATTACGAATCTGGCGGCCGAGATGCCCCCATTTCTCAGTGGGTCACCACGTATCTGAAAGGAGATGATCTTTTTGATGATTCCTTCAGCATTGACACCGGAATTGGTGAATTTATGGGCGAATGTGGTGTGGGTATTGCTGACACGATCGGTGTGGGTGAACCCAAAAGAGTAAGTGCGTTTGAAGTATGGCTTTTTGATAAAAATGATATTCAAACAGTCACCAAAGTCTTGATGAGCGAACACCTCAACCAAGATGATGCCAATCGAAACCGGTTAGCGGCAAAAGGTGAACCTGTGTTGCTCACCCCTGGGGCAGAAGTAACTTTAGAAACCGAAACTCTGCAAATGGTGGTTCGTGTGATGGATATGTCCTACGGCCAAGGGGCTCTGCCCGATAACAGCTTCTTTGAGCAAGTAAGTTTGGAACTTTCTGTTTGGAAGAAATAAGATTTTTCAATAAAATTCAAAAAGCGCCTCTTATAAGAGGCGCTTTTTTTTTTACAGTTCATCTAAAAAGAATTACAATTGGCGTCAAAAGGCAGAAAGGAAAATATTCTTGGAAAAACTATTCACATCCTCAAAAATAGGTACTTTAGAACTTCCCAATCGATTAATTCGATCGGCAACAGCGGAAAGCATGGCCGATGTAAACGGACATCCTACTGAAAAACTGACCGCACTGTATCAACAATTGACCAGAGGGGGCGTCGGTCTGATCATTACCGGTCACATGAATGTACATCCATCTGGGCGGGCGCATCCAAATATGACGGGCATTTATCACGACGATCATATTCCTGGTTTAAGTAAATTAGTAGATGCAGTCCATCGATCAGGGGGGAAGGTCGCGGTGCAGATCAACCATGCCGGTATGCATGCCCGGGGAGAGGGGATAGACGAAACAATTGCCCCATCTAAAGTTCTAGGTGATTTTGTAAAAAACACTCCTAGAGAAATGACGATCGAAGAAATTGATTTGATCATTGATTCTTTTGCTCAGGCAGCTCAACGCGCCAAGGAAAGCGGCTTTGATGCGGTGCAAGTACATGCGGCCCACAGCTATTTGGTCGGTCAATTTCTTTCTCCACTATCAAATAAACGTGAGGATATATGGGGGGGAGACCTCAATAATCGTATGCGGTTTTTGAGAGAAGTAAGCGCTGCTGTGCGAGAGCAAGTCGGACCGGATTATCCATTATTAATTAAATTGGGGATGATGGACGGTAGAGAAGATGGGCTTACGCTGGACGAAGGTTTAAGAGTTGTTGCAGTCTTAGAAGAAATGGGATACGACGGCATTGAGCTTAGCGGGGGATTTGGTGGAAAGAAACTCTCCAATGTACGCAAAGGTGTCCGCAAAGAATCTGAGGAAGCATATTTCTTAGAATTTGCTAAAAAAGCAAAACAAGTTACCAATTTGCCTATACTATTGGTGGGGGGATTTCGTTCCCGATCGGTAATGGAATCTGTCCTCGCCAATGGAGAAGCGGATTTTATTTCCCTTTGCCGACCATTGATCAATGACCCAGATTTTCCCAATAAGCTTCGTTCGGGAGAACTCTCTCGCTCCGAATGTCTTTCAGCCAATAATTGTTGGGCAGAAGAACCCGGAGATGGAATT
This sequence comes from Chloroflexota bacterium, assembly GCA_018662365.1. Taxonomy (GTDB): domain Bacteria; phylum Chloroflexota; class Anaerolineae; order Anaerolineales; family UBA11579; genus JABJGH01. Next base: position 36,948 of record JABJGH010000033.1, on the reverse strand, counting down.
GCCTGTAAATGTCCAATTGAGAAAGTTAAATAAGATGTTGGTTAAATAAAAAAAGCCCTCAAGATTTTGAGGGCTTTTGATTTTAATTTGGATTTATCTTATTCGATTGTCAAAATTTTCAGTTTCATTTCTCCGCCTGGGGTTTTAACCACAACCGATTCTCCAACCTTATGGTCAATTAATGCACTCCCAATGGGGGACTCATTTGATATACGTCCTTCTCTTGGATTTGCTTCCTGGGCGCCCACAATATGGTAAGTCTCTTTGGGAAAGTCCGCTTCTTTTATCGTCACTGTTGAACCAATATTCACCAAACCAGTATTTGTATCTTCGATGATCACCAGGCCTGCGGTGATTTCTTCATATTCCTGGATCTTGCCTTCCAAGAAAGCCTGGTCTTCTTTTGCTTTATGGTAATCCGCATTCTCAGAGAGGTCCCCTTGTTGAATTGCGGTGCGCAAACGAATGGCAAGCTCTTCGCGTTGCCGTGTTTTCATATCCTCTAGTTCGATACGAATTTTTTCTGCGCCTTCCTTGGTTAGGTAATATTCTTCACTCATGTTTTTTTCTCTTATGGTAATGTTTCTGGGTTAAACAATTTTTTATGTTCCTCGATCGCATAGCGGTCTGTCATACCTGCCAAATAATCACAGATCGTCCTTTCAAGGCCTCGATCATCAATTAAGTTTTTATAATGACCTGGGAGCATACGGGGTTCTTTTATGTAAGCATTAAACATATCTTCTAAAATGTTTTCTGCTTTGGTCTGCATTCGGATCACGCGATGATGTCGATATAGATTATTATACAAGAAATCCTTGAGTTCTCGATGACTCTTTTTCATCGACTCCGAAAACCCAAATACATTATGGTCTAATTTTTGAATATCTAAGGAGGATTGTACCTTCGCATCTTCTAATCTTTTAGAGATCGACTGTACAGAATCACTGACCATCATCCCCACCAGCTTACGGATCAATTGATGTCGATCTAGATCAGTGAGGGTCTGGTCTTTCCATCCTACCTTTTCTTTGATTTCTTCCCAAAGCTCAAATCCTTTCAGCATACCGGTGTTGATCATGCCAGATCGCAAACCATCATCGAGGTCTGAAGTGGTATAAGCCAGTTCGTCAGCGACATTCGCTAACTGTGCTTCAAGTTGCCCACGTAGTTCTGGGTTGTATTTACTGGCATCCGTGCTGTCATACTCAGTTTCATGTTTCACAATACCCTCGCGGACTTCCCAAGAAAGATTTAACCCAGGAAAATCAGGATATCGTTTTTCAAGTTTTGTCACAATTCGGTGGGACTGCTTATTATGCTCAAAACCGTTGTGGTCCTTCATCAATCGATTTAAGGCAACCTCACCAGAATGACCAAAAGGGGAGTGACCCAGGTCATGGGCTAAACAGATCGTTTCGATTAGATCCTGATTGGCACCCAGCGCCTTTGCCAGGGTTCGCCCAATTTGGGCAACCTCTAGGGTATGCGTGAGTCGGGTTCGGAAATAGTCTCCCGCATAATTGATAAAGACTTGAGTTTTATACTCTAGGCGTCTGAAGGCAGTGGTATGCAGAATCCGATCCCGGTCACGTTGGAAAATCGTGCGGTAATTGGGTTCATTGCTGGGGTACTCACGTCCGAGGCTGTCTTGACTGCGAGCCCCATAAGGTGCCAAAGATTTTTTTTCAATTTCTTCTAATTGTTCACGAGTAAATATCATATGCTTTTCACTTCTTAAATAAAGGGGTTAATGTGATTTTAGTCTAATTCAAGATAATTTGGCTGTCAATATTCGCCATTTTTCCCAGTTGGCCTTTAAATGCGCCGAAATTACGCCTATTTGTATATTATAAAATCCTTCGTCTTTATCTATTTTTCTTTGCAACCAGAGAAAAAATATGCCAATGCTTTTGAATCCCCCCGATCGTTGCCCCCAATTGATCTCTTTCATCTAGATATTCCACATCATAATTCTTAAATAGATCGGCAATTGCATCTTGTGTTTGTATGCTAATTTCAGGGATCTCCGCATAGCCATCATGGATGCCAAAGAAATGTCCTGAGAAGCGCCCGCCTTGTTCAAGCGAGTTACAGATTTTATTCCACAAGTCTGAGAATATCTTTGGAGGACAAAAAGGCAGCGAGTAACCGGCGTTGACTAGGTCAACTTTGGGGATCTGAATATCTTCAAAATCTACCTGGATGGTTTCCAAACGCTTATTTTGCTCAGGGGCGATGCCTGCTTTTAGCCATCCCAAAGCCTCAGCCTCCCGATCCATAGCGACTACTTCCCAACCTAATCGCAGTAATTCCAAACTGTCATTGCCGCTTCCGCAACCTAGATCTACCGCACGATATTTAGTTTTTTGAATGCCATCTGCTTCAAATAAGGCCAATGCTTTTAATAATGTGCTATGCGGGGGTTGACCACACATCAGCTGATAGTATTCGGACCAGTTTTGTTCTTTCCAAGATTCGGTCATTTTGTTCCAGAAGTAATTTTTGTGCCCAGGTCTTTCCCCAGTAAGGCATCCTTGACGGAATTATTCTCTTTCCCCGAAAAGATTTGTACCTCAAGTCCCTCAACCTTACCCACCAAAGAGAGCATTTCCTCAACTTTGCTGGTCATTCCGCCAGTCACATCCGTTGCCGCTGATCCACCAAGGGAAGGGCGAATCTCCTTGATATTCTTCGGATTTATCTCTTTAATTAATTTCTCACATATCGGGTAATCCCAAAAAACGCCTTCATCCAAACCGGCTAATAATATGCGTTGCGGTCTTAATTTTTCTGCGAAATAGCTAAAGATATCTTCCGTAGAAACGATCGTTCCTCTGATCTCCTTGTCAAAGACGACATCGCCAAATACAATGGGAAAAATATCCTCGTCTAACGCTTTTTTAATTGGTGGAATATTCCAATCCCTAATTTTCCCATTTTCCGTGATTGTAGAGCTGGATGCCGGAAATGAAATTGCTGGAATTCCCTTATCGTGAAAACTATCGATCACGATCCTGTTCAATGCGGAGGCTTGATGCCATACCTCATTAAAACCTCGCCATTCTTCTTTGGAACTCACCCCTTCCTTAGTGCCATGGGCCTTTGCAGCCGTATGCCCAAAAGAGCCAGAACCATGCCCGAGCAATATTTGCAAGTCAGGATTTTTTTCCTGTGCGGACTTGATTTCCTTAGCAATGCGCGAGATAACCTCAGGGAGTGCTGTCGAAATTATCATTTTATTGGTGATCAAGGACCCACCCAGTTTTAGGAAGACAAGGTTTTTTTGTAAAGACATATTAATTGCCTACCTTTGTAATGATGGTTTGGACTGCACCCGTATTCATCAACGCATCAGCCACATTTTCAGATGAGTCTTCGTCAACCAGAGCAATCATATTGCCCCCCCGGCCTCCGCCAGAGAGCTTTGCTCCCCAGGCGCCAGCATCGCGTGATGCAAGGACGAGCGTATCTAACTCTTTGGAGGAAACATTCATTTTTTGTAACAAAGCATGGTTTTCATCCATTAAGGGACCCAGCTTTTTAATTTCACCATTTTCAATATGTTCCCGGGCTTTTTTTGCGATTGTCCCGCAGGATTCGAAAAAGTCTTCATAGACTTTTTGATCTGCTTGCCAAGCTTTGCGTACATCCCCAACCGAAACTGCTGTAGAGCTTTTTATTCCTGTATCCCCAATCACGATCGTAAAGGGTTTTCCAATCGGAAAAGTTTCCAGTAGCCTGTCTTTGATGAAATACACTGGTTGGGCAAAAGTCACCACCGAATTATCAATTCCAGAGGGTGTCCCATGATGGATCTTTTCCACCTCATAGGCCAATTGGCTGACAACCTCGTCCGAAAGTGTTTGACCCAAAAAGTTGGATACCACTCGAATGATCGCCACACTGACGGACGCTCCAGATCCCAATCCCGCCGCAAGGGGAATGGTTGAACTGATCCGTAAATTAAAGGCCGGGTAATCACTGATGCCCAACTCTTTCAGGGTGAGGTCGATCGCCATGCTAATCGCATGATCCAGTGGCAATGTTTTTAGCGTGCTATTAATCTCAATATCGGGTGCAATCACTTGAACGGTATTACTGGGTTTTCCAATTGCCGGGGAAGCGATTGCGATTGCTTTTACCTCCATAACCGGCACCGCGATGGCAGGTTGTTGATAAACAACCGAATGTTCACCAAATAAGATTATTTTTCCTGGGGCAGAAGCAGAGAGGGCTGGCATGATATGAAACCTAAAAACTATAAATAATTACTAATAAAACCACTCCCCAGATCAGAAAATTCAGGATGAATGGTTTATCAGAAAGGACGATTTCATCAGGGGCTTCCCCATGCCCTTTGACTTGCACGAGATACAAATATCGAAAGATGCCATAGATCACAAAGGGGATCGTGAGCATCATCACAAAATTATCCGGCAAATTAGGGGCTGAAAAGGTGTATAAGCTATAGCTGATGATCGTAATAGTAAGCACGATCGTGATCAACTGATCAAGAAATGGTAGGGTGTAGCCATCCAAGACCTTACGGTGATTATTGCCCGTATTTTCTGCAAGCACCAACTCAGCCCGGCGTTTACCGATACCTAAAAAGAGGGCTAAAAAGATCGTCGATTGATAGAGCCAGGGGGAAAAACGCTCCACTTCTATCACTGTTACACCTGCCACTACTCGGATGACATAAAAACTTGCCAGAATTAAAACATCCAACAAGACGATATGTTTTAGCCAATTTGAATAACCCAAATTGAGCAAGAAATAGAGCACGCAGACCAATGCAAAAGAGGGGGAAAGCAAATAGGCCAAGGGAAATACAAGGAGTATGATAACGATCGATGCCACCCATGCGGCAGAAACTGAAAGTGCCCCAGAAGCGATCGGGCGGTCTTTCTTCTTCGGATGAGCCCGGTCTGCTTCCACATCACTCAGATCATTGATCAAATAGACACTGCTTGCCAATAAGCTGAAGAGGATAAATGCGGAAACTGTGTTCAAAATTGCTGGGAGATTGCTTAATTGATGGTCAAAAACCAGCCCAGCAAAAATAAATACATTTTTGACCCATTGTTTGGGCCGCATGGCTTTGATTAATGCGCGTATCATGTGGCAATCATAGCATAAAAGTCAATCACAGACTGCAATTTTATTGGCTGACCAAATGAGGCTAACCCGCTTATCTAAACCCTTTCAACCTACCAGCCAAATCGGGAAAGAAAAAGATGGGATGTTATACTAAATCTATGACAAAAATTCGGGTAGACCTGCTACTGGTCGAGAAAAAACTGGCCGAAAGTCGTTCACAAGCACAGCGTTTGGTGATGGCTGGGCAGGTGCGCGCCAATGGCCAATTGGTCCACAAACCCGCCGATAAATTAGCCAAGGATGTCCTTCTCGAAGTTGAAAAAGGTCCTCAATTTGTCTCGCGTGGGGGAGAAAAATTAGCAGGTGCCCTAGAAAAATTTGATATTGATGTAAATGGGCTTGTTTGCGTCGATGTAGGCTCGTCCACTGGCGGTTTTACTGATTGCCTGTTGCAAAATGGTGCTCAAAAGGTCTATGCCATTGATGTCGGCAAAGGTATTTTGCATTGGAAAATGAGGAAAGACCCCCGCGTCATCGTCATGGAAAGCACCAATGCCCGTCACGTAGAAAGTATTCCTGAACTTATTCAATTTGTCGTCATCGACGCATCCTTTATCTCCTTGAAAAATCTTTTGCCTGCGGTCAAATCTTGGTTGGGGGAGGACGGGGGAGAAGTGGTCGCCCTGATCAAGCCCCAGTTTGAGGCGGGTCGTAAAGATGTAGCCAAGGGCAAAGGTGTTATTCGCAAACCCGCCGTCCATCGACGAGTTTTGAAAGAGGTCTTGTCCTTTATTGTGGAGCAAAATTATAGCGTGCATGGTCTAGCACAATCTTCCATTACCGGCCCCAAAGGTAATACTGAATTCCTCGCCCATTTGCGCATCCCATCGGCCGAGGGAATTGATATGCAAGCAGCAATTGATTCATTAGTCCCCCCAGATGAAGAAGAGGGTGATGGGGAAATAACTCTCAGTTAAGTTCATAATCGTTTTTCATTAGAGATGCTTGCTTCGATCAATTTGACCCCCGATAGTCTTAATCTTGGTAAAATACTTCGCTATGTTTGAACATATTAGAAACTTTTGCATTATCGCCCATATCGACCACGGTAAGTCTACTTTGGCAGACCGTCTGCTTCAACTTACCGATACGATCTCTGATCGTGATATGGCCAATCAGGTCCTAGATACCATGGACCTCGAAAGAGAAAAGGGCGTCACGATCAAAGCCTCAGCTGTGCGCATGAGCTATGCCGCCGCGGATGGAAAAGAATACCAGCTCAACCTGATCGACACTCCTGGACACGTGGATTTTGGATACGAAGTCAGTCGAGCCCTGGCCGCCTGTGAAGGTGCCCTATTGATCGTGGATGCCAGTCAAGGCATGGAAGCACAAACATTAGCCAATCTATATTTGGCCTTAGAGTCAGACCTGGAAATAATCCCAGTGATCAACAAGATCGATCTGGATTCTGCCCGCCCCGATGAAGTCGCTGAAGAGATCAGCAATTTGATCGGCACACCAGCAGAAGATATCATCCGCATCTCCGCCAAGGACGGTGTCAATGTAGAGCAGGTTTTAGAAACGGTCGTCCAACTGGTGCCCCCTCCAACCGGAGATGTCGATGGTCCCATGCGCGCACTTGTTTTTGATTCCCATTACGATTCCTTCAAGGGTGTTGTGGCTTACGTCCGCATGGTCGACGGCGAATTAGACAAAGCTGATCAATTGCATATGATCGCGACCGATGTCGGATTTAGACCTGTAGAAATCGGTGTATTTGCCCCACAAATGGTCGCCACAGAAAAATTATTGGCTGGAGAAGTTGGGTATATTGCTTCAGGATTAAAAACCATCTCGCAAGGCCGGGTGGGAGATACTGTAACGAAAGCGGCTCGAATCCTCCCTGAACCTTTACCCGGATACGCCGAACCCAAACCGATGGTCTTTGCCGGGATTTATCCAGTAGAAGGCGAGGATTATATCGACCTAAAAGATGCTTTGGAAAAACTTCAGCTCAATGATGCCTCTTTGATCTATGAACCAGAAACTTCCCAAGCATTGAATTTTGGTTTTCGTTGTGGCTTTCTGGGTATGTTCCATATGGAGATCATCCAAGAAAGGCTGGAACGAGAATATGACATGGACATCATCATTACCGCACCCTCGGTAAAGTATGAGGTCCTGCTAAAAAGTGGGGAAGAACTCACCATCGAATCTCCCGCCTTTTTGCCAGAAGATGGCCTGATCAGCGAAATTCGCGAACCTTGGATGGAACTTCAAATCTTCACCCCTACCAATTATTATGGGGCGGTGATGGACATTGTTACAAAACGCCGTGGTATATATGTCAGCGAAGAATACCCTGCTCAAGGCCGAGTTCAATTAAATTTTCAAATTCCCCTGGCAGAGTTGATCGTCGATTTTTTCGATGTCCTCAAATCTCGTAGTAAAGGCTATGCTTCCATGGATTATCAATTCTTGGAATATCGCGTGGATGATCTCGCCAAATTAGAGATATTGGTAAATAAAGATCCGGTGGATGCCTTTTCTACGATTGTTCATGCCGATCATGCCTATGCCAAAGGTCAAAAACTAATCACAAAACTAAAAGAATTAATTCCACGCCAATTATTCTTGGTACCCATTCAAGCTGTGTCTAGCGGAAAAGTGATCTCCCGCGCCAATGTAAAAGCCTTGCGTAAAGATGTGACTGCCAAATGCTATGGTGGGGACGTCAGTCGAAAAAGAAAATTGCTCGAAAAACAGAAAAAGGGGAAAAAACGAATGAAAATGGTTGGCTCGGTAGAGATCCCACAAGAGGCTTTCTTAGCCGTTTTGAGGCTCGGAGATGACTGATCCTAACCCTGAAACCCAAGAGAAAAAATTCAATTTTCTCGGTTTAGCCATCGGCCTGGGGGTCAGCTTAGTTGCCCTGCTCATCTTATTCAACCTAATTGATTTTGATGAGGTCCTTCAATCCATCAAAGAAGTCGATCTCTCTGTTTTCCCCTGGTTGATCTTGCTTTTCCTTATTTCCATGGTGACAAGATCGATTGCCTGGCGCACCATCTTACAAGAAAAGATTAGTTTAGGAAGAACCTTTCTCACCATCAACGAAGGTTATTTATTTAATAATATTCTCCCCTTCCGTTTGGGCGAGGTTGCCCGAGCATTCTTACTCAATCAAACCGAAAAAATTCCCTTCTGGGAAGTGCTCTCCACCATTATGGTTGAACGAATCGTGGATATTGCCTTCTTGGCGACAGTATTACTAGGCACAATTCCATTTGTTGCTGGTGTAGGAAGTGCGGAACAAGCGGCTTATGCTTCAGCTATCATCGTCATTGTCGGGTTTTCAATTTTGTTTTGGATCGCCCGCAACCCCCAGAAAACAACCGCCCTCTTCGAAAAACTTACCTCCCCCTGGCCCAAGATCACAGATTTTGGCCGAGAAAAATTAGAGTCAATATTAAATGGTCTCAGCGCATTGCAAGATTTCAAGCGATTTATAAAGGTGCTATTTTTTATCTTATTATCTTGGTCCTTTAATATCGCTTGGTACACCTTGCTCCTCCAGGCATTTGTGCCCGAAGCCAAATTGCTTTGGGGAATCTTTGCAGTAGGCTTTATTTCTCTCGGCGTATCTATTCCATCCTCCCCCGGCTATGTCGGGGTCTTTGAGGCCGCCATGACTTACGCTCTCTCCTTATTCGGTGTACCAGAAAGCACCGCATTTGCTTATGCCGTAGTTGGTCACTCCTTATATTTGGTGATTACCATTGCCATCGGTTCGATTGCATTAGGTCGTGATGGCCAGTCTTTGGGTCAGGTCTATCGCGGCATCCGAAATCGGGATTAAACCCCCCTAACATTCCAAGTTAATATCTCATTCCGAAATAGTATTAATATTCGACAAATGATAAGATAAACAATATTTATTCGTTCATTTGAACAATCAGAAAACAAAAATAGGTTCTTATTAATTTATGCGCATTTTGATTGCCCTCACTTACTATCGCCCTCATTATTCTGGCCTGACGATCTATACCGAACGTCTGGCTCGAGCCTTGGTCGATCTTGGGCATCAGGTAACCGTGCTAACTTCCCAATTTGAAAAGGAACTCCCCCGAGAAGAAATAGTGGATGGCGTCAAAGTCATTCGTCTCCCAGTGGCCTTGCATATTAGCAAAGGGGTGATCATGCCTAGCATGCCCTTTGTGGCCTGGCGGGAAATTCGTAAAGCCGATATTGTAAATATTCATCTCCCCCAATTAGATGCCGCCCCGATTGCCCTGAATGCTCGAATTTTGGGAAAGCCGGTTTTGCTTACTTACCATTGTGATCTTTTACTCCCTTCAGGATTTATCAATCGGCTGGCAAATATTGCTTCCGATGTCGCCAATCATATTGCTTCCTCTTCGGCAGCCAAAATTGTCACCAACACCATGGACTATGCTTATAATTCCGGCTTTTTGGGACGATATATCGACAAAGTGCAAGAGATTCCCCCGCCCGCCACATTGGTGCCAGCTTCAAAGGCTGCAATCGATGCATTTCGTGTGAAGCATTCCATTAACCCAGATGATAAAGTGATCGGAATGGTGGGGCGCTTGGCTTCTGAAAAAGGGGCAGAGTATTTAGCAAGAGCCTTACCGATCATCCAAGAAAAGTATCCCAATGCACGAGTAGTCCACGTCGGCCAATACGAAGGCGTGATGGGCGAAGAGGCTTACGCACAAAAATTAGCATCACTGCTAAAAGATTTGGGAGATCGATGGAAATTTTTAGGATTGATCTCCGATGAGGAATTGACCGCATTCTTTAATATCTGTGAGGTGGTTGCCACTCCCAGTACCAATAGCACCGAATCCTTCGGCATTGTGCAAGTCGAATCGATGATCTGTGGCACGCCCACTGTCGTCTCCGATATGCCCGGCATGCGCCGCCCAGTACAGATCACCGGTATGGGTCGTACATTTTCTTTGCGCGATGTGCAAGATCTTGCCAATGCAATTATCGACATCTTAGACGCCCCTGAAAATTACCAAGGGGACCTTCCCTGGATCAAAGAAAGATTTTCCCCAGAAACGATCGCCAAAGAATATGAAACATTGATGTTAGATATTTTGGGGAAAGCATGAAAATAGATACCTTATGTTTATTTGTAAAAGGGGACCCGATATCTGAGATCTATTTAGGGATAAAAAAGTGCGGATTCGGAATGGGGAAACATGTCGCCGTGGGGGGTGGGGTAGAACCTGGCGAATTGCCTGTCCAAGCTGCAATACGAGAAATCCAAGAAGAGACCAGCATTACGGTCTCCCAAGAAAACTTAGAAAAAGTGGGCCGCATCAAATTTGACTTTCCGGCAAAGCAAGAATGGGAACGCCTGGTGCATGTATATTTTGTCCGCAATTGGCAGGGGGATCCGCAAGAATCGGATGAGATCGAACCCCATTGGTTTTCGGTAAATGAAATTCCCTTTGATAAAATGTGGCAAGACGGACAACATTGGCTGCCAAAACTTCTTGATGGGGAGAAGATTGAAGCCCATTTTATTTTTAATGAAGACAATGAAAGCCTAAAAGAATTTGAGATTAATCCTGCGAAAGACTTTCTCTGGGATCAAATCCGCGACCTGCCTTATTTCCGCGGCATGCTCAGAGCGGTTGAGGCGGAATACTATCAAGAATTTGATATCCCCGCACCCGTCTACGATGTCGGCTGTGGTGATGGTCATTTTGCAAGTTTGGCTTTTGACTTTAAGATCGATGTTGGATTGGATCCCTGGGAAGCGCCCATACAAGAAGCGCCCACCCATGAAGCCTATAAATCTCTCGTCGTTGCAGATGGTGCCCAAACGCCCTTCCCGCAAGACTATTTCGCCAGCGCCATCAGCAATTCCGTTTTAGAGCATATTGAACATATCGATTCAGTGTTGATCGAAACCGGCAGAGTGTTAAGGCCCAGTGCCCCATTTTATTTTTGTGTGCCTAATGAGCGCTACTTCACGGAATTATCAGTGCCCCCCATCCTAATTAGGTTTGGCCTAAAAAAACTTGCAGTAGCATATGAAAATTGGTTTCGAAAAATCTCTCGAGTGCATCATGCCGACGGTCCTGAAATTTGGCGAGAAAGGTTGGAGCAAGCCGGCTTTGAACTAGAGCATGCTTGGCATTACTTTTCACCCGAAGCAATGCGAGCCTTAGAATGGGGACATTATTTTGGTCTGCCCTCATGGATCGGCCGCATGCTAACCGGAAAATGGATTCTCTCAAAAACGAAATGGAATTTAGCATTGACTGAACGCTATGCTCGAAAATTCACGTCTCTTGACCATATCCCCAATGGCACCTTCTCCTTTTTTGTCGCGAGGAAAAAATAAAATGAGTTTTGATAAAGAATATTTCTCCTCAGCAAGATATGCCGAAGTGTCATTCAAAAAATATAGCCAATACTGGTGGTCCAATCGTTTTTATGCGCGTTTAGCAAAGAAGCATGGCCCCCCGTCCGGAAGAGTCTTAGAAGTCGGTTGCGGCTTGGGGCATTTGCTCACCTGGCTCACCGATGATTATGAAGTATTTGGCGGGGACATCAATGAATATGCCATAGAAGAAGCAAAGAAAAATGTACCGGAGGGAATATTTAACCTCTTGGATGCTGAGGATTTATTGATTTTTCCCGATAAACATTTCAATATCCTCATCGCTAAACATGTGGTGGAGCATTTAAAAAATCCCAGTATTGCTATCGCCGAGATGAGCCGAGTCTTGGCTCCTGGCGGATTATTAATCATGGCATGCCCGAACATGGATTCTCCCATGCGTGAACGCAAAAAAGAAAATTGGGTCGGTTATCAAGACCCCACCCATATCAGCCTTTTAGCTCCGGCTGAATGGCTCGATATCTTGCATAAAAATAATCTCAATGAGATAAAAGTTTTCTCCGATGGTTTTTGGGATCCACCCTATGTTTCCAGGGTGCCTAAAATTATTCAAAGAATATATTATGGTCTCCCGGGTGGCCTACAAGCCATCTTTGGCGGCAGTTTTATTCCCCTTCACCGGGGAGAAAGCCTGATCGTTTTAGCTGAAAGGGATAATTAGAACCAGCTATAATCATAAATATATAAATTTAAATTGAGCAGATAATTATTTATGGATAATCATTCGGATACAGCTGAAGAAAATAAAGAACCTAGTGTATTGGACTATGTCAAAGCAAAGGTCATGTTTTGGCGGGGTCCCGCGCCAGTGATCCCTGGACAATATGAAACATATTCACCGGATGAAACACAATCCTATTCCCCACCGGAAGAAGACTCAAATAATGAATTGAATACCCCCATTTTTACTTTGGTTGCCTTAGGTTTAGCTTTCATTGCCCAACTAAGCTGGGTCTCCAGTGATCAAACTGCCACCATTGGAATATTTCTATATTTGCTTTCTTTCATAGCGATATTTTTTGCTGTTCAAAGAAAAGAACTGAAAGTCGCTGATAGCAAGCAACCCGAAGTTTCTCAAGACGATTACCGCATTTTATCTCGCCCAATGCTCATAGGATTGATCGTTGCGTTGGTTGCCTTTGTTTCCTTTGGCGGAAATCGTTTTTCAAGTTTCAATATTTTTCTATTGCTGATTGCATTAGGTTTTATCCTAAAGTCCCTCTGGAAACCAAGCGAAAATAAGCTGCCCTTACTCCCTCGAATTAAGGAGTTCGTCCAGCAAAAAAATTGGCATATCCCAATTTCTCGTTGGGCAGTTCTCTGGCTCGTCGTATTTTCTCTCGGCATTTTCTTCAAAGCATTTCACCTCGGCCAAGTTGTGCCAGAAATGGTCAGCGATCATTCGGAAAAATTACTGGACGTCTTTGATGTCATGCAGGGAGAGTCCCGCATCTATTTCCCCCGAAATACGGGAAGGGAAGCTCTCCAAATGTACATGATCGCTGGGGTGGCGAAATTGCTCGGTACGGGTATCACCTTTTTATCCATGAAAATCGGCACTGTGCTGGCTGGTATTTTCATGCTCCCCTATATCTATCTGTTGGGCAAGGAAATTGGAAATCGCTGGGTGGGCTTGATCGCCATGTTTTTCGCTGGCATTGCATACTGGCCCAATATCTTAGCCCGGGTAGGATTGCGATTTATTCTTTACCCTGCCTTCGTCGCACCCACACTGTTCTATTTAACCCGCGGCATGCGCCGAGCAAGACGCAATGATTTTATTTGGGCAGGCATATTTTTAGGAATTGGCTTGCATGGGTATACCCCCTTCCGATTTGTCCCTGTACTAATTGTCATCGCCATTGCGCTCTATATTCTTCACCAGCGCGATAAAACATCACGTCGAAACGCCATTCTATGGATCGCTATCGTTGCCTTTATTTCTCTGATCCTTTTCCTTCCTTTACTTCGATTTTGGATCGAAGAACCCACCGTTTTCGCATACCGCGCTTTTTCGCGAGTGGGGACGATCGAAAGAGATTTCCCCGGCTCCATTTATGGAGTCTTCTTTTCAAATCTTTGGAATGCCTTAAAAATGGTCAATTGGAATAGCGGCAATATTTGGGTGGTCGGTGTGCCCCATTCTCCCGCTGTGGATCTGTTCACCGCAGCCATGTTTCTGTTGGGTGTGTTCTTGTTGTTGGTTCGTTATCTCCGAAAAAGAAATTGGCAGGATTTGTTCCTCATCCTTGCCGTGCCCATTTTAATGATGCCCTCGATCCTATCCCTTGCTTTCCCCGATGAAAACCCTGCCCTGAACCGGGCGGGCGGGGCGATGGTGATCGTATTCATCATTGCAGCCCTTGCCTTCGAAGCCATTTTGAGATCGATCTATGAAAGATTTGGCAATCGCGGTGGTGTTCAATTCGCAACCCTCATTGGCGGATTTTTTGCAATCGTTTCGATCGGTGCGAATTACAACATGGTGTTTAATACCTTCCAAACCCAATATACCAACACCGCCTGGAACACTTCTGAGATGGGTGCCGTGATCGCTGAGTTTGCCCACACTGTTGGCGACAAAGATAGTGCCTGGGTGGTAGCCGCGCCCCATTGGGTGGACAATCGCCTGGTCGGAATAAACGCCGGTTTCCCGACAAAGAATTATGAAATTTGGCCCCTCCAGATCATCGAAACGGTGGAGCTTCCCGGCCCGAAACTCTTCCTCTATAAAATGGAGGACACCGAGGCGGCAAACACCTTAAGAGAACTTTATCCAAATGGTGCCAATTCTCTTTACCAATCCGAGCAAGAAAATAAAAGTTTTTATATCTTCTTTGTGCCGAACAGTGGTGAAACTCCTTAATCTTCTCCTAGCCTATTTTTTAATATTGAACATAAAGCAACTTTGCTGATAAGATAATTTTAAGGTGACAAAAATTCTTATGACTGAAAAAACAACCGAATTAATCGACATCAACGAGCAAGAACCAAAAAAGAAAACCTTTAAAGGGTTTATTCCCGATTTATTGCTGATCATCTTACTAATCGTTGCTGGTTTTTATCGGCTGGTGGGGCTTGGATGGGACGCGGATCAGCATGTACACCCCGACGAATTATTCCTCACCAATGTCGAATCAGCGATTATTCCTGTGGATAATTTTCTGGACTATTGGGACACGGAAGTTTCAACCCTTAATCCACATAATGTCGGCCACGGCTTTTTTGTGTATGGCACCCTACCGATCTTCCTGGTTCGATACTTGGCTGAAGCGGTGGGTCAAACCTCCTACGGGGAAATTGTTTTAGTCGGCCGACAGGTATCCGCTATTTTTGATCTGGGGGTTGTTTTATTGGTCTATTTGGCGGCCTCGCGTTTATATGACAAACGAGTCGGTTTAATCGCTTCCATTTTTTCTGCTTTCACCGTGTTGCAAATTCAGGCTTCCCATTTCTTCACCGTCGACACCGCCATGAATTTCTTCACCTTTTTATGTATTTACCTGGCGATATTAATTATTAAGGGTGGAGACGATAAAAAGCCCTTTGAACTTTCCACCTTTATTTGGTTTGGTATAGCTTTAGGTTTAGCTGTCTCATCTAAGGTACAAACCGGCGTGGTGGCGGGCATGTTACCCCTTGCTGTATTTATTAGAATATATAAACTCGATAAGTTAGAGCGGATCAGCCAAGCTTGGATCGCAATGACTTATATGATCTATGCCGCCCTAGCAAGTCTTTTAATATTTCGCATTTTCCAACCCTATGCGTTTAGCGGTCCAGGATTTTTTGGCATTAAACCCAATGGGAAATGGGCTGCCAATATCAAATATTTAATTTCCCAGGCTTCGGGGGATATAGATTGGCCGCCCTCCACCCAATGGGCCAGAAGGCCAATTTGGTTCTCCGGGCAAAACCTCGTTCTATGGGGTCTTGGCCTCCCAATGGGCATCGCCGCCTGGGCTGGTTTTCTTTGGGCTGGCTGGCGCATGCTCCAAAAAGAATGGCAGCAGCATTTATTGCTCTGGGGTTGGGTCGCATTCTATTTCACTTGGCAGTCCTTGGCTTTCAATCCCACCATGCGCTATCAAATGCCCATCTATCCCGCCCTGGCAGTTTTTGCCGGTTGGTTTGTAATTCGATTTTGGGATGTAGCGAAATTCAATCAATCTTGGAAACCTTGTCTAAAAAGAAGCGTTAAAACGTTAGCCGCGGTAGTGGGTACGATCTCGGTAGTGGGAACAATCCTCTATGCCACTGCTTTCATTGAAATATATAAACAGCCCCATAGTCGAGTAGCGATCTCAGAATGGATCTATGAGAATATTCCGGGTCCCTTCACGATTTCATATGATAATGACCAAGGGGGTTTTACCCAACCGATCCCCTTTGCCTATGATTTTCTGATCAACACCGAAAGGCCGTATCAAAGCAGTTTCACCGCTAAAACAAGTGGAATTGTCGATCAAATAGCGGTACATTCCATCGACATCCCCGAGCAGGGAAGCACCCTCTCCCTCATAATATCAGACGTAGAATCCCCTGAAATTTCCTTGGGTGTACTGATCGCCGAATTCGTTCCGGGGACAGACCCAAGCAAAGAAAGGAATTTGATCTTTTCATCCGACCTCCCCATTTCTTTTGTGCCGGAGACGCAATATCTGATCAAGCTAGCCCCTACGCAGGGCAATGACCCTGTGATGCTTGCCCAGACGACCCTCTTTATGTTTTCTAATGAAGAATTGGTCTCTCAAGAATTAAACATCGCCCCTATCATGCTTTCAGTGGAAGCCCCATTCCAGGCATCTTTTTCCCCAACTGCCCCAGCGGTGATGACTGAGGTCTCAGCAACGGTCAGTACGGTCGAGCCCTTCCAACCAGATACGGTTCAAATCAGCTTAACCATCAGCGACACCCCAGATCATCTTGTCCCGCTTGTTGTATCTAATATGGATGTCAATCTATCATCCGGCACAGCAAGGAACCAAAGTTTTGTGTTTGACAAACAGATCCTTTTTGAAGAAGGGCGCCCTTATTATTTCAAAATCGAAACAGGAACTGAAGGTGCCGAGTTCACCATCAAAGGCTCAGCCCTTGCTGGGGAAACTAATTGGGATTTGGGTTTACCCTTGCGCGTGGGCTACGATGGCTATGGAGGGATCTATCAGCGTGGCCTAGATTTTGATATGTATGCCGACGATACGCCTCAAAAGCTTGAGAGATTCTTAAACATTCTCGACCAAGCTGAATATATCCCCATCTCTTCCAGCCGGCAGTACGCCAGCACTACACGTATCCCCGAACGTTATCCCCTGGTCACCGAATATTACCGTCAATTGATCGGCTGCCCTCAATCGCAAACCGTTGAGTACTGCTACACCGTCGCCGATCTGGACACCTACACCGAAAAACTCGGTTTTGAATTGATCAAGATCGAAGTGACCAATCCAACCCTTTTTGGTTTTGAGATCAACGACCAATTTTCAGAAGAAGCTTTTACGGTATACGACCATACAAAAACATTTATTTTTAAGAAAACTGCAGACTATGATCACCAGACTGTCACCGAAATTCTTTCGGCGGTAGATCTAAGTAATATGGTTCGCTTAACCCCCAAACAAGCCTCGGCATATGAGGGGCCTCCCCCCGATTTATTATTGGCTGAAGACGTCTTTCAGCAGCAGCAAGAAAATGGCACCTGGTCTGAATTATTTGATATCGATTCCTTGGTCAATCGTTCCCAAGTGTTAACAGTGATCATTTGGTACTTGGCAGTCATGATCCTCGGTTTGGCAACCTATCCAATCATTCGTTATTTAATGCCCGCCCTCGCAGATCGTGGATACCCCCTCATTCGAATTGCCGGATTATTATTCCTCGCTTATTTTAGCTGGCTAGGTGGATCGATCGGTCTTGGCTACAACCGTATGCTCATCGGAACGGTTTATTTATTAATCCTGTTGGTCGGTGTTTGGCTCGCATATTTACAGCGAGTAGAACTCCGCCAAGAAATGAAAGACCGTTGGGCATATTTCCTCACTATTGAAATGCTCTTCTTGGCTTTTTTCCTCTTCTCCTTATTTGTCCGTCTTGGAAACAGTGATCTATGGCATCCTTCTAAAGGTGGCGAGAAGCCCATGGATTTTGCCTATTTCAATGCCGTCTTAAAATCTGCTTCCTTCCCCCCCTATGATCCTTGGTTTGCCGGCGGATACATCAATTATTATTATTTTGGCTTTGTCTATGTCGGTTCATTGGTCAAATTACTGGGCATCGTCCCCGCAATCGCCTATAACCTCATCATTCCAACTTTATTTGCGATGCTTGCTATGGGCGCTTTTTCCATTAGCTGGAATCTGTATTTGGCTAATAAAGAAAAGGTTAAAGATTTTCTTTATAGTGGTCGCGCCTTAACCGTCGGAATTGCCGGAGCCTTAGGGACTGCCGTGATCGGCAATCTGGGCACGCTCAAGTTGATCTTCCGCGGTTATCAGCGCGTCGGTGCTGAAGGACTGTATGACCCTGCCGCGATTCTATTAACCAAATGGAGTTGGGCGGTAAAAGGATTCTTCCAGGTGGTCGGCGGTCAAAGCCTTCCCTATGGCATCGGCAATTGGTATTGGGATCCGAGCAGGGCCATAGAAGTACCCACGGATGTTCCAATCACAGAATTCCCCTGGTTTACTTTTATATATGCCGATTTACATGCCCATATGATCGCTCTCCCGATCACCGTTTTGGCCCTAGCCTGGGTACTCTCGGTATTCTTTGGCAGTCTAAAGAACCAAAAATTATTGTCTGGGCGAGTCCTTGGTGGTCTATTCCTGGGGGGTCTTGCCATCGGTGCATTACGTCCCACCAACACTTGGGACCTGCCCACCTATTTGGCATTAGGGGTCGTTGCACTGATCTACGCTGGTTGGAAATATAGCGATCCCCAAAAATGGCCTTGGAAAAAACCACTTCCTGCTGATCTTCAAAAAGGGCTTTGGATTGCGCTGTCGGTTCTGATATTAGTTGCATTTACTTTTATGCTCTATCTCCCCTTCTCCGAGTCTTATGTCCAGGCCTATGGAAGCATAGATGAATGGACCGGATCGCAAACCCCCTCCAATTCCTATTGGGTCCATTGGGGCATCTTCCTATTTATTTTGATCACATTCCTGGTTTGGGAAACCCGCCAATGGATGGCAAATACGCCCGTTTCCTCCCTGCGAAAATTAGAACCCTTTACCCTGTTAATTATTTTGGTGATCCTTGCGCTATTCATCACCATGGCAATCATGCATATCAAATATGAGATTAGAGTCTATTGGATCGCCTTACCCCTGGCATTATGGTCTGCAGTAATGCTATTGCGCCCCAAACTAAGCGAAAATAAAAAAGCGGTCTATTTTCTGATCGGCACCAGTTTCTTTCTCACCCTGATGGTGGAAACTATCGTCTTGGTTGGCGATATTGGCCGTATGAACACCGTCTTCAAATTCTATCTCCAAGTGTGGGTCATCTTTGGCACAATTTCCGCCGCCGCGCTGGGCTGGATATTAGACGAGATCAAAGAGTGGAAATCCATCCCCAGATTCTTTTGGCAAACAGCACTGGCTTTCATATTGTTTTTAGGATTTTTATACCCCTTTACCGCCACCGCAGCAAAGATACGAGATCGGTTTACTCCCGAAGTCTCCCGCTCACTGGACGGTATGGCCTATATGGAATATTCTACATATTCAGATCAAGGGGCGGTGTTTAACCTCGCTCAAGATTACCGTGCCATTCAATGGCTTCAGCAGAATATTGAGGGGACCCCCGTGATCGTCGAAGGGGTCGCCCCGATTTACCGTTGGGGATCAAGAATTTCCATTTACACTGGCCTTCCCACAGTCCTGGGCTGGGAATGGCATCAGATCCAACAGCGGGCTGCTGGAACGCCTTATGCAGTTCAAGACCGACTCCAAGAGGTGGCAGCCTTCTATCAGACTGAAGATCCAACGAGTGCGATGGCCTTTATAGATAAATTTGATGTCAGTTATATTGTTCTTGGTCAGCTCGAAACCGCCTATTATCCCGGTGCTGGCCTCAATAAATTTGAAGAACTCAACGGCAGATTATGGGATGCGGTCTACCTAGATGAGGACACCGTGATCTATAAAGTGAGAGATTAGATGTTTGCCCCCACTTTTCTTTGGTATTTACTTCTTACCGCTTTAGGATGGATTAGTTTTCCACTGGTCTACTATCTCCTCCCGGCAATAAAAGACCGTGGTTATGCGTTTAGCAGAGCTTTTGGTCTGATGCTTTGGACCTTTGTCTTTTGGTTATTAGGCTCCCTAGGAATCTTGCAAAATGATCTAGGTGGAATCCTCTTTGCGTTCCTCATCCTCCTAGCATTGGTCTACTGGGTTTGGAAAAAATTTCCCAATCTTGAGATCATTCATTGGGTCAAAGATAATTGGCGCATGATATTGGTTGTTGAGATACTATTTGCTCTTGCCTTTTTCGGTTTCGCTTGGTTCCGTGCCCTCAACCCAGAAATTCATGCCACCGAAAAACCCATGGAACTGGCATTCATCAACTCCCTTTTACGTTCCCCCAGCATGCCCCCCAACGATCCCTGGCTTTCAGGGTACGCCATCTCCTACTATTATTTTGGATATGTCATGGTTGCCCTGATCACCCAAGTCACTGGCGTGGTATCTGGTGTAGCCTTTAATTTGGGCATCTCGATGGTTTTTGCCATGGCCGCAATTGGGTCTTACGGTATCGTCTATAACCTACTCTCAATCTCAGAAGAATTAAAGAAATCCCGAGCAAGAATATTCTTAGCCTTATTAGCCCCCTTATTCGTATTGATCATCAGCAATGCCGAAGGATTCCTGGAAAGAATCCACCAACAGGGATTCCTTTGGGAACCCGATGAGAATGGCGTTTTGGTTTCCGAATTTTGGCAGGATACCCTCGATATCCATGACTTGGAAAATCCGCCCGTCATTGATGCAGACGGCACCCCCCGACATTGGTGGTGGTGGCGCGCCTCGCGAGTGATTAGAGATTATAGTTATCCAAGGGAATTCGATGTAAATCCTGATGAGGTGCCCGACGGCCTGGTTTATTATCAAGGTAACGCAGTCATAGATCGAGAAAATATCGATGAGTTTCCCTTCTTTTCGTTTTGGTTGGCAGACCTGCACCCCCATGTCTTGATCATGCCCTTCACCTTCTTGGCTATGGGGCTTGCTTTGAATTTGTATCTATTAGAACCCAAAAAGAAGTTCAAAATATTTTCGATTGAATATGAATTTTCCAAGACAACTTTTTGGGTAGCTGCTTTTGTTTTTGGAGGATTAGCCTTCCTCAATATGTGGGATTTTCCAATTTATGTCGGTCTATTTGCCCTGGCCTATCTCCTGAAACAGGGAAACGCAAAAGACTGGCAGTGGTCCAGGTTTTTGGAATTTTTACTTTTGGGGATTTCGCTAGGTGTCTCTGCGGTCATCATCTACCTTCCATTTTTTCTCAGTTTCTCCTCCCAGGCCGGAGGTATCCTGCCCAATGTGGTCAACCCCACCCGCGGTTGGCAGCTCTGGACGATGTTTGTCACATTATTTATCCCAATTTTCATGTTCTCAATTTATGCCTTATTTGAACGAAAAGAATCAAATTGGTGGAAAGGGATTATTGCCGCAATGGCCACCACCTTGATGTTCCTGTTGATATCCCTGCTCTTGGTCTTTGGTGTCACCGCCATAATTCCAGGTCTGGGTTTCCTCAACCCCTTGGCCTCAGATGCCGGTAATCTTTTCCTCTCCCAATTTGGCGCAAACGTCACCCTCAACGATCTGCTTTCTGAAGGTTTCGCCCGACGAATTAATTCTCCCGGGGGTTGGGTCACTCTCACTGCATTGATCGCCCTAAGTTTAGGGATTATTTGGCCGCGTAAGCAATTGGCCCCCGAACAAGTTAGCAATAAATCGCAATTTGGTTTCGTAACGCTTCTGATCCTTTTAGGCGGGTTATTGGTGCTTGTCCCTGAATTCATCTACTTACGAGATAATTTTGGCACCCGCATGAATACGATATTCAAATTTTATTACCAGGCCTGGCTGTTATGGGCAATTGCGGCAGCATATGGAAGCGCAATTCTCCTCACCAAATTCAAAAAACCTCTCTGGCCGATTCTATATCTTCCTCTTTTTGTGGCAGTACTCTATATTGGCTTGTCCTATCCGAATACCGGATGGCAAACCCGTCTTAATGCTTTCAATCAACGCGAAGACCCTCAATTGGAATTGGACGGTACATTGCACCCTTGGTATTTGAATTCTGAAGATCGTTCTGCAGTAAATTGGCTAAACACTGCCTCTCCCGGACCTCTAGTTGAAGCGGTTGGGGGGCAGTACTCTACTTATGCGCGTATCTCCGTCCATACCGGCATTCCTGCTGTATTAGGATGGGCGGGTCATGAAGGTCAGTGGCGGGGGGGCTACGAAGAAGTCGGCAGCCGAGCAGAGGATATCAAAAAGATCTACGCCTCTACAAGTTGGAATGAAACAGAAAGTTTGTTAAAAGCATATAATGTGCGATACATTTATATTGGCCTTTTGGAGCGCAACAATTATGACCTTAATCAAGGAAAGTTTCAGCAATATTTAACCTTGGTTTTCCAGGAAGGAAATGTGTCTATTTATGAAGTTCCTTTTTGGGAGCCCGCAAAGTAGAATACTTTTTTAGAAAATGAAAACTCTGCGATTTAGGATAAAGGTTTATGACCCTAAATAAAATGAATAACGAAAAATTTTTATATCTGACCTCCTTTGCTTTTGCGCTAATATTCAGGCTATTTGATCTGGGGGCAATTCCCCTAACCGAATTTGAAGCAAACTGGGCCTTACAAGCTTTTCAGGTCACTATAGATCAAGCGACCACCCTTGGCCCCCAACCTGCCTACATATTTTTGACTGGTTTTCTTTTTAATTTATTTGGTAGTTCTGATTTTCTTGCCCGGCTCTTGCCCGCGTTAGCTGGCACTGCCATTCTTTATTTCCCCTTCACCCTACGCGATAAAATTGGCCGTTCTGCTGCCCTAATCTTCGCATTTGCGCTCGCCTTTGATCCGGGGTTGGTGTCATTATCTCGCATTGCGGGTGGCCCCATCTTTGCCATTAGCTTTTTCGTTTTGGCAATATCTTTCGCAATAAAGAAAAAATTCGAACTAGCAGGGGCATTTCTCGGTCTCTATCTCCTCTCAGGACCCATAGCAATAATCGGTTTGCTAATCATAGGGTTAAGTATTGTCTTTTATGTGATCATCCAGAAAAACGAGATGCTGATCTCAAAAACAGAACTTCAAAGAGTAGGCCTTTCCGCAGGGATAACTTTTGTTTTAGTAGCAACAAATCTATTCCGCACCCCCTCTGGAATCTCCGCTTTTGGGTCCTCCATCACAGCATTCTTACAAGGGTTCACCAATCCAAGCCAAATAGGTTTCGGGCGTCAGATTCTTGCCTTGCTCACATACCAACCACTTGCCATTATTTTTACAATTTATGGTTTCCGATTTGCTCAGAGATCGAACAATGCCCTTATAAAATCCAGTCTCCCAATGCTCGTGATCGGTTTTCTTTGGATGATCGTCTACCCAGCCCGACAAGTCGGCGACCTTGTATGGATCATCATCCCCTTATGGTGTATCGCTTCGATCGGCCTATCAGAATTCATCAAGCGCAAACCGATCCTAAATTGGACAGTCATCCTTGCCACCGCTTTGGTCATTTTGTTGTTATTTGTATTTGTCTGGCTACTCTTTATTAATTTGAGTGCTTTGAGCCAGCCTCCGATGTGGGGAGATATGCTCACCGCTCTGAGCAAAGGGCAATTTAACCAAATTAATCAGTTTGATTTTGCAACCAAATCCTATTTCGCCAGAATTGGCACACTTATCCTTTTGCCACTATTGACCGTTTTGCTCACTCTCCTAGGTGGCTTATGGTGGAATTCAAAAGATGTTTGGACAGGATATGGATGGGGGGTATTATCCTTCCTCCTCATTTTTGTTGCAGGTTCTACCTGGAACGCGAATTATATGCGCAGCCGTCAAGTTAATGAATTATGGGGACCGGGGACTTCCTCTGGGTACCCTGATTTAATTTATCAAACCGTAGAAAGTCTATCGATAGCAAATTTTGGTAGCGATCAAGACATTGATGTCTATTCTCAAGTGGATTCAAATTCCCTTGCCTGGACATTTAGAAATTTCCCAAATTATCAATATGCAAAAGAAATATCCTATGACGAATTTCCATCGGTAGTGATAACACCAGACCATAGCGGCGACCCCAATTTAAATAGTTCCTACCGCGGCCAAAGTTTTATGCTTGCCCAACAAAAATCCTGGGAGAATCAGCTTCTTCCCCCAAATTTCCCCAATTGGCTCGCTTTTAGAAATACCCTATCTACACCAGAAATGGTCATTGTATGGGTCACCACTGAATTATTCCCTGATTCTACTGTACCCGAAACCGAGAACCCACTTATAGATCCTTTTCCATTAGAGAGCCAACCCTAATATGTTTTGGGGAAAGATTGATCGAGTTAAGTTTTTAATACTCAAATAGGATTTGATTTGATAAAATGAACCCATCAAAAAAAGCTTCTTGTTTTGTAATAGACACCAATTCTTGGAGTAGATATCAATGTTAGAAACCATCGCCATGGATGGACCGGCAGCCTCGGGAAAATCGACGATCGCCAAATTATTAGCAGATCATTTTGGTCTGTTGTTTTTTGACACCGGGATCATGTACCGTGCCGTCACCCTTGGGGCCTTGCTTGAGAATATTCCCATAATGGATGAAGAATCTGTCAGCCAATTGGCAGAACAAATGGAAATCGATGTTGCCCCGCCATCGATCGAGGATGGGCGCACAAATGATATCCTCTTAGAGGGTGTCGATCACACCTGGGCGGTCCGTCAGCCAGAGGTTGACGAGAATGTGTCCATTGTTGCGGCATACCCAGGAGTGCGCGCCGCGCTCACAAAACAACAACGCCGCATCGGACAACGCGGCAGGATCATCATGGTCGGACGGGATATTGGCACCGTCGTCATGCCCGAAGCCGCACTAAAAATTTATCTGGATGCCTCCGCAGAAGAGCGCGCTCGCCGCAGATATGAGGAATGTCTAGCTAGAGAAGAAGAGGTCAGCTACGAATCTGTTTTAGCCGTTGTCAAAAAACGCGATCAAATTGATTCCGAAAGAGATGTTGCCCCCTTAATGCAAGCTGAAGATGCGATTTTAGTAAATTCAGATGGGAAAAATATCGATCAGGTTTATCAAGAGATCAAAGCTTTGGTTGAGGAAAAGCTCATCGGGAGCAAGGGTTAAAATGCTCGTCGATGGAAAATACGATGTGCCCTTAAGACTGAAATTGCAAAGAGCGCTAATGAGAGGTTTTTTTGGTACTCTCCTGCGAATTCTTTTGAAAATAGATTTTGAAGGTTTTGATAATATACCTGAGTCCGGTCCCTATATTATTGCTTACAACCATACCTCCTTGCTCGAACCCCCTTTAGTTTTGGCATTTTGGCCCACACAACCCGAAGGACTGTCGGGGCATGATGTTTGGGATCGGCCCGGTCAAGGTCAAATGGTTAAGCTCTATGGAGCCACCCCGGTAAAAAGGGGAGAGTACGACCGTCAGGTATTTGATGTAATGACCGCCCAGCTAAAAGCAGGCCAGTCCATCGCCATTTCTCCCGAGGGGGGGCAATCCCCAGTGCCAAAATTACGCCAAGCACACGCTGGTGTGGCTTTCTTGATCGAACGAATGGATGTCCCCATCATCCCCGTTGCTGTTAGCGGTACGTATAAAGGAATCGTACGAGACGCATTTAGGGGTAAACGACCAGAAATAAAATTTCAAGTGGGCGAAGTTTTTAGCCTTCCACCAATCAAGGGTAAAGGCAAGGAAAAAAGAGAAACTCGCCAAAAGAATGCCGATGAAATTATGATAAGAATTGCGCTTATGCTCCCTGAAAAATATCGCGGATATTATTCCGATAAACTCTAAGATTCTTCCTCCAATTAATTATCGATTGCATAAAATGCTAGCTCGGCAGGGTTAATTTAATTCCCATGGGCATATCCATGTTCATCTAAACAGCTGATGCTATAATTTCACATGAAGCAATAATTATGAAATTTTTATTGAGCCTATTTACCGAAATTAGCTTTTTTATCTATCCAAGCGAAACCATTGGTTGGCTGGTCTGGTTTGCATTCTTGGTAGCTATTCTTTGGTTTTTATGGACGGTCAGGAAATATAACACTCCCCGAAAAAAAATATTACGTGAATTATTATTGGCCTTTTTGGTAGCCACACCCCTAGCAGGGTTTTTACTAGCCCTTCGTTTACCGGCGGGTGCTGCCCAAGCCCTTCCGGGCTTCCCAATTATGCCTGCCAGCGGGATCATCCTCATTTTTTCCGCATTGCCCTGGATGTTGGCTGGTGGTTATTTTGGACCTCTTCCAGGAGCGTTTCTGGCCACATTAATGGGCGTAATCCTCGGAAGTTATGGAAACCATAGTTTATTCACGCCAATCATATACGGGTTTCTCGGTGCAATTTTCAGCCTCTCTCTGCGTCAACGCTTTCGAACAACTGCCTTTCGCCTACTCCGCCGCCCGATCATCGCAGGGTTTCTGCTATCCCTGATCTATGCGGTACTATTTCTTCTCACCTCCTTATTTATAATTAATGGTTCCCTTCCGGTTCGCCTGGATTATGTCATCTCCCACTTGGGCGGTGACAGTTTAGCATTTTCAATTCAAGTCTTGCTGGGTGGGGCGATCTTAGAAGCCATATCTATCGGCTACCCAAAAACTCGTTTTGGAGAAGAAGATCTCGAGCCTTCCCCTACTGAGAGTAGCCTTGAGGCAAGATTGTTTTTTCTCATGGCCCCTATGGTTTTAATCCTCATCCTCATCTTAATGGCAGGAGACTGGATCATTGCTGGAAAAGTATCCAGGGATATGATCGAGAACCAAATGCGTTTGACAGCCGATACTGCCGCCGAAAGTATTCCCCTAGTTCAAATTACGGGGCAAAGTTTATTAGCCCAGGCTAGCAAAGATGAGCGGCTTTTAGAAGAGTTAGAGGGAGAAAGCTTTGCACCAGTTTTACAGGAAATTATTCGGGAAACGCCGTTTTTTGACCAATTATCTTTGGTCGATGCCAACCAGCAATCTATCGCTGGTTATCCAGAAAACGATTTTGAAAATATTCTCCCTTCTCAATTAGAAAGAATGGGCATTGGTTTAGCCTTAGATGGAATTATTTTTCAATACTACACCCTTGCCCCAGTTCAATCAGGCAGCTCAGCCCGGCTGTCATTTATTGTGCCCCTCTCAAACACAGAGGGAAATATAAATCGAATATTAATTGGCAGAACAAGTTTAGATACCAATCCCTATTTTGTCTCGGTCCAAAATAACCTCAACGAGATGACCAAATTGGGCGGTCATTCTATTCTCCTTGATTCTCAAAACCAAATCTTATTCCATACCCAACCAGAAAGAATTGGCCAGGAATATTTGGGAGATATTTGGGGTGAAGAAAATTTCTTTTATGGCACAAATTCAAATGGCAATCGGGTATTAGAATATTTCAAACCGGTTGATGGTCAATCTTGGTCGGTGGTGACGTCCCTCCCTGCCCAGGTTGCACAGCAAGCCGCCATGGATATTGCAATCCCGCTGCTTGGTTTGCTGATCGCACTCATCCTGTTGGCATATGTGCTCTTGCGCTACAGTATTGGGTCGGTCAGCCGTTCCTTGCAATCCCTGGTTGCAGAATCTACTCGAATCTCAGAGGGAGATTTGGGGCATTCTTTAGCTCTAAAAGGCTCCGATGAACTTGGGAACTTAAGTCAATCCTTTGAGAAAATGCGGCGAAGTTTAAAAGCCCGCTTAGATGAAACCAACCGTTTGCTGGCTGTCAGCAAAGGTGCCGCATCCAGTTTGGATTTCGACACCTTGGTCCCCCCAATCTTAGAGGGAGCGCTGGCTACAGGAGCTTCTTCGGTGCGGTTGATATTTACCGACGGCACTCAATTTAAAACCAATGAGGGGAATTTAAAAAGATATGGTTCTGGAATAAAATCTGATGCCTATGAGGATATCGATGAGCATATTCTTGAGCTCTCAAAAAAGCAAGAGAAGATAATTCTCAAAGACCTTTCTCGATCAGATATTATTCATCCTTTGGGTTTGCCTCTCCCTGCAAGTTTGATGGCCCTTGCCTTAATGGTAGATGAGGTGTTTTACGGCACTTTGTGGGTGGGCTACCATAGCCTGCATAAATTTGGGAACGAAGAGATCGAATATTTGGAAAATGTGGCCAGCCAAGCTGCCACAGCGGCAGCGAATGTTTCTCTATACACCTCCGCCATTGGGGGGAGAAATCAGATCGAAGCCATCATAAATTCCAGCACGGATCCTGTTTTTGTAACCGATAATAACGACAAGTTTGTATTACTGAACCCCGCCGCATTAGAACTTTTGGCAGTTGATAATAAAAAAGTGCTGGGCAAATCTATAAAAAAGGTCAAGGCCCCCAAAATCCTGCTGAATTTGCTAAGTACCAAAGAAAATGAAATAAGTTCAAGTGAATTAAAGTTTGAAAATGGTCGGGTGTATAACGCCAATGCCTCAACCATTATTTTCAACAATCATAAGATTGGGCGTATTTGCATATTGAGTGACGTGAGCAGCTTTAAGAATAGTCAAAAGTTAACTGCTGAATACATATCCACCGTTAGCCACGATCTTCGATCACCACTAACCTTTATCCTCGGTTATGCCTCAATGTTAGAGATGGTCGGCGATCTAAACGAAGAACAGATCGAATATGTAAAAAAGATTATATATGGGGTTGAAAGCATGTCTGATATGGTAACGAATATGCTTGAGGTCGAGCGTATCGAGGAAGACCACGGTCTTATTCTTGAGAAAGTTTCAGTAATGGATATTGCAAAACAGGTTGTTGAAGAAATGCAAATTTTGGCTCTTCAAAAACAGATCAAGCTATCCATTGAAACACCTGAAGCAAACATTCCTGAAATTAATGCAGATAAAACACTCCTTCATCAAGCTTTGCAAAACCTGATTGAAAACGGAATTAAATACACCGAATCTGGCGGAACTGTTCAGGTAAGCATTGAACTAAAAGAGGAATCAATTCTAATTACTGTCAAAGATTCTGGCATCGGTATTGCCCCCATCGATCAGCAAAAAGTATTCGACCGTTTCTATCGGGTAGTGGGCTTTGATAATAATAAAGAAAAGGGGAGCGGCCTCGGATTAACCATAGTGAAATCCATCGCCGAAAAACACGGGGGAACAATAACAGTGGAAAGCCAATTGGGTATCGGCAGCAGTTTTTATTTATCGATCCCAATAAATAACTGATCAGCGAACTTCACCTAAACATCCCTAATTATTTCCAAACACCCCTTTCTTTATCATATTCTTTATGCCCTGCCAATTATTAAACCTGTATAAATATGGCATCGCGCTCTTGACATCGGAATTTAGAGTTGTATAATAAAGAAAAAGAAATAGCAGGATAAACAGGTAGCGCTTGAGTAGATAAACGCACTCATGCGCTTGCTTTGGTTTGTTCTGCTATCAGCACGTATGTTCGATATTCGTCAGCGAATGATTTGCGCAATATTTATTTCTAAAAAATGAAAAGAATATTGCCTAAAATAAATCCAGTTCATGCTCGCTGATTAAGATGATAAATTATTTTTTTACCTATGTCATTCAGGAGGCATATGAATGGAAGCTAAGGAATTACGGGCACTTCGCATTAGTTTAGCATCACCAAAAACCATCATGAGTTGGTCATATGGTGAGGTACTTAAACCGGAAACGATTAACTACCGAAGATTACGACCAGAAAAAGATGGTCTATTCTGCGAAGCGATATTTGGTCCAACCCGTGACTGGCAATGTTACTGTGGCAAATACAAGAATATCC
Organism: Chloroflexota bacterium; assembly: GCA_018662365.1. Taxonomy (GTDB): domain Bacteria; phylum Chloroflexota; class Anaerolineae; order Anaerolineales; family UBA11579; genus JABJGH01. The sequence continues at coordinate 7,358 of JABJGH010000033.1, read as the reverse complement.
GCTATAAAGGAATCGTCTGCGATAAATGTAACGTAGAAGTGACCCGCTCATCTGTGCGCCGTGAACGCATGGGGCATATCTCTTTAGCGGCTCCAATTGCCCATGTTTGGTATACCCGAAGAGTGCCCTCATATTTAGGCGCATTATTAGATATTTCACGAAAGAATCTTGACCGTGTGCTTTATTTTGCGCAATATGTCGTCACCTATGTAGACGATGAAGCCCGCGATAAGGCATTAATTCGTTTGGACGAAGAAATTGCTGAGATTGAAGGCAGCATGTCAACCGACGCAAATGGTGAGATCGAATTATTAGAAAGTGGAAGAGATGAGAAAGTCACTGAGCTCGAGGGTCAATTAGACCAGGTTGAGAAAAGACATCAAGAAGAATTGGCTTCTAAGTTAGATCCTGTGATCAAAGAAGGCCAAACCCTTGAAAGTAAATTAGAAAAAGAATTAGGCACAGCGCCTAGAAAAGATATTGTTTTCTCAGCCACCGAAAAGGTGATCGTGAAATCTGGCGAAGAGATTAATAATAAACACGTCGGAATCATCCAAGAAGAGATCAAAACTTATATCGAATCCTTGGAATCTGAAAGTGGTAGCGGTAATCAACGAGAACTAGAACATATAAAATTAAATATCGCCAGCACGAAAGCTGAAGCTGACCTGGCGATTACTGAAATGCGCGCCAAATTGGACGAAGAAACTTCCGCCGCTCGAGCAGAAAAACTTCTCTTCCGAGACGAATTAATTGATCTCACCCCGCTTTCCTTTATGGGCGAACGCCGATATCGTGAGCTGCGTTCTCGTTGGGGCCAGGTCTTTAGAGCAGACATGGGTGCCGAGGCATTCTTCGATATTCTAAAACGACTCGACCTTGAGAAACTTTCTGAAGAGTTATGGGTAGAAGTCCGCACTTCAAAGAGTAAACAAAAACGTAAAAAAGCTACCAAACGACTAAAAGTTGCTGAAGCATTTATGCGCTCCGGAAATGGCCCAGAATGGACGATCATGACTGTCCTCCCTGTCATTCCTCCTGACCTGCGCCCAATGGTCCAGTTAGATGGTGGCCGATTTGCAACCTCTGATCTCAATGACCTCTATCGCCGTGTCATCAACCGTAACAATCGTTTGAAAAGATTGCTAGAATTGGGTGCACCAGACGTCATCGTCCGCAATGAAAAGCGTATGCTCCAAGAGGCAGTCGACTCCCTCATCGATAACTCACAACGTGGAAAAGCACTTTCCCGCCGTGGTCGAAGAGAACTCAAGTCCTTAAGTGATTTGTTGAAAGGCAAGAAAGGTCGTTTCCGTCGAAACCTTCTCGGTAAACGTGTCGACTATTCTGGTCGTTCCGTCATCGTTGTTGGTCCTAAACTAAAACTTTACCAATGTGGATTGCCCAAAGCAATGGCATTAGAATTGTTCCGCCCCTTCGTTCTCGGCCGCTTGGTCAAACATGCCTACGCCGCAAATGTAAAGGGTGCCAAAAGATTCATCGACCGCAACTTACCCGAAGTATGGGAAGTTCTGGAAGAGGTAATCAAAGAACGCCCTGTCTTGCTCAACCGTGCCCCTACATTGCATCGTTTGGGTATCCAGGCCTTTGAACCGATCCTCATCGAAGGATCTGCCATTCAACTTCACCCCCTCGTCACCACTGCTTTCAATGCTGACTTCGATGGTGACCAAATGGCAGTCCATGTGCCCCTATCTGAAAAATCCGTGAAGGAAGCTCGCGAGTTGATGCTCTCCTCCAAAAACTTGTTGAAACCAGCCGATGGCGAACCGATCATTGGCCCGTCCAAAGATATGATCCTGGGCGTGTATTACATGACCATGGAATCCGCCCGAGAACATAAAGGCCATGGTCGCGTGTTTGCGGATATGCTTGAAGTGCAATTGGCCTATCAGCTCGAACAAGTCGATATCCATGCCCAGATCGAAGTTCAAGTCAACTCGATCTACGATGAGAACAATGATCGATTAGAGGAAGCTGTTTCTCGACGAATTAAAACAACCGTCGGTCGTGCATTATTCAACATGATTCTCCCCAAAGAAGCTCAATTCATCAATGAGACATTAGATAAAGGTGGTGTGAAAGACCTTATCGCCGAAATTCTAGATGTCACCAATGAAACTGAAACTTCAGAGGTTGCAGACCGCATCAAAGATATTGGCTTCCAATATGCCACAATTTCCGGTATCTCCATCGCCGTTTCAGACATCACCATTCCTGCTGAAAAATACACGATGGTAGATGCAGCCCGTGAAGAAGAGATCATCGTAGAACGTGATTATCACCGCGGGTTATTAACCTCACAAGAACAAAATGATCGTGTGATCGAGATCTGGCAAAAAGCAACCGACGATATTTCTAAAGCAGTCAAAAAAGAAATGGACCCAGAAAACAATTTGGCCATTCAAGCCAATTCTGGAGCTGGGAAAGGTGGCTTTAGTACCATTAGCCAGCTCGCCGGAATGCGTGGAATGATGGCTGACCCCTCTGGTCGTATTATTCCTCTCCCCATCCGTTCAAACTTCCGTGAAGGATTGACCGCACTAGAATACTTTATTTCCACCCATGGTTCTCGAAAGGGTTTGGCAGATACCGCCCTCCGTACTGCGGATGCCGGATATTTGACCCGTCGTTTGGTTGACGTCGCCCAAGACATCATCATTATGGACGATGATTGCGGTACTGAAAATGGTGCCTGGATCTACGCCGCCGATGATATTGCCGGGCAATCCTTAGGAGACAGAATTTTTGGTCGTATCTTAGCCAAACGAGTTGTCCATCCAGAAACTGGTGAGATCATCGCAGAAGTCGGCGACATGATCGAAAAAGAGTTGGTTCGAAAAATCACCAACGGCGGTGTGCAGGAAATTTATTCCCGCTCACCATTAGTATGTGAAAGTACTCGCGGCATTTGTGCCAGTTGTTATGGGCTAGACCTTGGTCGTGGCAAACTTGTTGCCGGAGGCGCTGCAGTAGGTATTGTCGCCGCCCAATCGATCGGTGAGCCAGGTACACAGTTAACCTTGCGTACCTTCCACACCGGTGGTGTTGCTGCCGGGTCTGACATTACAACCGGTCTCCCCAGAGTTGAAGAACTTTTTGAAGCTCGTAAAGCACCAAAAGGTGAAGCAGCCGTTTCTGAGATCGCTGGAAAAGCCGAAGTTGTCCAATCAGACAAATATTCAGATATCCGCATCGTAAAAGTGCTCCATACTGAAATGGTCGAAGATGTCTATGAACTTGGCAAAGGTTGGAAGTCCCAAGTAGAAGATGCCGGTGAAGTTGAAACCGATGATGTAATTGCAGTACTTGAGGACGATGAGAAAACCAAATTGGTTGCAAAGAATGGTGGCCGTGTACGCTTGGAAGGTAAGAAGAAAGTGATCGTCTCCTATGAGTTTAGAGAAGAAGGCGAATACGAAATTCCATCCAATTCCCGATTGATCGTCAAAACTGGCGATATGATCGAACCCGGCCAAGCTCTCACCGAAGGTTCCCTAAACCCTCATACCATCTTGCGCATCCAAGGTCGTGAAGCTTGCTTTATGTACCTCTTGCAAGAAGTACAGCAAGTCTACCGTTCCCAAGGGCAGAATATCCATGACAAGCACTTTGAGGTCATCGTAAGAAAGATGCTCTCCAAAGTCCAAGTAACTGCTCCTGGTGATTCCACCAATTTACCCGGTGACTTCTTGGATCGTCTTGAACTTCAAAAAGCAAATGAGATCTTGCTCGAGGAAGGGAAAGAACCCACAAAATTCGTTGACGAATTATTGGGCATCACCAAGGCTTCCCTTACAACCGATTCCTTCTTGTCCGCTGCTTCCTTCCAACACACCATTAAGGTTTTGGCGGGTGCTGCAATTGGTGGGGCTGAAGATCCCCTCCACGGCCTAAAGGAAAACGTGATCCTCGGTAAACTCATCCCCGCAGGTACCGGATATGTAGACAAAAACCTTGTCCTGGCTGAGGTGGAAGAATTACCCGTCGCTGGTCTAGAAGATGGCGAAGCCGAATTATTAGCCGCTGAGGTAGATGGTGAGGCTGAAGTCGAAGTCGAACCTGCAGGCGATTAATCAGTATTAATACTCGATCAAAAGCCCCGTGATTCCACGGGGCTTTTTTTTTACCCTAATATTTAATATCGGAAATGCCGAAACCCTGGGCATCCCATGAAGAGATTGACGGTTGCTTAAGCCTGATCTTCCCTATAGAATAGTGATGTACCAAATTATCCCGAGGAGCGCTATCATGACCCACAAACGGAAAATTTTCTTCTTCTTTACCCTTTTAATTATCGCCTCCATTGCCTGTGCCTTACCCATCAGTGGTGGAAATGATACAGCAACAGATACGCCCACCGATGCACCCGTAGGAGATGAAAGCACCGCCACTTCCGAGATTCCTGTAGATCCTACTGCAACCGCCATCCCATCAGCAGTACCGCCCACCGAAACACCGGTTGTCGATTGCACCAACGACTCTGAATTTGTCGCCGATGTCACTGTCCCCGACGGCACTCTGCTAGAAAAAGGCGTCCCAGTGACCAAGACCTGGACCATCGAAAATGATAGCGATTGCACCTGGACCACTGAGTACAACTGGGTCCAAATTGGCGGCTCGGTTTTATCCGCCTCTGTCCTCAGTTCGCCCCTCAGCCACAGTGTCGCCCCCGGTGAAACGGTCAATATCAGTGTAGAAATCGAACTATCCCCAGCAGCAGTAGATGGAGAACTCTATCAAGCTCAATTCCAATTGCACGACCCCGATGGGGTTGCCTTTGGCACCCATCCCTTTGCCCTGGTCTATGCCTCGGACGGAACCGCGGTTTGCCCGGTCGCCTATTTTGACTATCTCACATACCTCTCTGCCCCTCAGGGATTCTGTCTACTTTATCCTGACACATATACCATGAACAATACTTTTGCTGACCCCTCTCGTTTTGGCGTCAATCTCACCGCACCCCATCCTGGGGGCGGGGGAGAAGTGATGTTAACCAGCTTGAGCATTAATAACGAAGGCCCCTCTGGTGGATTGAACAGTCAGCAATATTCCACCCAGATCATCAATGATTGGAAGATCCCCGGAAGCACCCCCGTCGTGGGTATGGTCTATCTCGATGGGGAAGAAGCCTACTACACCGATGAACTCCCCGGCGCATTTGGCAATCGCATCATCATCGCCGTCCATGACGGCACAGCCTACATCATGACCCTCATGCCCATCGATACAGTCTTCCCCACCCAAACCGCCGAAGCCGAAGAATTTTGGACACTCATCATCTCTAGTTTCACCTGGATTGATTGACCGATTGTTGTCAAAATATAGGTAAATTAAAAGGGCAGGCTATTCATCAGCCTGCTCTTTTATTGTCCAAAAGGATTAATGATTAATCAAAAAACCGAAAATATACAGTCTCCCCGCTATGTAATGTAACCCAATAGGATCCACCATACATACCGGTCTTCGAATTAATGGGCTGGGGGGTCGAGTCCGTAGGAGCGCCCTGGTATTAGCCCTATCGCTAGGGGTATTTATTCAAATAGATTGGAGAAAAGAATCCATTATATATGAAAGGGAATTTCAATAATTACAATATTTTTTTGATTTATTATTTCTCGTCTTAAAATATCTGCCGTGCGATTATGTAAAAATTTCGTTAGGCTTGATTGTGTAATAAATTCAGGAATTACAACTGTGATTACCTCTTCAGGAAATTCATTTTCTTTTATATTTTGAATATAACTCAGCAGGGGTTGTATCACATCGCGATAGTCATAATCGAGGCAAATTAATTCTGCTTTTTCCGTCAACTTCGGAAATCTGTTCCATCTAGTAATTAAACGGTTCTTCATTTCCTCATTTGTCGTCACAGAAACGGCTCGAACGTCTGTTGACAATCTATTTGCATATTGCAAGGCACGCAAGGTGCCTTTATGAATATCTCCTATGGGCAATATCACAATATCTGCAATTGTTACGAGTTGATTTTCTTTACCAATTAGATCTTTTGTACGCAGTGCTTCAGAAACATCATGATAATGACTACGAATTGAATAAAACATACTTACGATCAATGGAATTGTAATGACGATTATCCAGGCTCCCTCCACAAATTTTGTTATTACTAAAATGATAAATACAATTAATGTAGCAAAAGCCCCAATAAAACTAGAGAGTCGTTTCCATCGCCATCCTTTTTCATATTTTAGGGTTGTTTCAGATGTTTTTAACGATTTGTCTGGTTTAATTTCCCCAATCTTTGTTAACAAAATCACCATGCCTGCTTGAGATAAAGTAAAACTGAGCATAACGCCGATGGCGTAAAGGGGCAACATGGATATCTCGTTTGCTTGGAATATCACTACGATAATAGTTGAAAGAATAGCCAATGTAACAATTCCACCATTATAAACAAGACGGTCTCCACGATTCAACATCCAACGAGGCAAAAAATTATCTCTAGCTAGAAAGTAGCTTAAACGAGGAAAATCTTGAAAGCCTGTATTGGCTGCAAGAATTAATATTAGCATTGTAAAAATCTGAACCCAATAATAGAGAAATCCATTTCCCACAATATTGCGGGTCATTTGTGATAGGATGCTGTCCGTTTCTGAAGGAATTAGATTCATATGGGTAGATAAATAACTTATTCCGATAAAAAGCACCATGGCAATAATTGCCATAATGACCATAGTTTTTGCAGCATTTTTAGTTTCTGGTGGTTTAAAAGCCTGAACGCCATCACTAATTGCTTCGATACCCGTAAGAGCCGTACAACCTGCAGCAAAGGCCCTAAGTATTAACCACAAAAATCCAACATCTGTCACAGTTTTTAGGGTAGAAATATCAATAGTATTCGTGGGAAGCGTAGATATCCCAAACCAACCCATAGATCTTACAAAACCCCAGACGATAACGATAATTATTCCTAAAATAAAAGCATACGTAGGTAAAGCAAAAATCGTTCCGCTTTCCCTTATTCCCCGAAGATTTAACCAAGTTAGAAAAGCAATTGCAATAATTGCGATGAAAATTCGATAATCATGGAACTTTGGAATTGCTGATGTAATGGCTCGGGTGCCGGCTGATACAGAAACAGCCACTGTCAAAATATAATCCGTAAGCAAAGCTCCGGCAGCCAATAATGAGGGCAGAGTGCCTAAATTATCTTTAGCAACGATGTAAGACCCCCCTGACCTGCCCCCAATAGTTGTACCAGTGATTATGTTACACCAGCAGGCTGAAGTTGTGAAGTATGTGGGATAAAGGTTGCTGGTGTTGGGGGTTTGTAACCCAGTGAACTATGGGGTCTGATCTGGTTGTAGTGCCACCTC
>JABJGH010000043.1 GCA_018662365.1 Chloroflexota bacterium | reverse complement strand
GGTATTGGTTGGCCATGGTGAAAACAGCCTTTTTGAAATGTTACTAGAGTTAAGATCTAACCATCCTCAATTGGATTTGCATCCTGTGGTTGTTGATGTGCGAAACAAGAGAAGGTTAGAGCAAATTTTTACAAAATTTCAACCGGAAGTCGTTTTTCATGCAGCAGCTCATAAGCATGTGCCGATGATGGAAAAAAATGTTGAGGAAGCTGTTACTAACAATATATTTGGTACGAAAAATGTAGTAGAAGTTGCAGCAAAACATCAAGTTCCCCGACTAGTGATGATCTCTTCAGATAAAGCGGTTGCACCTACCAGCGTGATGGGTGCCACTAAGCGTATTGCAGAGCTAGTTGTCCTCAATGCAGCCAATCAGAGTGGCTTAGATTTTTCTGTAGTTCGTTTTGGCAATGTGCTTGGCAGTCGTGGGAGCGTTGTCCCACTTTTCAAACGCCAGATTGCGGATGGGGGTCCGATCACTGTGACCCATCCAGACATTGAACGTTATTTTATGACGATTCCAGAAGCAGTTCATCTAGTTCTTCAAGCCTTTTCAATGGGCACAGGTGGAGAAGTTTTTGTGCTTGATATGGGCAAACCTGTTCGTATCTACGATCTTGCATCAGACCTAATCAAACTTTCTGGGCTTGAACCGGGATTGGATATTGAAATAGAAGTTACCGGATTACGTCCTGGCGAAAAACTTTACGAAGAGCTATGGGATGAGAATTCAACCCTAGAAAAAACAGATCACCCTGAGATCACACGCCTATTAGAAGAAGGCTTATTATCAGAAAAAGATTTACAAGTAGTTGTTTCGGACTTGATATCTCTAGCCGAAGATGGAAAGGTTGAAGATATCCTGACCTTATTGGATGAAACTATTCCGGGAGCGCAAATTCGAAACACGCCCGCACCAGGTCTCACTGCAATAATCTAAGTCCCGATCAATCTACGGAATCCAATTAGAACAATGCCCTAAAAATACCTTATGCCAGAAATTACAAAAATAGAATGGAATGAATTCCTAAAAGAATATCCCCAAACCCATTTACTGCAACAAAGTGCATGGGGGGAAGTAAAGGCTGTTTTTGGATGGCACCCTGTTTGGGTGACAGTGGGGGATGTGGGCGCCCAAGTTTTATTTCGTTCATTACCTCTTGGATTTACTCTGGCTTATATTCCTAAGGGACCCATTGGCAAAGATTGGCAGATTTTATGGCCTGAAATTGACCTTGCGTGCAAAACCCGCAATGCGGTATTTTTGAAAGTAGAACAAGATTCGTGGGAGGGTGCTGGTGTTGATCTTTCAGATCATGGATTTAAACCCAGCATACATGCCATCCAACCCTTGCGAACGATCATGATTGATATTTCGGGGAATGAAGAAGAGATATTAAAACGAATGAAGCAAAAAACACGCTATAACATTCGTTTGTCAGGGAAAAAGGATATTATTGTAAAGGAAAGTGAGGATGTGTCCTCATTTTCCAATATGATGGACGTAACCGGGATGCGTGATGAGTTTGGTGTCCATTCCCAACCCTATTATCAAAAAGTATTTAACGAATTTCATCCAGATGGAAAAGTAACAATGCTTATAGCCGAATATCAAGGTAAACCACTGGCAGGAATCATGGTTTTCGCCAGCGGAAAACGCGCTTGGTATTTTTATGGTGCCTCCACGAATGAAGAGCGAAATCGGATGCCTACCTATTTATTGCAGTGGAAAGCAATGCTGTGGGCAAAAAAACAGGGTTGTACAGAATATGACCTATGGGGTGTCCCCGATGAAGAGCTTGAAACACTAGAATCCGAATTTAATAATCAAAGCAAAGGTCTTTGGGGGGTCTATCGTTTCAAGCGTGGGTTTGGTGGAGAGCTAAAACGTGCCGATAACCCTTACGACCGGGTTTATAAGCCCTTGATCTATATGGCCTATAAGCTATTGGTCAGGAATTAGAAATAATATCGCATGGATAAAAATACCTGGAATAACGCCCTAAGATCTTTCCCCGCTCCCCAACTATTGCAAACTTTTCAGTGGGGTGAATTAAAAGTGGAATATGGTTGGCAACCGATCCATAAAACTTGGGAAAAGAATGGTGAAATAGCTGCAATGGCTTTGATCCTAAAAAGGTCAATCCAATTGCCTGGACCTATTCCGGATTTACAAATGTTATATATTCCCAAAGGTCCAGTGATGAGAGATTGGGGGGATGCTGAACTAAGAAAAACTATAATTCAAGACCTTGAAAATATTGCCAAAGAACAAGATGCATTCTTAATAAAAATAGAGCCGGATGTGCTGTTGGGAACAGGTGAACCGGAATCTGAAGACGCTACCGAGAATGCGGTTGGGGATGTATTTATCAATGACTTGAAAGCAAATCGCTGGCATTATTCCAAGGAACAAATTCAATTTAAGAATACTGTTCTGATCAATCTTCTTTCACCTGAAGATGAGATTCTTGCCAAAATGAAACAGAAGACTCGTTACAATATTCGCTTGGCGGAGAGAAAAGGGGTAACCGTTCGGAAAGGTGATCCAAGCGATTTTGAAATGCTATTCAAAACGTATGCAGAAACCGCCATCCGTGATGGATTTACAATTCGAAATAAAGAATATTATTTGTCGGTATGGAATAGGTTTTATGATGCGGGCATGCTCACTCCACTAATCGCTGATGTGGAGGGCGATCTCGTCGCAGGCTTAATGTTATTCCATTTTGGAGAGACCGCCTGGTATATCTATGGCATGTCAAAACCCACACACCGAAACAAGATGCCGACATATCTGCTTCAATGGGAAGCTATAAAAACAGCTAAGGCATTGGGTTGTCGCATTTATGACCTTTGGGGTGCGCCAGAAACATTTGATGAATCTGATTCGTTTTGGGGAGTCTACCGTTTTAAACGCGGTCTTGAGGGAGAAGTGAACCGCCATATTGGCGCTTGGGATTTACCAATTCGCCCATGGATTTATTGGGCCTACAGTCAGGTTTTGCCAAGAATGATGTCCATTCTGCGCCGTAAAGGAAATCGTGAAACCGAATCGGATGCTTTATAAAAAGGAAAAGAAATGAAGGAACTTCCTCGATCACCAATTGCACATCTTCCCACCCCCATTGAATCTTTACCTCGTTTAACCGCCAATCTTGGTGGACCGAAAATTATCATTAAACGAGATGATCAAACTGGCTTGGCGTTGGGGGGGAACAAAACTCGAAAACTAGAATATTTGCTAGCCGAAGCCGAATCCTTAGGTTGTAAAACTTTGATAACTGCCGGTGCAATCCAATCCAATCACTGCCGTCAAACGGCCGCTGCTGCTCGAAGAGTGGGTATGGATTGCATCTTGGTCTTAAATGGAGAAGAGCCAGAGGATCCGGTGGGAAACATATTTCTCGATCTCCTGTTAGGTGCGGAAATAGTTTGGACAACGAAGAAAGATCGCCAAGATACTTTAGAAAAAGTAGCTAAAAAGGCAGAGATCGAAGGAAAGAAACCTTATTTAGTACCCTATGGGGGGTCAAATCCTACCGGGGCGGCAGCATATGTGTATGCCATGCAAGAGTTTGTCGAACAATCTGTGAAAGCTGACTGGATCGTTTTTGCGACGTCCTCAGGTGGCACCCATGCTGGATTGGCCTTGGGTAAAGAGATCTTTGGGTTTAAGGGAAAAGTATTAGGAATTAGTATAGATGAACTCGCGGAACCTTTTGCCAAGAAAATATATGGCTTGGTCAAAGATACTGCACTGCTTTTAGATCATGAGCTCCAGATGGGACCTGAAGAAATTAGGGTAAATGGGGATTATTTAGGAGGGGGATACGCGGTAATGGGCGAATTAGAGAAAGAGGCCATCCGATTATTTGCCTCTGAAGAAGGTGTCCTTATTGATCCGGTCTATACAGGACGAGCGGCGGGGGGAATGATCGACCTGATCCGTAAAGGATTCTTTCGCAAAGATGAAACTGTGCTTTTCTGGCATACCGGTGGTACACCAGCTTTGTTTGCAGAAAAATATCGAAAAGAGATTTTGACTTAATACTTTCCAATACATTAAACTAATTATTCTGTTTAATCATTCCCGTCATTTTTATCAGAAAATCCAATAATGCCATCAGGTATTCTGAATCTTTGATCCGTCCTCTTTCTTGGAAAAAGAGTTGTTTATCGGTCGCAGAGAGTTGTAAAGTGCGGCATTGTGCGTGGAGATCATACATCCCATCTTCGATCTCCCGATTTCGGAATAATCTATCGGCCACCCAATCCATATCACTGCTGAAATTAAACCGCTGATCAAACTCTTCAATCCCGGTCGTCTCAAGATTTTTCTGCCAAAATCCCCGCTTGGTTAAGGAGAAACTTCCCTTCAGAGTTTCTGGAAGTTCTATTTCCACTTTGGTGTAATGTTTTCGATATCGCCCTAACCCAACGGAATAACCGTCCATCTCAATCGGGTAACCACGATATTTCCCGGTTAACTTTTGGGTTTTCATAATCCCCAACAAAGAATTATCCTCTAAGGCGAGGCCAGATGCTTCTTCCAGTTTTTTCCAACCACTTTTCCATTGATGAAATTCTAAATAGGTGAACCCCAAACTGGTTGCTAAAATATAGACCAGGAAGTACACAATGTTGATCTTTTCTGAGAAGATGATCAATGCAAATGCAGAAATATACATAAATGCCATCAATAAAGGGTATAAAAGTTGGCCCTTTTTGCGGGGGATGATCCGGAATCTTTCGCTGTCCATTCTTTCTCCTGAATTTTTTAATCCTTAAAAATTCTCTTTTTATGCCCCTGTATCAATCCAATCGCCTGGTCGATCAACAGTCGGTTTTCCGCGATCTGATGCCACCGAGAGGCCCCCGAGGAATGGGGAAGGGGCACTACCCAAGAACCATTCTCTAATTGAGTTTGCGTACCAATGATCTCGGTCAATTTTAGTTTTTTGGGGAAATATAATCCGATCGCAAGCCGCCCAATGAGTATGATCAACTTTGGGTTGACCAATCTGATCTCTTCATCTAAGAAGGGACGGCAAAGAGCTTGTTCAGCACGGGAGGGCACTCTGTCCCCGCTTCCTCCCTCAACTCGGCCGGGATAACATTTAGTCACAGAACTCATATATTGGGTGCTCCGAAACCAAATTTCATCAATATCCGCTTTTGCCAACCACTCAAACAAGCGTTTACCGCTTCCTGCATTAAAGGGGCGTTTTACCTCTACTTCGGTGATTCCCGGGGCCTGTCCAATCGTCATGATTTTGGCTTCCACATCTCCCTGCGTTACTCCGGGGGGTGCCACCCAATGTCCAGCATCTAAGCAGAAGGAACAGGATCTGATCTTCGATTGGAGTTCAGCAAATACATCTTCCTTGATCGCCATTAATCCGTTTCTCCACTGATCTCGATCCATTTTTTCTTGAAATAAAGAGCATCTTCTTCCATTATCGGGCTTTCACATAACAGCCGGCCCCCACAATTGAAATCATGCAGCGCCTTGAAAAGCGCATCCAATTTGAAATCAGACTCCTTCATGGGGAGGTGGTTTCGTTCACCCTTTTCCCCATATTCGATTCCAGACAAATGGCAACTAAAATTTTTCATCGCCCGTTTTCCTAATTTCTTCTGGATCTTTTCGAGTTCGGTAGCCCATTCCTTGTAGCTATTCATGCTGCCATCACCAGGACGGGCATGCAAATGGGCAAAGTCAAGACAGGGTTGCACTCCTTTGATTTTTTTACTCATCTCAAGAGTGTCTTCTAAGGACCCTAACATCGCCCCCTTTCCCATTGTTTCTGGACGCAAAGTAACCATATTGTTGTCTGCACGAAGCTCGTCAACACAGCCTTGCAACCTTTCAATTGAATTCGGTAGAACCTCTTTGGCTGGTTTTCCAAAATAGGAGCCAGGATGAAAGATAATTTCGGTTGCCCCTGCCAAATTGCCATAATGGGCCGCATCCATCAACCTTTTTCGAGACTTTGGCCACTCTTCACTATCGGCGTTTAGATTGATGAAATAGGGGGCATGGATGCTGAGGAGTACATCGTTTTCTTTTGCAGTCACCCGGATCGCTTCACAAGTTTTTTCAGAAACACGGACGGCGCGCACCCAACCGATCTCTAAGGCTCCCAGTCCCAATTCACGAGTTTGTATAACTGCACCGACTGAACCGCCAGGTTTTTTGGGCGTACTGATCGGTTTTCCAACTGTACCAAATCTAAAAGAAAGGGGCATATATACCTCGATGTACGAAAATTAAATTAAACTGGATTATAACAGGAGGAATAAAAGGATATGCGTTAGCTAATTAATAATTTGAATGATTTTGTCATATAAGGGTGGCCCTAAAATGAGTATACCCACAATAGCAGCCGCCACCGCCGCGATTAATACCGCTGCTGCGCCCACATCCTTGCCCACCTTTGCTAGGGGATGTTGTTCTTGGGTGGCTAAATCCACAACTACTTCCAAGGCTGTGTTAAAAAATTCTGCAGCCCAAACACCGGCGATCACCAAAATAAGCATGACCCATTCTAAACGGTTTAGTTTTAGCCAAACCCCCACCCAAAAAACTGAAACACTCATCAGCGCATGCAGCCAGGCATTTTGTTGGGTACGGATCACATGCCATAAGCCCGATAGGGCATGACCGAAAGATTGAATTCTTGATTTTAGGAATTTTCTCATATTGATTGAATATTTAGAATAATAATTATTCAGTGGGTTGTATATTGATTCCCAATGATTTGAGCACTCTTTCTTGGGTTACCCACATTTTTTCTTTTCCTCCTTTATCAGAATGATTATGTCCCAATAAATGAAGACAACCATGCACGACCAATAATTGAATTTCTTCAATTACGGCATGCCCCATTGCAGTTGCTTGCTTTTCGGCGGTTTCATATGAAATGATCACATCCCCCAAATAAAGTTGGCCACTATCAGGGTCTTTTTCTCGTGACGGAAAAGAAAGCACATCGGTGGGTTTATCACTTCCCAAATGCTCAAGATTTAGCGCATGGATGACTTCGTCATCATCCACCACAATAGACATTTCCTCATCATTAGAAATATTTAGGTGGTCTAAAACTGAGCGGGCTGTTTGTCGCAGAGTTTCTTCATCCAACATTTCTCGATATTTTTCTTGGATCTGAATATAGATCATGGGCTTTCTGTTCTAACCGGAATGGTACCCGCCTCATTGCTCTTTTTATCAGGTTCTTTCAATTCAGGATATTCGATTCGCGGATGGTAAACTCCTCTTAGCGTATTGATAAATGATTCGGTCACAATACCGATCTGTTGTAGTGTGAGGGAGGTGTCATTTAACTGACCCGCTTCCTGCCTTTTCAAAACCGTATCCTCCACCAATTCTCGGATAAGTTCTTCGGATTGCGGTCGTTGCGCTCTTGCACGAGCTTCACAACCATCCGCCAACATCACTAGAGCGGTTTCAACACTTTGGGGTCGGGGTCCAGGATACCTAAAATTATTGATATCCACTTTATCTACATCCCCGCCAGCTTCCTCAACCGCACGCACATACTGATACCGAGTAACAGTAGTCCCGTGATGTTCCAATATAAAATCGATGACCTGTTTGGGAATTCGATTATTTTTTGCAATTTCCACACCATCTGTTACATGTTGGAGGATGATAGCAGAACTCTCATAGGGGGAAAGCCCCTCATGTGGGTTGGGCATTCCTGGAGCCTGATTTTCAATAAAGAAATGAGGTTGGTTAGCTTTACCTACATCATGGTATAGCGCGCCAACGCGTGTTAATAATGTATTTGCATTGATCAATTCTGCTGCTTGTTCCGCCAGATTTGCAATCTGAAGACTATGTTGATAAGTTCCAGGAGAATTCCGTAAGATCATTTGCAATAATTTTTGGTCAGGTCTTGCCAAGTCAGCCAATTGCAGCGCAGTTGTCACGCCCAAGGCCTGTGAAAGGAAAAATTGTAAGATCACCGCCAAACTAATGCTCGCCAATCCATAAACTTGGCTTGCACCTATTAAAGTTGCAACACCAATCAGGTCCGTATTCTGGTCAATTAGTCTAAAGCTCAACATTACCAAAACCCCTGACCAACTTATTCCTGCGCCAGCCCAAAAGAAATTGGTTATTCGTTGAGAGTTTCTAAGAATCAATACGCCGACAATACTCGAAAATGTATAAAAGAGCGCTAATTCTAAACTGTAGGGCAATCCGTAAGTCGATAATACAGCCAAAGGTAATGCCAATATTCGTCCAGCAGAGCCGCTAAAAAGAGAGGTAACTAAGAGACCAAAACCAGCTATGGGGAACATATAAGGGATAACTGTTCGGTTGGGTAACAAAAAACGGGCTGCAAACAAAAAGATGAGGAACAGGATTGCAATTACAGTCAATCCTCGAGTATCTTCTAATAGATCATTGCGAAACTGAATATATAGCACAATAAAACCAAAACAAACCAGGACAAGTGCAGTAACACTTACATAATCCTTCCAATCCACCTGAGATTGCAACAGACCGTATTCTTCCAGAGCTTCCAAATCTACGCCAGAAACTACTTGCCCACGTGAAACGATTATTTCGTTGGTGAGGAAGGACTGGACCACTGGTTCAACCAAATCACGGGCTTCTTGCCGTTTTTCCTCGGTCAATGTCTCGGTATATAAACTATTTGGGGTAACAAAAGGTGTAACAAGCTCTGCCACTAAATTGGCATGTTCTTCAGTAAGGCTAAAACTAATTAATGCTGGCACACTTCGCCGAGCCTCTTCCACCCGGTCTTCTCGAATGGTGCTTCTCATTACTTGTTCCAATACGATGATCGCTTCCACCCTCAAAGCCTGCCAACTGCTTTCGGTCATGTTTAGAAATAGGGCGGTACTTTCAGGGTTGAGTTGAATATGCTCCATTGCGGAAAGATCGAGGGTTTTTTGTTCTAAGGTAGCAAACTCATCTAATCTCACTGTTTCGATAAAGGTCAAAATATCTCTAAGGTCATTGACCTGGGTTCGGGCAATATTGGCATCAGGGGCAGCATAAACTTCTGCAACCCCATTGGCGGCAATTATCTGAGCTTCCTCTGTGAGAATTTCACTTTGATAACTGTGGGCGTTTGGGGCGATAATATCTTGCGGGGCAACATCCCCAATATTCAATATTACTGTATTTGCTTCGGTCGATAACGGTAGCAACAATGCCACTGCGGATAAGCTGGCAGTAACAATCAACAAGGTTAACAAGAATATATTACGTTTAGTAAATTTAAAACGTCTTTTAGTGCTCGAATCGGAAAGCATCGAATCGCCTTGATTTAGCATCAGGATAGAAGCGCCTTCACTATTTGATTAATTTGACCGCCATCTGCCCGCCCCTTTACCTGGGGCATCACGCCACCCATTACTTTTCCCATGTCTGACATAGAGGTGGCACCAACTTGGCTGATCACATCTTTAATAATTGAGGTTAATTCCTCATCGCTCATCGCCTCTGGCAAGAAAACGGCAAGAATTTCCATTTCTTTTTCTGCTGCTTCAATCAGGTCAGGTCTTTCAGCTTTTTTTGCATCCGCGATGGACTCTTTTCGAGATTTAACCTCTTTTTGCACAATTGACAGAACCTCAGCTTCTTCCAGATCTTTTCGTTCATCGATCTCGACCTGTTTTATTGCTGCCAGCGTGCCGCGTAAAACCATTTTTACCATTTCATCACCACTTTTCATAGCGATTTTTATTTCTTCGTTGATTTTTTCTCTAATACTCATCCTAAAGGTTTCTCCTTACCTCAAATAATATTCACTCCTAATGAATAATATTTATTTAGCCAATTTTATGTTGCATTTTCTGCCCACCGATTAGGTGCAAATGCATATGGGGGACTTCTTGGCCGCCATCTTTTCCTGTGTTCATGATCAAACGATATCCGCTCTCAGTAATTCCTTCTTTTTTTGCCAATTCCCGTACAACGGAAAACATTCGTCCAGCAATTTCTTCATCTTCTGGATAAAAATCATTATTATCGGTAATATGCTTTTTTGGTACGATCAATATATGCGTAGGTGCAACAGGATTAATATCCCGAAATGCAATAATTGTATCGTCTTCATGTACTTTATCACTCGGTAAATCCCCTTTTATGATCTTGCAAAAAATGCAATCTACATTTTCCATCTCATTCCTTCATTTTCATTAAAAATACTATCCTATTATAACGTTTGTTTGTATGAAAGTCATTGCATCATCATTTTAGCTTTATTGCCCCACTCTTATTCGTTGTGCACCCATTAAACGATTATTCTAATGTGTAGCGTCCATGTTTTTGAATTTTCATATTACAATTACCGAGCAAAAATCAGTATTTCACAAGTTGTTTACTAAAGTCTAATATCCCTTTTTGTACGGAGCCATTAATGACAGATGTTCAGGAATTTTCTGAGAAAATAATAAAGAATATTGAAAAAGTAATCATTGGTAAACGAAATGCCATTGAGAAAGTGGTGATTAATTTGCTTGGTCAAGGGCATTTATTGATCGAAGATGTCCCTGGAACCGGGAAAACGATGTTAGCTCGCAGTCTTGCCACCTCTATCGGGGGATCATTCAATCGAATTCAATTTACTCCCGATATGCTCCCAAGTGATGTAACTGGAGTTTCAATATTTAACCAAGTAAGTCGCGAGTTTGAATTTAGACCTGGTCCAATTATGGCTCAAGTGGTTTTGGCAGACGAAATTAATCGTGCTACCCCAAAAACTCAGGCGGCCCTCCTCGAAGCAATGTCCGAACAACAGATTACCGTAGATGGAATTACACACAAGCTCCCTAACCCCTTCATGGTATTGGCCACCCAAAACCCTATCGAATATGAAGGTACATTCCCTTTACCAGAAGCCCAATTAGATCGCTTTTTTATGCGAGCTAGAATTGGGTACCCTGATTTTGATGCCGAAATGTCGGTGTTAAACAGCCAACAATTTAAACATCCATTAGAAGACTTGCAAACAGTTGCGAGTGTCGACGAAGCATTAAAAATGCAGGCCAAGGTTCGAGAAGTTCACGTGGCTGATTCGATGCGATATTATATCGTTGACCTCACAAGAAAAACCCGTAATCATACAGATTCCTATTTAGGAGCAAGCACCCGGGGGAGCCTAGCCCTCTTTAGAGCTTCCCAGGCAAAAGCTGCCCTAGAAGGACGAGACTATGTCTTACCCGATGATGTCAAAGGATTGGCACAAGCTTGCCTTGCTCATCGAGTAATCTTAGGTCCAGCTGCTCGGTTGAGAGATGTCACCTCAGATGCCTTAGTAGATGAAATAATAAAAAGCGTACCTGTTCCTGGTGGGGACCTTACTCCAGATTAAGTATGACGAATTCCCTCCGAGTTGCACTCGGTCTGCTGGGGTTTAGCATATTTGGCTTAGTCGTATCAGACCAGCAGGTCTATACTCGTTTAAGTTATTTATGGGGGTTATTAATCGTTGGTAGTTGGTTGTGGTCCCAGCTAATTTTACGGGGAATCACATTTAAACGAACCCCAAATATGAAACGGGGTCAAATTGGCGAAATATTTAGTGAAATTTTTGAACTTTATAACCATCAGCGCTTTCCCCGATTATGGCTCGAACTTAAGGATCATTCTCCATTGCCAGGTTCCCAAGGCTCAAGAGTGTATGTGATGATGGGTGGCAACCAAGGTCGCTCAAACATGGGACGCACCAGATTGGTCAAACGGGGCGCTTTTCCCCTAGGTCCAACGACCCTAAAAGGCGCAGACCCTTTTGGGCTCTTCCCCGTCTCGCGAGAATTCCCAGATACGGATCATTTATTGGTATTTCCAAAATTAGTTGATATCGAACGATTTCCTGGGCCACCAGGAATGCTCCCCGGTGGAGAAGCGCTGCGTAGACGAACCCATCAGATTACACCGAATGCCTCAAATATTCGGGAATATGCGACTGGGGATTCCTTAAGTCGAATACATTGGAAGAGTACCGCTCGAAGAGACACCTTAATGGTAAAAGAATTCGAGCTGGATCCAATGGCCGAGATCTGGATATTTGTCGACGGTGAAAAAGATGCCCAAGCCGGGAAGCCCTATACCCCAAAGGCAAGTGTGGAGGGGATTTATTCTCAGGGAGAGGAAAAATTTCAGCTTGCCCCTGAAACTGAAGAATATACCGCCACGATTGCCGCCTCCGTAGCCCGTTATTTTATTAAAAATGGTCGTGAAGTCGGTTTAGCGATTAATAATTACACTTCTAAAGTATTATCCCCTGACAAAACTGGACGTCAACTAGATAAGATATTAGAAGCAATGGCTTTATTAAGATCAGAAGGGGTGGTGCCTTTTTCTGCAATGCTAACCAATCAATGCCGCCATTTATCTCGTGGAAGCACAGTGATCTTGGTCACTCCGTCCGTCCAACACGATATCACCCTGGCTGTAGATCAAATTACTCGATTAGGCCTACGCCCCATCGTCGTCTTAATTAATGCAGAGAGTTTTGGTGGGGACCCCGGTACGGACATATTAGCTAAATCAATCAGCCATTTTGGTGTCCCTGTGGGAGTAATATCCTATCAAGATGATATCGGGGCAATGCTCAGCATGATCGGAACTCAGAACTAAAACTTTATTCCCAGGCTGTCGCTTTATCCAAAGCAGTTTTATCTTCAGCACTTAATCGAAAACCAACCGCACCAAAATTGTCGTTAAACTGTTCCATATTTCTTGGGCCAATGATCGGGCTGGTAATGAGTGGGTCAGATAATTGCCAGGCCAAAGCTACCTGGGAGATCGATTTACCCCCATTGGCTTCTCCAATTTTTTCCATTAATTCTAGTAATGCCCAATTATTCTCAGTGAAATAGCCTTTAATTCTTTCGTTTTTATATTCTCGCGAGTCTTTAGGAATTTCTTGATCTTTTCGGTACTTCCCTGTGAGAAATCCACGCGCAAGGGGGCTGTAAGGGATCACGCCAATGCCATATTCTTTACAAACGCTTGCGGTTTCCCTTTCAAATTCCGCTCGTTTGAGCAAGCTGTAATTAGGTTGAATACAATCATATCGAGCTAAATTATTTTTTTCCGCAGTCCACAGGGCTTCCATTAAACGCCAAGCCGGATAATTTGAACAACCCACATAGCGTACTTTCCCTTGTGTTACCAGGTCATCAAAAGCGCGCAAGGTCTCTTCGATCGGGGTATCCCCATCTACCGAATGACTCTGATATAGATCAATATAATCTGTCTGCAATCTTTTAAGAGAGTTTTCAACGGATCGCATGATATGTTGGCGAGAAAGCCCCTGATCGTTAGGATCGTCGCTCATTTGGCCACGCACTTTGGTAGCGATCACCAATTGATGTCGAGGAATATTATTCTTTTTGATCCATTTGCCAATGATCGTTTCCGAAGTCCCGGGCGCATTCCCCTCAATCCATCTTGAATATACATCCGCAGTATCAATGAAGTTAATCCCTGCATCAAAACTTGCTGAGAGCACATCAAACGAGGTTGCCTCATCTGCTGTCCAGCCGAATTGCATGGTGCCCATACATAATTCAGAAACTTTTAGCCCTGTTCGGCCAAGATTTCGGTATTCCATAATATTATTTTCCTTATTAATTATTTACTGTTTTGGATATTATACGACAAAGACCTGTGAGCCATACCCCGCGGCAAACCACTGATCTGTTTTTATATCAGGCATCAACCATCTATAGATCCATTTCGCTTCATCAGGGCGCATATTGACACAGCCATGGCTCATTTGACTGCCATAATTATCATGCCAATAGGTGCCATGGAATGCCACTCCGGTATCAACGAAGAAAGAGACCCAAGGAACGCCAGGTAACTCATAAGCATAAATATCACTAGTAATATTCGCATCCCCCATATGCCTAGCGGGTGTTTTCATATGAATACGGTGCTCGCCATAAGGAGTCGCTGTATCAATCCCATTTATCGTCGGTGAGTAGGATGGAATTCCGCTCGAAATCTCAGTATGCATCACCACCTCATCTCCCTCAAAGGCTGTCAGGGACTGTCGTGAAATATTTACGATTACCGTTTTTAAATGTTCAGGCACATCTGGTGATATTGGGGTGAGTTCATTATCGGGAATTATTCTCATATGTTGGGCGGGCACATGATATTTGATCTTCATCAGGTCATCAGTGATCTCGTACCATGGACCATAATTAGGTCCGTACCCCGCGCCGGTGATCCAATGCACTGATTTGTAATAAAGACGGTAAAGCGGCTGCCATCCAAAGAACTTATTATTTCGCATCGATTGGGTGAGCGGGACTGTAATCTCCCCTAAAACTCCGCCTTCAGGGATTGTATAAACAGGCTCATTGCTGATTGTATCTACAGGTTGCACATAAGCGGTATGCAAATATCCTTCATCAATTTGATACCAGAAAGGATTCACAAATGGTCCCAATGGGGAGACTAATTTTTCGTAATAATAGATGATCTCATCCTGCCCTACATGGCGGATAATATCACTTCGGTAATCAGGTTCTTTAAATATGGGTACTGAAGGGCTCCCAATTCTAACGATTCCTAGAGCATCAGACGGTTTCCTAAGAACTGGCCCATTGTCAAGTGCAGGGCGCATCGCCACAGAACTAAGTGCAATGGCACTTAGTTTTAGGAAATCCCGGCGAGTTAATCCTTTACTTCTCATAAATTCATTTTACCAAAACCTAATTTGGATAACAATAGGAAGATTATTAATTATTTTGGGATAAAAACAAAAAACCGACAGGAGTATTCCCGCCGGTTTCAGATATTTTACTAAAATTCCGGCTTTTATTCCTCAGGAATAGGTTCCATTGCCAATTTTTCTCTAGCTTGAGCATGGGCCTGACCGATCAAATGACCCATCACGCCATATCCAAATGCCGTGCCAAAGAAAGCGCCAATGAAACATGCGATCACGCCGATCGAAGATAAAATGGTCGAAATGATGCTTCCAGCAAAAAATGCAAGGAGATATCCACCAATGTTGGTTTTTAATAATGCAAAAGCTTTATTTGGTTTGATCAATTCTGAAAAGCTCAAACCCTCCCCGATCAATCCGAACAGGGGAGCGGCAAGAAGGCCAACGACCAATGAATAAAGGATCACAAGAACGGAAAGGCACATTGTCATGATTACCATGAAAACGCTGGCATCATCATAAGATGCGAAACCCTCAGAAGCAGGGATCAGGAGTATAGTGGAACAAATTGTTAATAAAATTATCGGGAGAGACCAAACCAAGGTTACTCCCATCAATTTAAGACCATTTATAAAATAATCGCCAATATTTTCCCACCCCGGCAAAGGTTCCGGATCTCCATTGGCAACCCTTTTGGTAATTTCTACAACCCAACCCATTGCGCCGATGCTTCCTATTCCCGTTAGTACCAACAAGGCGGCAATCCCCACTTTTTTGAACCAATCTTTGTCTTCAGTAATAAAAGAAAAGGATCTTGCGAAATCCATAATATCTACTCCTCATAGGGTTATGTATTTGTAATAAATTCTTATGGGCAATACTAGCATATTGCCTTTTTTGAGGCAAGCACCTTAGTACCAGATGACCATTTAAAATAGTGGGGAGATATCATTTGTTATAATTGCTGAAGGTTTTGATCAATATAAGGACAAACTCTTTTCATGTCATTTGAAAATCTCCCCCCCTTAGACATCATCAGCTTTATTAAAACCATCGTGGTTTTGTTGGCTATCGCTGTGCTCGCGCTTTTTTGGGCTGGGGTGAAAATGATTCAAAAATCGAGAGAGGTGGGCTATTATCGATTGAGAAAAGGACAGCTTATTGGGGGTTGGCGGTTGATATTTTTTGGTTTTATTTTGGTCTTTCTCACCTTTGCGTTAAATCGATATGGGCCGCCCACCGCAACAAATTTATTTGAACTAACTGTCACCCCCACATTGACCCTAGCCCCTTCCCTAACCCCCACAGAAACTATTCAGCCAACCATCACAAACACACCCACGATAACCCCGACTTTAGACAAAACCTACACCCCGACCGTCACCCCCACGCCCTTTGTGCCAATTGCAATCGAAGCACAATTTGAAGGTTTTGTCACTCCGCCTGCCTCGGTTGTGTTTAGTCCTTTGGTTTTTGGACAAGGTTTTGATGAGGATTACAATCCTATAAATTCGGGCACCATTTATACCAACCCTGTGGGCCATATGTACGCCCTTTTTAGCTATGACCAAATGGTGGATGGCATCCAATGGACTGCATTATGGCTCTACGAAGGGGATCTGGTTTATTACGAAACGCTTGTATGGGACAGTGGGGGAGGGGGGTATGGTTTTACTGATTATGAACCCGAGCCTGAAGAATGGCTGCCGGGGGTCTATCAGATTCAAATATTCGCGGGCACTGAACTAAAAACAGTGGGCGAGTTTACTGTCAATGGAGAAGCGGTTACTTCAACCCCCACCATTACTCAAACACTTACCCCAACAGCCACCTTTACTGTCACTCCAACATCCACCCCCACGCTAACACCAACGACCACACCCACGCGTACACCCTGGCCAACGCCTACCTTTCTCCCCACCTGGACCCCCCGGCCAACCATCACTCCAAAACGTTAAGACAGTCCTAAATTGCCCATAAAGTACAAGGGGTGCATAGATCTTTCGAAAAGAATTTTTGGGATTTTTAGACGGTTCGAATATTTGAGGTACTGAAGGCCAGGGCCACTTGGGCAGCTACTTTCGCATTATTTTTCAATAGACCCAAATTTGCCCTAAGACTCTTTCCCCCGCTCAATTCACTCACTCGCTTGAGTAAAAAAGGCGTCACTGCTTGGCCAACTATTTTATTTTCCTCGGCTTCCAGGAGTGCCTGGTCAATATATTGCTCAACCTCGTCATTTTCTAGCGCAACTTCAGAAGGGGGAGGAACAACCAATAATATAGCAGAAGAGAATCCCATTTGCCAATGTGCTTTCGCTATTTTGGCCACCTCCTCTGCACTATCTGCTTTTCCAGATACGGACAACCCACTTTTCC
This sequence comes from Chloroflexota bacterium, assembly GCA_018662365.1. GTDB lineage: Bacteria > Chloroflexota > Anaerolineae > Anaerolineales > UBA11579 > JABJGH01. The sequence goes on along the minus strand of JABJGH010000043.1, from coordinate 15,519 downwards.
TGGAATAGAATGCGGGGAAATCGCTCGTTTGATAACCGATCACAGGAACACCCAAGGTTTCAAGTTTTTCTATGGTAGCTGGGAGATCGAGAATAGCCTTTGCACCAGCGCAAACCACCACAACTGGGCTTTGCGCCAATTGACCCAGATCCGTAGACACATCAAAGGGGGCATTTCGATGCACACCCCCAATCCCTCCAGTTGCAAAAACCTGAATACCCACTGCCTCAGCGGCGATCAGGGTGCCAGCTACAGTTGTGCCGCCATTGGCCTTTTGAACGATCGCCGGGGCAAAGTCCCGCACACTTATTTTTCTGGCATTTTGATCTTGTGCCAATTCACTTAACTCTTTATCTTGTGTACCGATCAGCAAGCGGCCGTCAAGCATGGAAATGGTTGCTGGCACAGCTTTTTCTGCCCGCACTTCGGATTCCATATCCTTTGCCAGGTCAACATTTTCCGGATAGGGCAATCCATGGGTGATCACGGTGGATTCCAGTGCAACCACAGGTAATCCAGATCGAAGGGCTGCACTAACTTCAGGATCGATTTTGTAATAAGGAGGAAGTTTTTTCATAAATTTAAGCTCAAAAAGTTGAGAATTAGATCAATTGGTCATACAGGATTTCGAGATTAAGGTTTGGATAAACCGCTCCCCGATGTTTTAGAGTGAGGGAAGCGGCAGAAACCCCTAATCGAACCGCTTCATCAACCGGGATGCCATTGAGTAGAGCAAAGATCACCGTTGCGCTCAGCGCGTCACCCCCGCCTGTCGGATCAACGATCTGGGTACGTATGGCAGGGATATGACCGCTGGATTCGGATGTCGCATAACATACGCCAAATTCGGCAAGCGTAACGATCGCAATCTCTACTCCCCTCGAGACCATTTGTTTCGCAATTTCTAATCCCTCAGCATCACTAACTTCTTCCCCAACTTCAAAGTCACAGAAATTTGCAGCCTCGATGTGATTGGGGGTCATTAAAAAGATATTGGGCAAATAAGGTTTGAGTTTATGTGAAAGTGAGATCGAGGTGGGATCTGTGGCCACAAGTAATCCCTTGTCTTGGGCAATTTGCATTGCTTTTTCAAGGGTATCTTCTCGTAAGTTTGCATCAAGGAATAATAATGCCGCTTCCTCAAATAAATGTACATGCTCTTCTAAATATTCGGGTGTGAGTAATTCGCTTGAATGAATATCATCCAATCCAAATTGCAGTTCTCCCTCTTGATTGACCACGGCTAAATATGACCCCGTAGCATAATCCTTGGTTTGGATCATATATTCGGTGTTCACGCCGGCTTTTTGAGTGAATTTAAGCAGTTGTCGTCCCATCTGGTCTTTCCCGATCGTCGACAATAATGTCACTTCTTGACCCAGTCGTGCTAAATTTTCAGAAAAGTTTCTTGCTGTGCCCCCAAATGAAGTGGTAATTTTCCCTGGATTCGATGTCCCCCGCTCCAATTTATTTTCAACCAAACCCACAATATCCACACTTGAAGAGCCCAAAACGAGGACCGGTTTATCTTGTTGTAGTGAAAGATCATTGATCATGGTGAACTACTTTTATTCAATAGTGAGTAACTTCGATAAATATTTTGGAGTTCAAAAACATTAAACTTCATTTTAACATCCCGAACAACGTTATAGCAAGCAATTGATTGAAAAAAGTCTCGAACTTGTTTAATGGCTAACATTTGTTAAAATGAAGTCGTAGTCAAGAATTTTATATTTTTATGAAGGCCAAATTTGAATATGTTGAGAGTTGAATTTCATTGTCATAGCATTTTTTCCAGTGATAGCTTGTCCGAACCTGCTGATCTCATCGCTACTTGTCATGACAAAGGGATTGATCGCTTAGTGATCACCGATCATAATTCGATTCAGGGAGCCCTTACAGCAAAAGCCCTAGATCCTCAATTAATCATTGTGGGCGAAGAAATCGTCACAAAAGAGGGAGGTGAGCTTTTAGCCGCATATGTCAAAGAAGAAATTCCTCCGGGGTTGCCCGTAAAAGAAGCAATTGATCGGCTTCGAGATCAAGAAGCTTTTATTAGTGTTTCGCATCCCTTTGATAAAAGTCGTGGAAAATGGTCATTGGCAGATCTTTTAGAAATTGCCCCTTTGGTTGATGCCATTGAAACTTTTAATGCCCGCTGTTTTCCCCAATTGTATAATCGACAGGCGAGAATTTTTGCGGAAGAAACCAACTTATTGGGAACCGCAGGTTCAGATGCCCATGCACTTTTCGAGCTTGGTCGTGGAGCTATGCTGCTGCCTGAATTTGAGGATGCTCCAAGTCTAAAAATCGCGATGAAAGATGTGATGTTTGATACGAAAGCTTCCAGTCCCTTGGTGCGCTTAACCTCTCGCTACGCTTCACTTAGAAAAAAACTAACCAAATAAAATCAGCGGAAAAATCCTCCCCAAAACAATGGTTAATAAACTAAAAATTTCCTCATAAAGATCAAATTTGATCCTAAACCTTGACCTTTTACAAACAAAAGGTAAAATATGAAAGCCTAGGCGCGATGGCGGAACTGGCAGACGCAACGGACTTAAAATCCGTCGGTGGCAACACTGTGTGGGTTCGACCCCCACTCGCGCTACAGCATGAAAAACTCCTCGAATTTTCGAGGAGTTTTTATTATGGATGTATTTTCCTGCACTTTTTTCTTTCCCCCGGTTACCAAGATTTCATACCAGGACACCCTAGACGGATTGTTAACCGTATAGACCTGCATGTATTAAATGCTAGCTTGCATTCCCCCCAGATTTCTTGCTATACTGAATTACTGGGAAACATCATTGTTTTATTGAACGAATATGGAGGAACCAATATGTCCATCGTAGAACGCTTGATAAACAAGAAATCCGATAACCAAAACCATACTGTTGAGAAAACTGATTCTGTTTTAGAAGCCCTAAAGGTAATGGCAGGAGCCAATATTAGTGCCGTCATGGTCACCGATAAAGACAAGATCATCGGCATCTTCACCGAAAGGGACTATTCTCGCAAAGGGGAGATCAAGGGTCTTTCAGCGGAGGATACTCCTGTCGAGGAATTAATGACTGCCAGCATGATGACTGTCACCGAGGATACCTCTCTAAATCAGTGTATGGAATTAATGCGCAAGTATAAGATCCGCCATCTGCCCGTCCTCGACAATGACAAAATGATCGGCATGGTTTCCATGCGCGATGTCGTCGAAACCATCGTCTCCGATCAGGAATCCATGATCATCGGCCTAGAGAATTATATTTTAGGTTCAGGATTTTCGAGTTGAATTGGAAGATATTAAATAATTGTTGGGGAAAACAAAACCGGTATATTTTTGTAGTTTTTTTTGCCTTTGCCGTTATTCGGCAAGATATTTATTATTTGGGATGAGGGAAAATAGTATCCTTATTTATGGGAATTTGGTCCCTTACCCCAATTTCCTAGTTCGTCATAGTTCATAGATCTTGGCCATCCAGTAGCATTCCAAATTGCATCAAAATTGGGCTTCATAATTCTTGATAAATCGGTTTCGTAATCTTCAATAATATTTTCTTGAAATAAAAGAACATCTCGATCTATCGGGAATTGATTCTGTTTAAATGTATCGAGTCCATGTTTAACTGCCATGGTAAAACCTTTTACACCAATTAAGCTTAGCATTGTGAAAAATGGAGGCGAAATTCCCAGTTGCTTTTGTATTGCAAGAAATGAGGATAAATTACTCAAAATGTTTTGTTCAAGTAAACCGCTAGGGATAGTTGGGGCTTCTTTTTGATAAGACCTCAGCATGTTAGTATTTACAGTTTCGATAATGCCATTTCGGAATATTTGAATATAAGAACGGCTTAGGTCATCCGCAGTATTTCCCATTATGATGAGCCCATCATAATTATATCTTTGATCAATTGATCCCCCATATATGGGGTTTAGTCTCAGGGTAATATTTTCAATTGAATTTAGGTTGAAGGTTGTAGAAGGATTGAATGAACCAAAAGGAATTATTTGTAAAACAATTAAAGCATTTTTCCCAAGGGGGACAGGTGATTCCTTTTCAATAAGTTTTCCAATACGGCTATTTCGAAAATCCTTTGCTTTTTCTGGTAAAGAATTTGAAAGGGCAAAGGCACCTCGAGTTTCAAATAGGTCGAGAGGATATTTTCCAGCAGAATTTCTAGTGTAGAATCTCCAATGTTTTTGATAATTTACTACATGGGGTTGAGTCCAACTTTGGGGTATTCGAATTAATATAATGGTATTTTTTGTAGATAACGCGATTGCTCGCATAGATACCCCCTGAATTCTAGGTTCTATATTGTCTCTAATAAGATTTTCAAGGCGCAAGATTTCTGCATCGGGGTCAATATTTTCAAAACCTATAATGTTTTTAGGTAAACCATTTTCTTCTTCAATTCCAAAAATTAAATGTCCTCCCCCAGCATTTGCGAAAGATGATGCATCTGCTAAAAATTCTTTTTTGCTATCATAACTATTGGTTGGTAAATCCCTTTTATATTCTAAGGTTTTTATTTCACTAACATTTTCAGTTTTTAAATTTTTTATATCGTCTTCGTTAATTGCATCAATTGCTTTTTCAAGAACCATTTTTTCCTCCTAATAATTTGTACAACTTTATTTTAATTTTGTGAATAGGCAAATGTCATAATTTCTTATTGCATTTGTCCTGTGGTTTTACGGTCCCTTTGCCGCCCAAGTACCTTTCCCCTTTGCGGTACTCTCACATTCTGGCGCTACCCCCTCGGGCAATGCTGTTTTCTCAAAATATGTCCATGTCCCGCTGATTGCTTCGTCGCTGTCAAAACCTCCCTCAACCACAAAATAATTTATGCCCCCACCAGGAGAGCCATTATGATTTTTGGCAAAAATTTCTCCCGCTCCCCAATAACCCAGATCAAAGGTCCAAACCTGAGGTATTAATTCAAAATAAACAACCTGAGAGGGAAGCGCGGTTACCCCTCTGTTCGTAAAATATCCATTATCAAAAGAAAAGCTAAAGGCAAAGACCCCTTCTATTCCCTCTAGATAATTAATATCCACCAGTCCTTCAGGAACATCTGAGACATCTGCAGCAGCAGCCATCATCATTAATTCGATGTAATTGTCCTCACTATCTAATATTGCTTGATATGTTTCTTTATAATAATCACAAAGGATGTCTAAACCCCCTCCGGTGCGTTCGTCCGTGATCGATCCAGTAAGTTCGGTGACCTTCCATTCTCCTAAGGGTATATCCGCAAGATCCACGAGGGGGATATCTTCAATATTAACCGGGAGATCAGCATCCTCTTGCAGGGAGGAACTTCCACGACAAGCGAAACCGATAGACGTCAAAATGGAAAAGAACACGATGAGTCTGCTTATTTTCTTCATAAAATTCTCCTTCGGATTTACTGGTACATTTTATTATACAGAAAATATTTTGAAAACCAAATTGCTAAATAGTCAGATAATGTAAAAAATAATGCAAAAATATTCAATATAGCAAAATATATAGACATTTTGACTAAATTGCTATATATTTCTTGTTGGGAGATGAACAACTGGCAGAAAGCATTTTTTAGTTTCCCCTTGAATCATCCCCCCTTTTCCATATATAATAGATGAGAGAATTATTCAAAGGGAACAACCGCAAGGAGGACCAAATGTCTCCAGGAAAAAGAGATAAAGGAAAGAAAGAAGTCAGAAAACCAAAGAAGAAAAAGAAGAAAGGGGAAGAGAAATAAAATCTATTTTGAAACTAAAAGAGACTGGAAATTTTCCAGTCTCTTTTTTATTAATTATTCTAAGATCCCTACTAGGATCGGCGTATGCGTATAATTATTACATTTTAAGGAAGGGCATGCCGAGACCGAAACGATCATATCCATCTCCGCCCGCAGTTCAATATAGTCACCCGCCTTCGACAGGGGTGGGTGGATCTCAATTTTTCCCGAGGGATCGATCCCTGAATTCATAAAAATATTAAAGGGTATCGGAATCTCAGCAGGCTTGATCCCATACTCCGCCAGCGGTTTGCTCAAATTATCCAAACAATTCGGATGCGCATCCGTCACTCCATAGCTGATCTCATACATTTCCTGGCTGCACGGGGCAAACATAAAATCATGCTTCCCCACTGTATCTGCCACGATCTTCAGCATTGGTTTACTATCGATCGAATACAACACATCTCCCTCAGTAAAGAAAATCTTCATCGCATAATCAATGCTGCGTGCAGAGCTCAAATATTCTTCGCTTTTCTCCGCATTAAAAGCCGCCAGGTCGACCACCTGTTCCCCCTCAATGTCGGTCACTCTCAACGTCTGTCCCTTTGCCAGCCTAAACCCTGCCCCCGTTTTGGCGGGTACATGGATCAATTCTATTTGTGTTTTTCCATTATCCATCAGTTATCCTAAAATATTCTTATCTAAGAAACTTATTATAAAGGATTTGCCTATCAGATTTTGAGTAAGAAATGAGCAGCACATCTTCGTCCATATTTAAGGATGGAAACATTAAATTTTATTATTTAAAAAGTAGGAACTACAATGACTGAAAAAGTATTAAATTCTCAAAAGCCCTTTGAATTGGGCTTACATAACTTTGTCGACAGTGGCACCGACCCCCTTACCAACAAAATCAAAGATCCCGTTCAGAGCATTGCAGACCTTTTGGAAATGATTGAACTTGCCGACCAGCTAGGTTTAGACGCCTATGCTCTCGGCGAACATCACCGTGAGGAATACCTATCCTCTGCGCCGGTTGTACTTTTAGCCGCCGCTGCTGCCCGTACAAAGAATATTCGTCTCTCTACGGCTGTAACAGTCTTAAGTTCAGACGACCCCGTGCGCGTTTTCCAAAGCTTCGCCACCTTAGACCTCATCTCCAATGGTCGTGCCGAGATCATGGCCGGCAGAGGTTCCTTCATTGAATCCTTTCCCCTTTTCGGATATGACCTAAAAGATTATGGCGGGTTATTTGATGAAAAATTAAGACTGCTGGATCAACTTGGAAAATCAGAAAAAATTACTTGGTCCGGCGAATTTAGATCCCCGATAGAAGACCTCGGCATCTATCCGCGGCCAGTCCAAAACCCCATGCCCATTTGGGTTGCCGTGGGTGGTACCCCGGAATCAGCGGTTCGAGCCGCCTCGATGGGTTTGCCCATGGCGCTCGCCATCATTGGCGGCATGCCCGCACGATTCGAACCTTTCTTCCGCATCTTCCGTGAAGCCGCCGTGGAGTATGGCTTTGATCCCAACACCATCCCGCTCAGTATCAACTCCCATGGCTATATATTAGAAGATGCCCAAGAAGCTGTAGATACTTTTTACCCCTACGCTGAAAAAATGATGAATAAAATTGGAAAAGAACGTGGATGGGCACCTGCCAATCGCCAGCAATTAGAACAGCAGCGCTTATTGCAAGGTTCAGACTTTGTCGGCAACCCCGACGAGGTCATTGAAAAAATTCTCTATCAATATGATATTTTCAAGCATCAGCGCTTTTCAATGTACTTGGGTAATAATTCGATTGAGCATAAGAAAATGATGAAATCAATCGAACTCTTCGGTACCAAAGTCGCCCCCGTAGTCCGTAAAGAGATCGCTAGCCGCAATTCATAATAGTTCAACACCATCTATCGGCAAATTCGAACAACTATTCATTTATTGTGAATTGTTGAACAAAACCGTTTTTAATGTTAATATAGAATATTGTAATCATGACGTTCATTAGTCCTGAGTTACCTCTGATATTCCTCCATTCTTCTTTCCTTTTACAGGACCGACACTAACAAATTTCATTTCAAACCCGATTGGGAAATTACCAGGATCTAATGGTCTCTAAACTTTTTTGGAGATAAATTGGGAGATAAAAATGAAAAAAAGATATTTATTATTTCTAGTTGCTCTAATTATATTTTCAGCATGTTCCCCAGTAGAAACTGAAAACACCCCCACATTGCCCCCTTTATATAATGAAAAACCATTGGTAACCCCAACATTGCTTTCTCTGTATACAACCAGACCGACAAACACTCCTAAGGTTTTTCCTACTTCCACGCCACTTATCATCCCTCCCACAAGTGAGCCAGTACCGCGCTGGACGATTTTAAGTCAACCAGGGTATGGAGTAGAGTTGTTAGGAGAGACATGGGATTACGTTACCGATCGGTGGGGGGATTCATTTGCCTGTATAAAATATGAAAATGAAGAAGGAATTTATACATGGTTTGAGCAATGTTTTGCATTTATCACACCCGATACAACTTTCGAAGGAATATTGGCACCATTTATTGAAAATGGATATCAAGAAATAATTCCTCAAAACGATTATTCACAAACAGGCAAACATATCTTGGTCGGTAAAGCTGAGGATTATGGCTATCATTACCTAGAACTTTTATCCACAAATGATTATTTATATCTGGTTGAAATCGGTTCCGAGTTTGATAATTCAGGTTCAGTACAGGATTTTTATCTAAATAATTTGTATCCAATCAATAATTTAGTCATTGAAAATATGTTGCATAAATCGAATATAAAAAATATAGAACCAACCCCAATATCCCCAAGCCAAATGGCACTGCAAGCCAATTTAGAAAAATATCTTCTCCATGACTATGAATTAGGGATGGGCTGGGTACAAATCTCGGATTACATCCCCGAAGGGGAAAACTATATTTGTAGAAACTTTGAGTTGCGGGTAAACGAAGATGTAACCTGGGTCGAATCGATGAATTGCATATATGAGAAATCAGATAACTTTGAGTTTAGCAGTCTCGATCAATATATTCTCGATGGAGATGAAATATTAGAATCTTCTAATGTGTATGATGGGGATGTCTTAATATATGGGTATAGTACCGGTCATTTATTTTATAATGCCTGGTACTACAAAGGAGACCTTATTTATCGGGTGATATTGGAAACTCGCGCCAGAGTCGGCGCCACTGTTGAAGGTAGCTTCAGTGAAAATGTGGATGACTTTTTATATCGGGTGCTGATGGTGAACGTCGAGAAAGGCAATAAATAAACCCAAAATATAATTTTCCTAATTGGGTACAAAAAAATTGTTGCTCACAATAGTAATATTCTTCAAATATTTTAATAACAAAATATGAGTAATATCGTTCAATTCAAAGCCCTCATATTTTTGGAGGGTGAAATGTATAAAAAAACACTATTTTTCTTTATGATCGTATTTGCTTGTGCGGCTTGTAACCCAGTGGGCACTGATATCGAGTCAACAAAAATTACACTTCCAAGCCCAGCACCAACAAATAATAAAACCCCCACTCAAATTCAAGCTTCGGTTACATCAGAGCCAACTTACAATCCTGCAGTTCTTGAATATTCATTCAGCCTGGACAAAGAGGTTGTCAATGTCTTTTGGAATGAAGATGGATCAATGTCTTTATTCTATCAGTTCACATTCTCCAATGATCCGCAAAATATCCCAATAGATTTTGTTGACGTTTACGTGCCTTCTCAAGACTATGATTTTGAACACATTTCAGCAGAAATAAATGGTCAGGTTATCAATCATATTGAGGAATCAACTTTTTTCCCAGGAGCTGTGGAATTTGGTTTAGGGGAAAACGAGATTCCTGCTGGGGCAACAAGTGAGGTTTTGATACAAATTAGTAACATTAATGGTGTCCTTTTTTCAGAGCCTTCTGATGATGGTGTAATTAATGCCGTATTCTTCCCCTCCTGGTTTGGGGAGGAATTTTTGTATGGAAATACGAATATAACTGTGATATTCCATCTACCACAAAGCGTTAAGGTTGAGGAGGCAATCTGGCATCATCCTCCCCCAGGTTGGCCAGCAGAACCAATCGTGGGCGAAAGTGAGCACGGAAGAATTACCTTTACCTGGCAAAATGGGACTGCGAAGGGTTATTCATCCTATCTGTTTGGGATTTCCTTTCCAAAAGATCACGTCCCCGAGAGTTCAATTATGCTCCCGGAACAACTCGACCCCATGATTGCAGTAGCATATTTCATTCGGGGAGTTGGATATGAATCTATTGGTTTGTATGAATTGTCCCTCGCAGATTTAGCAATGGCAATAGCACTTGATCCAAATAAATTTTGCTATCTAAGTAAAGAATATAGTGAATTGGAGTGTCTATTAATAGGAAACTAAATTTGAACCGGGACGTTGTTAGATGTCCCTGAACATGTATCATCGAATCGCCAACAATTATCAAGTTGTTTTATTTTGGATGGAGGAGTCCGCGCAATGCGCGTTGAGAAATGTTTTCCCCTGAGAGGCCAACGCCCATTTACTTATTTAGGAGATGCTATTCTCCCTATGAAAAATATTTCTGGTGGAGATGTTCATAGTTTAGAAGGTATTAAAAACGCAGAATATCATTTACGAAAATTAGGTTGGGAAGAAAATCTCGAGAAATAATCCAAAAAAAGGGTTATTGCCAAATAATGATAAACACGATCGTAAATATCGTGCTCACAATCAATTGTCGAATACCTATTCGCGTCGGTTTCACTCCAATTGCTGGATAATAAGTGCCATAGATGGATTCCGCAAACTGAATCGCAAAGGGAATCCATATTAAGTTAGGTAATTTCCCCATCAATCCCAAAATTAGGGTCAGGATAAAATTAAATCCGCTATAAAGCAAAGTCCTTTTCCCCAAATTAAACTTTTCTTTTTGATCTGGCATTTCCTTCAGTCGTCGTTGCCCCAATCGCAAAAACGCATACACGATCGATGCGGCAGATTGCAGCCAGGCCAACCCCCATAACCACCATCCCGTCGTGTCATATTGCCCCACACTCACCCAATAGGCCCCCGGTGCGGCCAGGGCCAACGCCCCGCTGGCAATCACATCCACCCCGATCTGATGCCGTTCCGCCCGTTTGCTCACCAAATACAGATGCCATGCAAAGACCAAGATCCCCGGAACCGCCAAATAGCTCAGGTACCCAAACCCCCGTTGCACCAATACATTCAACGCCGCTAACGAGACCAAAGCATAGACCGTCAGCCAAAATCTCGAAGCAGGCAGGTCTTCCCTGCTCCGTCGTCCCGCATAAGATTTGATCATCATAACCGCTGGTTGCCGCATAAAAAATGCTGCTAATGCAGCAATGATCAGCAATATACTTGAAGAGCTCCAATTATTTCCCGCAAAGAATCCGATGATGAGGGGGCTGAACAAAAATACCCAGGACCCGTGGTCCGAGGGCAGGGCAATGTTTTTCTTGAAATATTTCTTGAGCATATGTAAGTTTTTAGTTCCTTGATTTCCCCAAATAACATTGAGAAAAATTATTCGTTGAAATTATTAACCAAATTCGCTTGGTTTTCCAAGGAGTCAGACATCACATTGCGCATCAGGTCTAGCGCTTCAATGATTCGCCTATCCGCCAACTGATAGATCACCGCTTTCCCATCCCTCTCCGCAGTCACCATATGGCGCTCTCTCAACACCTTCAAATGACGCGAGATCGTCGGCTGAGGTATCCCCAGATTATTTGCAAGATTACTCACATTGGTCGGTTTTTCGGCCAAGGCATACAGGATCAATATTCTATTTGGATCCGCAAGTCCATTACAGATATTGGCATGCAGTTGATTAATTTCATTTCTCAGATCCATATTCGCTTATCCATTTATTTCGTTCGTTTTGTTAAACTGTGATGAATATTTTACTATAAGAATTTAATGTTTTTGATTTTTCAAAAAAAATACCCCTGCTTATTCAGGGGTATTTTTTTCTGTTGTGCTTCCCTAACTAGACAAACATTACCTGGGCATCTTTTGAGAGTTCCATGAACTCCATCGCACCCAACATTGTTGCCCCGTCAATCAGATCCTCTTCTTGCAAGTTCATCATATCCATCGACAACTTGCATCCATACAGCTTTACGCCAGAGTCCAACAGGTTCTCCATGAATTCAGGAATGGGAGGAAAGTCTAATTTCTTGATCTGGTATGCCATCATTTTGGTGGCTACCCAAGACATCCCCGGGATCAACCCCATCCATGTCGGAATTTTAAACCACGGCGCATAAGGAGCCATTGAGAAAGCGGGGTTTCCCACTGTCGCAATATTTACCTTGCCCATTTTTTTCTTCGTGATCAAGTCCAGCCCCCAAAATGTGAAGAAGATCTCACATTCGATCCCAGACATGCGGGCGGCGTTCGCCAAGATCATTGGTGGATAAGCCATATCCAGTCCACCTTTTGAAGATACCAATACCAATTTGCGAGTTGTAGTCTTTTCGTCTACTTTCATTCCCTTAATTTTTGCTAATACATCAGACATTTTGCTCTCCTAAGGTTTAATTCAATTAGGGGTGAATGCCTTCTTTTTCTATAAAGGCTTCTTTTTGGCATTCACCAAAACATAAAGGATTTAGAACCCAAAATAATTTTTTAGCCAAAAATACTTCAGCCTGTTATCCCTTCTGATCAAATACATCCCGTTGGTTTTGGAAGACCGGCGATCTGTGCTGCGAGCTTTGCGGGGCCGCCAGGGAATAAGACATAAAGTTCTTTGGTCGGCACGCCGCCAACTTTTGTGATCTTTCGCAAGCTGGGGGCATCTCCATGTTCCGCAAATTCCGCTCGTGAGAAGTTAATCACGTCCCAATGTCGTTCGGTCAGCTCTAATTCCAATGCTGCCGCGATCGCTTTGCCAATCGCCGGGGTCCAATCATTCGCATCGGTCATGAACCCATCGTCGTCAAAATCGAGCGTTTCCAAAATAGTGAGGTCAATTGTTTCAGGCATTTGTTTTTTGCTCCTTGGTAAAATAAATATTAATTAAGCGGTTTTTTGATTTCTGAGTCATTATTACCCAGCGTTTTCAATAAATTCAACAATCTCGCCATCCCCACTCGTACCTGTGGGTTGCTCAACTCTTTGATCAATTTCAATGTCGAGGGCGCTTCTTCGGGTGCTGGAATATCTCTCAATGCGTCCACCGAGCTGCTCGCTAATGCCATGATGTCCGGTTGTGTCATATTTCGCATCGTCTTCACGATCGTCACCACGTTATCCGCCAGTGCTTCCGCGTCTTCCTCGTCAAATTCGGTCATGATCTGGTCCAGCATCCGCATCCCCTGGCTTGCAAAGGCAAAATATCCCTTCCGTTCCATTTCATCCAACTGCATCACCACGGTGTTGAAGACCTGTTTGCCCAACAATTGCCCTTCCTCGGCCAAGCCCATCAAAGACTCTAGTTGGTCCAATGCTTTCAGCATCAGCGGCAGGTCTCGCAACACTCGTTTGAGCATGAACAGCAGGTCTTCCCCTTTGAACTCCTGTCCAATGTCTGCCAATTCATCGATCGACAATTTGATCATATGATTAGCGATCGGCAGCATATCATTTTTGAATTCTTCCATGGCCTGCTGCTTCACTTGTTGCTCTTGCATCATCGCCATCATGCTGTCTACTTTTTCGTGTAATAGGGCAAGATCCTTATCCATATGTATCTCCTAAGACCACTTGCCAGCCATTGTCATCTGCGATTCGAAAGGCATTTCCCCGCCCTTCAGCAGAATATTCCAATAGATCCATCTGAAGGCCATTTTGCCCCAGTGGTTTGCATGCGATTCTTGTAACAGTGAGAAGGGTCCAAATCCAGGTAGTGGGAACTTGCCAGGAAGGGGTTCAACATCATAGTTGAAGTCGATCAAAATGCCCTTTTCAAAGCCCGACTCGATATAGCAGTTCGCATGTCCATCAAACTCTGGCAGCGGTTCCAATCCTTCGATTGCCCGCAATATATTCTCGATCACCACGTCCAACATAAAGTGAGCCACCGACCCCGCCTTCGAAGCAGGCACGTTCCCCGCATCGCCGATCACCCATACATTCTCATGTTTCTGGGTCTGCAAAGTATGTTTGTCTGTCGGCACAAAGTTCAGCTCATCGCCCATACCCGAGCGTTCAATCACATCCGAGCCCATATTCGTCGGGATCGTCACCAAAAGGTCATAATCGATCTCTCGCTCATCATAAGATTTGATTTTATTCTTCCCCGCATCCACCGATCCAATATTGAAATTCGTTTCGATGTTAATTCCTTTTTGGGTCAGGATATCTCCTAAAACTGAGGAGGCTCGTGGCTTGGTGAATGCCCCGTCCAATGGAGTTGCATACACGATCTCTACCTTGTCTCGCATGCCTCGTTCAGTAAACCACCAATCAGCTAGGAATAAAAATTCAAGCGGTGCCACCGGACATTTGATCGGCATTTCAGCCACGTTCAACACCAGTCGGCCGCCTTTCCAGAACTTCAAGAATCGGCTCAGCTTGGTCGTCCCGTCTAAGGAGTAAAAGTCAAATATATTCTTCTGCCATCCGCCGCCGTCCAACATCCCTTCCGTTTCTTCGGGATGAATATGGCTGCCCGTCGCGATCACCAATTGATCGTAATTGATCACCTGATTATTCTTGGTCAATTTTACCCGGTTTTTCTCCGGCTCAATCATCTCGATATCGGAATAAATGAAGTCTACATTCGAGGGGAAGAAGCTGCGTTTCGGTTTTACTACATCGTTTGGTCCGTAGATCCCAAAGGGGATGAACAGGAAACCAGGTTGATAATAATGAGTCTCATCACGGTCCACCATGATGATCTTCCATTCTTGCATATCCAGCATCTGTGACATCTTATTCGCCACCATCGTGCCGCCGGTTCCTGCCCCCAAGATCAGTAATGTTTTCATTTCTTGCTCCTAAAGATTTTTTTTTGCTGCTTCGGTCTAAGTAATTGTTTCGCTTGCTGTTTTTGCCAATGCCGCCTGATTCTCCAAACTATCCGCCAGCATCGCCCGCAAAAGGTCGAGCGCTTCAATGATGCGGTGATCCACCAATCTATAGATCACTGCCTGACCGTCTCGCTCCGACTTCACCATCCCGCGCTCTTTCAACACTTTCAGATGTCGAGAAACAGTGGGCTGGGGGGATTCTAAAGATTTAGCCAGTTCGGTGACGTTGGAGGGATGATCAGCCAGGGTATATAAAATTAATATTCGGTTCGGGTCCGCCAATCCACTGCAAATATTGGCATGTAGTTGATTGATCTCGTCCCTTAGGTTTGTACTCATCATTTTCTCCGTCACTTTTTGTTTTTCTCAGTTATCGGCATATTTACCTATACGCCTATGTCCATAACTTATTGTGCAATTGTACACAATCGGTTTTCCTGATGATAGGTATAAGTGTCCCTAATGCAATGGGGCATTTGTCCTTGCTGGGGAGGTATCCCGAAACAATGGAGAATGGTGTCTTTCCATTCTCCAAGGAATGCTTTTTATTCCAGGAATCAGTTTCACCATTTCCAATTTTGCACAGCTGTGACTTCAATACAGCCAACGTCACAATTAAAGGGGGAGAATGGTGTTTTTCCATTCTCCAAGGAGTGTTTTTTACTCCAATTCTCCAAGGAAATAGTTTCACCGTTTCCATCACCCTTCACCCCCGCCAGCAAATAAGTGGAGAATGGTGTTTTTCCATTCTCCAAGGAGTGTT
>JABJGH010000002.1 GCA_018662365.1 Chloroflexota bacterium | reverse complement strand
TATATACATCTAACTTAGACAGGTGTTTATTTTGCAGAGATGTTGTACCCATAGAGGATATTACGATGTTAGACAATTTTCGAAAAACTTATGATAAATTCTCCCGACCCTTCTGGGTGTTGGCATTAGCCACATTTATAGACAGAATTGGCGGGACTTTGATCTTCCCCTTCTTTGCTCTGTATATTACGGATAAATTCAATGTAGGGATGACCGAGGCGGGGTGGTTATTGGCCGTTTGGTCCATTTCTGGGATGTTAGGCACTTTAATTGGCGGCGCAATAGCAGATAAATTTGGCCGTAGAAATATGATCATCTTTGGATTGGTGGCCAGTGCCTTCAGCAGTGTGGCGATGGGATTGGTAAATGACCTTTATTTATTCTATGGATTATCTGTATTTGTGGGATTGCTCTCAAATATTGCAGGACCTGCAAGACAGGCACAAATCGTTGACCTTGTGGGCGAAGAAAGAAGGGGTGAAGCGTTTGGCATCATGAGGGTGGCGGGCAATCTTGCCTGGATAATCGGTCCGACGATCGGTGGATTAATGGCGACTCGCTCCTATTTAGCGCTGTTCATCTTGGATGCGATAACGAGCCTCATCGTAGCAGTCATTTATTATAAAAATATTCCGGAAACCAAACCGGTGAGTGTGGAAAAAGAAGAACAAGAATCCGATTCCTTCCTAGATACCGTAAGAGGGTACTTAGTGGTCTTCAAAGATAAAATGTTTAATAGTTTCTTGATGATCATGGTATTGATGAACATTGTTTATTTACAACTCTATGGGGCATTGTCGGTTTATTTGAGGGATTCACACGGACTTACGCCACAATCTTATGGCATGCTGATGAGTATCAATGCCAGCACGGTTGTACTCATGCAGATTTGGATCTCCTCAAAGACCAGTAAACGCCCTCCTTTCCTAATGATGGCTTTGGGTTCGTTGGTCTATGCAATAGGATTCCCGATCTTTGGGATTGCATCTACGATGGCATGGTTTCTTGTGGCGACCTTGATCATAGCTTTGGGAGAAATGATCATTATGCCAGTTTCTGGTGCGATTGCTGCAAAATTTGCACCAGAAGATATGCGAGGCCGGTATATGGCCATGTTTGGGTGGGGCTGGCAATTTCCATCAATTGTAGCCCCTATTATTGCGGGTTTGATCATGGATAACCTCGACCCCACCATATTGTGGACGATGAGTGGGGGACTTGCTGCCTTTGCAACTTTAGGGTTTTATTTGCTCCATCTTAAAACCAAAAAACGATTTGAGGAAGTTGAAGCTACCCCCCTGCCCCAAACCCAAGAGGCATAAAGTAATAACTATTTAATAGGGCGCTCCTAATGAGCGCTCTTTTTTTTTGCGAAAATTTTCTCTTGACATTGTATTTTTTGTATGTTATATATATCTAACATATTGTTATATATTTCTAACTTGGAGAAAACAATGAAAAACTATAAAAACGAAATAATAATTGGCGGTTTACTGAGCGTACTATTTGCTGGGGCAATATTTTGGTTTGTGAATCATGAACCTGATGCTACTCTAAAGATCGCAATTGCAAGTCTTGCCATTGTAATTGGATTGATCGCTTTTGTAGTTCGTTTGATTAAAAGACGAAAGGATATCCAAAACAATGCTCCCACTGAGGATGAGTTTACGGATAAAGCAAAACTATATGCCTCAAGTAAATCATTCTTCTATTCGGTTTATTTATGGTTCATCATCTTCATTTTTAATAATTCATTTACTAATAATGAAGAGATGCTGGGCATTGGTATTCTGGGATCATCAGCGATATACGGTGTTCTCTTGTGGTATTACAAATCCACATCGGATTTCCTCAGTGAAAAATAAAATTAAAGAACTCAGAGCTAGAGATGGGCTTACTCAACAGCAACTTGCAAATATTGTGGGGGTAAGGAGGGAGACGATTGTGTTCCTTGAAAAAGGAAAATATAACCCCTCCTTGAATTTGGCTCATTCGATCGCCAAAGAATTCAAATGCACGATTGAGGAAGTGTTTATATTTGATGATTAAGCTAAATAAAAAGCCTCCGAGCTCTAAGTTGGAGGCTTTTTAAATTTTCATGAATTAATATAAAAAATTCCCTGGTAAAATCCTTCAAACGAACCAGGGAAATTTTTTATGACGATTACCGCCCTACTCACCATTTTTATATCCTCTTTTATATTTGGCATTGCGGCTGTGGTGTCTCCGGGCCCGGTCTCTACCGCGATCGTTAGTCAGGCTCCGAGGCGAGGTTGGGTGGTTGGCCCCTTGGTTGCAACCGGTCATTCGATCTTAGAGTTAGCGATCATTATCATGATCGCTTTGGGGATGTCAGCCGGACTTAATACTCCAGGGATTCAAATATTTATCGCTTTGGTGGGCGGAATCGTGCTAATCTGGATGGGGGCCAATATGGTAACCGGTGTGTTTAAAGGGGAAATTCGGGTGCCGGGAATTTCTGGTACCGTTGAAACCTTGAACTCAAATCAATTGGTTCGCCTGGGCATGATCACTACCCTGAGCAGCCCTTTTTGGTATGCCTGGTGGGTTACTTCTGTTCCTAGTTATTTGACCCAGATCAACGCTGTCACACCGATTGCGATTGGGGCTTTCTTTTTTGGGCATATTAGTGCAGATTATGCCTGGAATAGCCTGCTTTCAACGGTGATCGCAGGGGGGAAACGGTGGGTCACAGACAGGGTTTACCAATCAATCATAGGCCTCTGTGGAATATTCTTCATTTATTTGGGGGTTGGATTTATCATCGAAGGATATAAGCTTATCCAACTGCAATAGGGGAAATAAAAAAGGCGGTCAAAAGACCGCCCGAGATGTGCTATTTCTATAAATTCTTTTATTTTAATTCTCGCTCGACATACTCAAGCAACTTTGCCATTGCTTTGATATCCTCTTCGTTTAAATTCATGTTGACATAGCTATTTGGGGATTGTTCAAGCAAAGGTTTTAATGCCTCTAAAGCAGCGGCCTGAATTTTAGGCATATTTTTAGGAATTTTTTCTTCTGCCAAAGCAACAAGGGCTTCAACCGACGCAAACAGATCATCATCCAACATAAAACTTATCGACCGCTCGGGTAATTGAACCACTAAAAGGTCTAAAAGTGTTTTGGCATTTGTAAAAACGTTATTTTCATCATTTTCAATATTTTCATTCTCTTCAGTCATTTGGTACTCCGTTTCAGATTTGACTCTTGTAGTCTTATTATAGGGTAATTCACTCATTTGTACTTTCGGGCAGGACGTATCAATCCAAATCTGTGACTTCAAATAAATAATAGCCGTTATTCTCATAGACTAAGGATAAGTAATTTGTGTTGTGAGGTTTGAAATTTCCCAGGCTTTGCTCATGGGGGCCCCAAATAAGGTAATCCACATTGTTATTTGACAAAAGATCCTGATTATAGGCCTCTATTCCAGCAGAATAAAACCTTTCTACTTGGGGCAGAAGTTCTTGGTGATTAATGCTTTCGGGCCCATGGCCGATGATTACCTGGACGGGGAGATAGGCGGGGAGCAGATTGCTGGTCTTGAAGGATGCCAGAATGGTTGATTTCTCCTCAACAAGCCCGCGTATATCCTGGTAGAAGGATATCTCATCCGCTTTCCTAAATAACGGTTCGTTGGGAACGAGGACTTGATTAGTTGCTCCAATAAGTATGAAGAGGGTAGATATGAAACCAAATAATAATATTGATGGTTTTTGAAACCAAAGGGGTTTTTCTTTTTGAGCATCCAAATAATAGATCGCGGAGATGACTAAAGCTACCCAAAATCCCTCTGCCAAACGCCTTTGAACACTCACGGGGGCATACACCCAAAATGGCAACACTAAGCCCCAAGCCAGAAAAAAAGAAGCTCTTATTCGATCTGTTGAATAGAATCTTTTTAACCCCATAAATGCAAAGGGAAGGAGCAATATATACGCAAGTAAATAATGGAAAATATGGGGGGAGGCAATTGTATTTTGTGCGGTCCAGGCTTTAGCAAAGGGATCCGTTGAAAAAATGATGAGGTTATAAACGAGCATGGGGGCGCTGACAATTGCGATCCAAATTAATCGGCGAGAAAAAGCTATGCATTGGTTCCATGAGATGGTTTTCCGCCAAGCCAAGATGCTAAGGGCCAACAGATGTGCGGTAATGAGTCCGATACCCACCACGATATATAGTGGTTGAAAGAACCCCATGAATAACCATAATAAACCGATCTTTATACCCACCTTGTCTTTTTGCCAAAGGGAGGATTTTGATGCTTGAGGAATTTCTTTTAGATACCAGAGCAAACCCCAAAGCAATAAGGCACGCGCTAGGGCCAAATGTGGGAGGCTAAATAAGGAAAGAAACCCAAAAGACTCTGGGGAGTAAAATTCTAAGGGCAGGGAGCCAAAAAGATCACTTTTCCCCAATACGATAAGAAGCCAACCCAACCCCCCTCCCAATACGGCCAAGGCGGTGGCCCAACGGCGCAAAACTATCTTTTTAATGAACAGCGAGATAAACGCGTAACTTGCGCCAACCATTAATAGGCCACTAAAAACTCTGAATAAATGGAATAGGGCAATCATTTGTTCTTGTTGAGCGGGCGGAGAGGTGAGCTTCCCTAATATCAAATAGGGGAGGTAGGTTAATAATCCTTCTTGGGGAAAATTTGTATAGGGAGTTTTGAATAACCAATCCCCTGAATAACCGGAAAACATTTTTGCCAAATATGAGTTTCCATCTTCGACACCAATGATAAAGCCAGAAAATACCCACTCCTCTCCCTGGGTGGCAAAACCGATGAGATAGGGAATGCTAGTGATCAAAACAACTACTAAACCAAAGAGGAGCAGCCAGCGGCGTTCATTTTTTTCAATCATTGCCTTTGCCTAATTTGCCATACGAATAAAGAGAAAATTCCTAGAACCCCTAATCCCAGACCCCAATAAACAGAATTTGGGCGGAACTTAAATACAACCTCATGTGTGCCTTCCTCGAGATAGACACCACTAAATAAAGGGTCGAGCACTTCTATTTCCACCTGTTCCCTGTCTACCCATGCCTGCCAGCCAGGATAGCTTAATTCTGGCAGGAAAACTCCTGGGGCTGTTCCAGTTAGAGAAATTATATTAGGAGACCCTGAAAGGTAGGGTTCGGATGCCTCAATCTGATAAATTCGAGTGTCTCCAAACCTCGCCACTTCTCCAAAGGGTAATGGAAATTCTGAGACAATATATTTCACACCAATAGCGCCCAAGAGGATTGGGTCGGGGATATAGGATTGATTGCTGGTAGAAAGGTCTTCATCTGCAAAAGGTGGGAGGGTGATACTGTAACCCTCACGCTGGATATTGGTGGCAGAGTCCATATAATCCACATAATTGATGCGCTGCATTGGATCGACACCGTCTGCTAAGTGAAGCCCAAATTGGGCTGCTGTTTGCTGGGAAATACTATATGAAGGAGAATAAACCCGATAACTCCCCGTTTGGATAGAGATATATTTGGCGGCAGCTTGCCCGTCTGAAAGCACAACTTCGTTTGGTTTTAAGACAAAGCCTGCCTGGGCAACGAATAGCAAATCAATCAGAAGGATTAAGAACACACCTCTACTCCAGAGTTTGGGGGTTATTTTATTTGCAATAAAACTTAATACCCAGGAATAAGAAAGAAGGAGGAATACAGCTCCCCAAACATAATTTATGCTCATTTCTTTGGTTGCAAACCAAAGACCAGCAAGTGTGGAAAGCGAGAAACTAATAAGAGAAAGGAGTGCAAGACGGATACTTTTCTTTTCTTTCAATTCGAGGGACTTCCCGGTCAAATAATCCAAAGCATAGGCTGCGAGAATGATAAGCCCGATACCAGTTAGGAATAATGCCCTAGGTGGCACACGGAGTAAAGAAAAACCAGGGAGTGTGGATAAAAGGTTTAAGCCGGGGAAGAATTCTCCGAGGGAGAATATTAGTGGAAGGATTACTAGACCGAACCAAAAAGAAATTTCTTTTCTGAGCGTCTTGATGAGGGGAGCAATTATTGCAAGGATTAAGATTATCGCGCCACTATAGATGGCGAACTCATGAAAGCCCCCAAGATCCGGGAATATTAAACCTAAAAGCCTTATGGGGGGCAATGAAAAACTTAGGACATCTTTGGATTCTAAGATACTGCGGGTTGATAATTTCAAATATTCGAGGAATGGGATCGCAAGGGGGGCAGCAATTAGGATTGCCAGAGCAATTTGGGAAATGAGTTTCTTGCCCCAAGCCCCCCATTGAGATTTATTTTGAAATATTTCCCATGCGACCCATAATATGCCTGCATAGGCGGCCCACCTGACATCTACAAGGAAGATCAAACCGAGGATCAACCCTGGTTGAGCATACCATTTCTTATTGTTTGTCAGGACAGCAAGCAGCAACCATGGGGTCCATGGGATTGCATAAGCTAAGGTGAGGTGCCCTGCACCGTAATGGGCAAAGATTTTTGGCATTAGTAAGAATGCGAGAGCGCCGAAAATAGCGGTGCTATCGGAAAGACCCAACTTTCTAATTAGGAAGGATACGCCGATTGCTCCAAAAACAATATGAGCGATGACAAGCAAATTAAAACCCAACGGCAAAGGAAAAATTAATGCCAACCAACCAAATGGGTACCAAAGGCCGGATAAAGGATTTGCTGCGAAGGGAAAACCACCCAGAATCGAATCAGACCATAAGGGGATCGTTTTGAATTCAAGAAGGGTGTTTTTTAGAAACACAGCATTTGGATAATGCGAGATGGCTATATCAGAAAACAAACTGTCCTCTGATGGAAAGGCAAAACCACCGATCGAGGGGATAAATAATAAAACAGGAATTAAAAAGACCCACCCATATCGTCGGAGGAATTGGGTATTGTTTAGTTTATTCATCAATGACCTGGAAAATACTCACATCACCCGATCGATAAATTTCCATGATGGGTAACATCTTGGAGAGTTGTCCGATCGATTGTTCTTTTGGGCCATAAAATATGTATTCGATATCCGATTGCTCCAACCAGCTTTCGGGATCAGAAATTTTCCCGGAATAAAAATCTTCGAGCAATTGGAGTTTATTCTCTGCATCAATAGTTTCAAAGGGATGTCCATAATATACGAATACCTGGCTGATGCTGGGGATATAGGAGCCGATATCTGCACTAGCAAGAAAATGGGCTTCAACGGACACATTTTCATTGATCCATACCATCGCGACCTGTTCATCCCTTGATAAATAAAACTCGGGGGCATGCCTTTGAACACCGAAGAGCGCGGTGAGCAATAAGAGTAAATTTGTTGGTACTACTAAAAAGAACAGAAGCATTAATGAAACTTTTTTGTATTTGGGGGATTTTTCAAACCAAGCTTCAAAACCAAAGATCGCCAAAAGGGATATGGGGATAAATAATCCTTGGAGGAACCTGCGTTGAAGGCTAAAGGGAATATAAACCAGGAGTATGCAAACAATCATCCAGACGAGCAAAGTTTGGACTTCTTTTCGATCTGTCCTCCAAAACTTTTTTACAGCAAAAAATGCAATGATCAGAGCGGGGGAAAGGGAAATGATCAGATCCCATGGGGGAGGAGAAAACGTTAAGTTTTGACTACTCCAAATAGATAAGACCGGATGATCGCGGCTAATCCATAAGTAATATATGAGGAGGGGGCCTGAAAAAAGACCGATGATGATTACCTCTTTTAAAATAATTTGCCAGTCTGTTTTTCTTAGCCAGCGCAAGATGAGTAAACCTATTTTTACAGCCAGGATCAAGACAATTCCGAAGGGGGAAATTATTGTTAGGATGAAAATGGCTAAACTGAGTTTAATTCCCTTTGACCAAGTAATATGTTCATTTTCTCTGGGCATTAATATCCAAAGTTGGAGGGCAAGGGCGATGGGGAAATGGGCGTTTGTGTTCGCTGAGAGGAAGGGGAACATCTCGGCTACCCAAAGGTCTGAGGCGACTAGATCGAAGGGAATCCCCAGCCAACCTAATCCACTTCCAATGGAAGCCAGAACAAAGGCAGTCCAGCGCCAGGTTTTATTGGAAAAAATCTTAGCGGTGAATGTGAATAAGACCCAAAACATTAGGGCTGAAAATAAAAGTCTAAATAAATGAAATGTAAAAACTAAGGGTAATGAGAACCAGCGAGCGATATGACCTAAAAAGAGATAAAAAATATTAATAAAAGCGCCATCTGCTGGTTCTAAAGTGTAGGCTAATTTAAATGTCCAGCTCCCTTGAAATCCTTGACGCATTTTGGAAATATAGGAATGGCTATCGAGCGGGTTGAATAAAAATCCTCCAAACACATTGGTTTCCCCGCCAGAGCGAGACGCGATAATTAATGGAATCGTGATGAGCATGAGGAGCAAGATTATAAAAATGGCAAGGACAACTTTTTCTCTTTTTGAGACCATAATCTTATTTTAGCATAGGGCGACCATCGACCAATTAATAATCTTTGCCTGATTTAATCACCAAAAAGAAGTGATTATCAAAGAACCTTCTATAAAAATCTTCCTAAGCTTGCAAACTTGGGCATCAGCCTCTATAATCGGGGCATGAGCCAACCCCTACACCTTTATCGACTTCAGCAAGTGGACAGTGACCTTGATGCGGCAAAAAAAAGAATTGATGAGATCGATATTGCCCTTGTTGATAATACAGCGTTAAACGCAGCTGAAGATCAACATAATCAGGCGGTGGCAAGCCAAGAAAAGACTCAAAAAGAACTAAAACGGGCTGAGGAAGATGTGAGTACTCAGCAACAAAAGATCGATAATAATCAAAAAACCTTATATAGTGGGACAGTCACAAACTCCAAGGAGTTAGAAGATTTGCAGAACGAAGCAGCTGCTTTGGGAAGATATTTAAACAAACTAGAAGAAATTCAATTAGAGAAAATGATCGCTTTTGAGGACTCTCAAGCCCATACGGAAGAAAAGAATGAGATTCTGGAAAAAGCTAAAAGTAAAAAAATTCAAGATACTGCATTGCTCAAAGGTGAGCGTAGTAAATTGGTTGAACAATCTGAAAAATTAGATTCAAATAAACTAACTGTGCTTGAAGATGTAGAGCCAGATAACCTCCGCATGTACAATAAGTTAAGAGATAAAAAACGGGGTCGTGCAGTTGCTGAAGTAAAAAATGATATTTGCTCTGCCTGCGGATCTACATTGACCGCCGCACAGGCACAGGAAGCCCGTTCTCCAATCACGATTACATGCTGTAACAGTTGTGGAAGGGTGCTTTATTCAGTTTAGCCGGTAAAAGATAAACATATGCTGGATAATTTTTTTTTCGATCAAATTTCTTTTTGGTTAGGTTTTACAGCCGCGATAATCATATGGTGGTTGATCAAACAATCACGCCCTATATTTGATGCCTCGAAGGATGCCCTTTCGAAACAATCTGGTATCTATCAAAACAAATTCTCCAATTCCATAGAACATCGATATCGAAAAGACCTCCTTGCTATTGTTCAAGAAAACCATTTGGCCTCCCCCCTCTTTTCTCTTTCAGAGATTGGGATTGAACCGAGGATCATGGCTCCCCACTATCCGGTCGTTCCTGATGGACCCCTTCCTACCGAGGACATCGCTGATCTGGTCATTCCGTATATGCCCGAATGGCCTGAAATGGCGGCTACTTATGGGTTGCAAAGTTTATCGATGGCGGAAGCACTGGATTCTGGACAAAATTTAGCAATCATCGGGAAACCAGGGATCGGGAAAAGTTTTGCCCTCAACACCTTATGCGCTCAGGTTGCCAGGCGAGATTCCGAGATGGGAAGCCTGCGAAATATGGTGCCTCTTATTGCCCATGTAGGTGATCTTGAAATCCCCGTAAAATTAGGGGACTCTTTGAATGTATTTTATAAGGTGTTAGCCGAGAAGGTATCCACCCTGGTGGAATCCCAACTGCCAAAATATATTCAAACCATATTCAAAAATAATTCGGTATTGCTACTGATTGATGGGATGGACGAACTTCCAAAGAATGCGCAAATGCCAGTGATAGATTTTCTCAATGAACTTAGAGATGAATATCCTGAATTACGGATGGTTGTGACCCTCTCTACTGAAGATCTTTATTCTGTGGGCCCATTAGGGTTATTCCCCGTTTCTCTTGCTGCATGGAATGCGGAACAGACCGAGGAATTTTTCAATCGCTGGGATGACCTTTGGGGACAATTTGTGCTCAATGAGACATGGGCAGAGAATTTGCCAAAGTCGGTGGATTCCTTAATTTTTAAGAATTGGCTAAAACTAGGTAAAAAGCATTATTCCCCCTTGGAAATCACCTTAAAAACATGGGCGGTTTATGCGGGAGACGCAGTAGGCCCCAGTTTGGCGGATTCGGTTGAAGCCTATATAAACAGGATGACCAGCACAATAAAAAATGCGATTCCGGCGTTGCAGCAACTTGCCTTACAAATGGTGATTTCGTCTAATCCCATGATCGCTCGAAAATCGGCTGGGAAATTCGTGGCTGAATTTGAGGGAAACCCCCCAGCTCAAGAAATTGACCCTCTGCCTGAAGAAGAAATTGAGGAAGTCAAAGATGAAAATCCATTTATGGATGATGATTTGAGGAAGTTGTTAGCCGAATTTGACGATCCTCCTGTTATAGATGAAGAACCAAAGAAAAAAGAGAAAAAAAAGAAAAACAAACCTGAAAAGAATAAAATTCGGACCTCAGCGGTACGACGCATCTTGCCAGAATTGGTTGAGAGCAAAGTCTTAAATTATCGTTCGAATGCATCATTGAGCTTTAGTCACCCGATGATCTTGAGTTATTTAGCAGGGGACGGATTTGCAAAAAGAAATGATGGCAATCAATTAATATCTGACTCAAAATGGTCTGGGCATTCAATGACCCTCAATTTCTTGAGTCGTAAAGCAGATGTGAGCAAATTGATTCCAATGATGATTGAGAAGGATAAAAATGACCCCTTGAAAACCGGGGTGCAGATGATGAGTCATTGGGCGACACAAACCTCTCCAACTCCCTCATGGATGTCGAATTTACTCCGGGTATTTGTGGGGATATTGCGACGAGAAGATCTACCAATGGGGTATCGGGGCAGGATATTGACCGCCCTTGCCAGTTCTGGGCAACTCGGTGTGGATGCCCTTTTCCGTCAATTAATGAAAGAAGAAAAAACCTCGGTGAATATTTTGGGGGCATTGGGAAGTGGGATATTGCAAGATCAAAAAGCAGTGGATGATCTTGGGCAGATGTTAAATTCTGGAAATATTACAGGGAGCCGAGCTGCCTGCATGGCGTTGGTGGCTATCGACACAGACCGTGCGTTAGAAATGGTAGCGGGGATACTGCTTGACTCGACTGATGAGGGCCAGCGGGCGGCTGCCGAAGCGCTTTCACGCCACCCACGAGAGGGATATGAATTTTTGAGAGAGGGGAGCAAAATGGAAGATTTTTCAATTCGGCGGGCAATCGTTTATGGATTGACCTGGATCGACGAATTGTGGGCTAAGGATATATTGCGAGATATGGAGTTAAATGATGATCAATGGGTGGTCAGAAATGCGGCTGCTCATGCTTTGGAATCTGATCTGCATAAGGTATCTAGAATTCCAGTGCCAATTGGTGAAATTTCTAATCTTCCTTGGCTCACTACCTTTGCTGGCGAGCAGGGCATGGGGTTGTCCGAAGGACAGGCAAGTTGGGATATGTTGGCTTTAGCAATCAGGGAGGGAAAAGAGGATCAAATTTTGGGGGCAATGGATATCCTGCGGCTTAATCCCTTCAAGGCGAGGGCTGCTGTGTCTGATATCTATAAGGTGAGCGAGGGGCCTGCTGGGGAATTGAAGGAAGCTGCATTTAATACGCTTTGGCAACTTGGGGCAATGGGCGTGGATATAGGTGGGTATTTATAATATCTAATTCTTAAAATTTTATTGATGGGGGAAAATAATTATTTATTTAATTAATTTCGCTAAAAGTTTACGTTGGATATCGGTACCGTTTAAATTCAAGACGGATACTAGTTTGTCTCGTCCTAAAAGTCCCCCCACTATTTCAACGTGGGAAGCAGGAATAGCTAGGATTTCAGACATGAATTTTACCAATTCTATATTGATCGCATCACTATCTGGAGAGCTGGCTAAGCGGATTTTTATTGTGTCATCGGTTAAAATTTCAACGACCTCATTTTCATTGGCGCGGGGAACGATCCTCACAGAAATTGCTGATCCTGAGCGTGCATCTGAGAATTTTCTCGCCATTTGATCTCACCTTATAAGGTTAGGATAATATTATTTAATACTATACCAATAAATCTCAAAGCCAACCATAATACTAGAGGACTAAGATCGATCCCTCCCATTGAGGGGAGAATTCTCCGAATGGGGTCCAATAGCGGGCGAATAATCTTTTCAAGGGTCTGTCGAATAGGATGAAAAGGTGAAATAAAGTAGGAAGAGATCACATATATAAATAGCAAAAAGGTGATCAAACTCACTGTGGTGTTTACAAGCCAAATTAATGTTGTTGTCATTTTTTCTCTTTTATGAATAATTCTCTCTTAACGAGAGCCTAATATTTCAGATCCAATACGCAAAATTGTGGCGTCTTCTTGAACGGCAACTGTGTAATCTGCGCTCATGCCCATTGATAAATCTTGCCAATTGGACTTTGGAAATTTAATTGCCAAATAATCTCTTAGTTTTCTTAATCGTCGAAAGACTGGGCGGGCATTTTCTGGATTTTTGTCATAGGGCGCCATGGTCATTAGTCCGCTTACCTCTAGATTTGCTAGGCTGAGAATTGTTTCAATTTCGGGAAGCAATGTATCCCAATTTGATTCATCTGCCCCCGACAACCCCGATTTTGATTCTTCGCCACTTACATTTACTTGCAATAATACTGGGAGAGCCTTCTTTTTCTCGGCTAGAAAGTGATCCAACCTGTTTGCTAGTTTTGGTCTATCCAAGGAGTGGAGAACATCAAAATGCTCTGCAATTTGCTCGGACTTTCTGCTTTGCACATGTCCGATCATATGCCATTGAACACCCACTTTTTCGAGGAGGGAAATTTTCTTATTTATTCCTTCATTCACTCGGTTTTCACCGAAATCCCGCACACCAATTGAATAAAGTTGCTCGATTACTTCAACGGGGTGGGTTTTTGTAACTACAACGACTTTAATCTCAGAAGGATCTCGCCCTATCCTAACAGCCGTTTGATTAATATGCTCGAGTACTTTTTCGTAATTCTCTTTGATTTTCTCAGTCGGAATGCTCATTATTAAAGTGTATCAGGTGCTTCGATTAATGACCATTGGAATAATGTTAAATCTTTACGCAGGCAATGCTAATAGAACCCCAAATCTGCCCGTTTTCCCTTTTTCAACACGGTGGGAAAACCAGTCTTGGGTGTTTATACCGGTGCAGATCTCAACATTTTCAATATTCTTTACGCCAGCATTGATTAAACTCAGGTTATTAGCTGCCCAAAGATCGAAATGAGTCGATTCTCCAAATTTAGGGAGCAAAGAATCAGCCTCATCTCCAAAACTGTTGTAGACTGCTTCGATCACATTTTCCCCCACCTCATACTCCTTTGGACCGATCGAAGGGCCAATGGCGGCAATAATATTTTCTGGCGCACTGCCATATCGTTCTGCCATGGCTTTTAAAGCTTCTCCAGCCACATTTTGAACGGTACCCTTCCAACCGGCATGGGCAAGACCTATGGCTTCATTCTTCGGGTCGTAGAACAAGATTGGGGTGCAATCCGCATAGCGCATGAATAGACTCACCTCGGGGTTGTCAGTGAGGATGATATCTACCTTGGGGGGAATTTTTTCTGCAGAGGTTCGAGGTTGGTCGTATATATGCACATTATTTTCATGCACTAACCAGCTATCAGATAAACTTTCGATATTGCGCTCTAAGGCATGAAAACTTCTTTTTCTATTTTCGATGACTTTTTCAGGTTGGTCTCCGACGGTTAAACCCATGTTTAAAGAAGTGCAATGCCCCTCACTCACCCCCCCATGACGGGTAAACACCGCGTGAGACAAGCCGTGTTCGGAAAAGCTATCAAAGGTTAAATATCGTAGACCATCTTTTTCGGTGAAAGACATGCTTATTTCCGCTTTGCGATTCGGCCTTCTAATCGGGCAATTTTCCCAGCGATGGCTAAACGGGTTTCATCCATTGTCTCTTGAAGAAGGGGGTAGCCAAACCAAGCGGTGGTAAAGCCGAAGAGACTGCCGGTAAGGGTACGCAAAAAAGGCGTGCTTTCTCGGTAGGTCCATAATGTCCATGAGGGTAATTGGCTCAATAATTGACTAAAACCGTCTAAACCGATCGGCCCCCAACCGATGAGTACCCATAAATACCAAGGTAATGGTGGGATTTTTCGTTTGGTCACCGCAAATAATAGGCCGAACCCGAGCATGGCTGCGTATATGGCCACATCTCGTTCACAGTAGGCCACTTTGTATCCCATTTCTTCATTGCCGACAAAGCGACGAGCAGGAAGTAATTCATTTTCAGTGATGCCACTGGCTTCTTGGAAAGTGACTAGGCCTTCTACTTCCGCAGCAGAGCGTGGATAGGCGACTTGATCACCAAAGAGGAACCAGGACCTAAAGGATAGTTGATGGCAGGCGACACTATAAACGGAATAAATTGGTTTCGCCGCCCAGGGTAGACCTGCATTCATGAAAACCGGAGCCATGAACGGTAGCCCCACATAGAGGAATACTAGGACATTCATTATCAGTAGGTATTTTTTTGAGATCCAGTAGGATAACCTTTCCCCTTTCCTCAATGTGGTTCGTTTCTTTTGTTTTTTTGAAAAACTTTCCCCACCGTCTTCCGCTCTTTGATTAAATGAATCTCTGGCGGCACTCAATTTCCAATGTAGGGTTTTTTTATCAAAGGGGGGTTCAATGGTGTAACTGCCAGTGACGATCACTGGTACCCGTTTATCGTAGGCGGATTGGAGATCGGGGTCTTCATCGACATCGACAATCGATAAATTAAATTTGAATTCCTTTCTCAATTCTTCAAGATCAGCTTCAGCTACATCACATAATGAACAATTTTTACGGGTATATAAGGTTACATCAAAGTTCATAGATTAATCCTTGAGAGGGAATTTGGCCGTTGGGAATAAAACAAATTATACCTGAGGAAATTCATTTAGCTGGGGTAAGGATCTGTTCTATTCTAAAGGGAGGAATGACCTAAGGGCAGATCAATTTCCAATGCCAATTACCGAAAGATATTGATCGAGTTGGGGTTCGGTCAAGATGCCAATATGTATATTTTGAATGATGCCCTTTGAGTCAATAAATATGCTGGTGGGATATCCTCGAACTTGGTATAGGTTTTGGATCTTCGCGGCGGGGTCCATCACGATATCAAAACTTAGTTCTAATTCAATCTCAAAGGCTTCCACAATTTCTTTAGGTTCATCAAAATTGATCGCTAATATCTCTAATTCGCCTGAGTAGAGGTCATACTTTCCTTGGATGGCGGGCATTTCTAAACGGCAAGGGGCGCACCATGTTGCCCAAAAGTTGAGCATGATCGGTTTACCCTGGAGCGCTTCCAAACTAACCTCTTCCCCATGAAGTGTTTGGGCTTCAAAATTAGGAGCGAGGGAGCCTTTCACGGGCTCTTCTTGAGCTGCACAAGCAGTCAAAATATAGGCGAATAGAACCAATATGATAACTATTTTTTTATTTTTCATATTTTTACTCTATCAAGATATTAGCGGCAATAAGAAATTCAATGCACCTACTGCATATAGGAGGATGAGCAAGACAAATATCGCACCGAAACCGAGGAAGTAAAAGTCTATAAAATTCTTTCCTTTATTGCGGGCCATAAATCCGGGAATCAAGGCTAGTAGGAGAGATGAAACAACTCCGACTAATAAAAGTCTGCCAAGAAGCACTTCGTCATAGAATTCAAAGAAGGAACCAAAGGATGCTAAGGTTTCAAACCGACCCAGGAACAACATAGCACCAATAATGATGAGCACGATACCCATTACAACTTCAGCGATGCGCATGACTTTGCCGTAGCGACGTAATATGGTGGTCACCCAGCCAATTTGGGTTGCAGCGATTAAAAATGGAATCGCTAAGCCTGCAGAATAAGCGGTAAGGAGCAATGCCCCTTGGCTTGCTGCACCCTCGTTGAAGGAGAGGGTTAATATTGCGCCTAGCACGGGTCCTACACATGGCGCCCAACCAGCAGAGAAAAATACGCCCATTAATGCAGAAGAAAAATAACCACGCTTTCGGTCTGGTTGTGATTCAGGACGAAGGTCATAATTCAAAAATGGAATTTGAATAATCTTGGTCATATGTAAACCAAAAATAACTACGATTATGCCGCCTATCTTGACAATAATCTCTGTTATTTGGAACAGCAATCCACCCAAAGCACCTGCAACTGCACCTAATAGAATGAAAACTACGCTAAAACCGACTACAAAGGCGACGCCGTGAGAAAAGGTGGTTAAGCTACTGCTCTTATCATCTTCTCCAGCAGCCACCGAGCGACCGCTAAGGTATCCTACGTAAGCAGGCACTAATGCAAAAACACAAGGGGAAAGGAAAGACGCCAACCCGGCGAAAAATGCAATCCCAAAAGTCAAATTTCCAGACATGTATCAAAGCTCCTAAAAGTATTTTCTAATCTTCCAAAACCCGAATGTTCGTCCCAGAAAAATCTGTAACGGTACTATCTCCAGGGTCATATCCCACAACGGGTGTTGACCATCTGAAGATCCATTTTGCATCTTCAGGGCGAACGTTTACACAACCTGCTGAGGTGCGTTCCCCGAAATTATTATGCCAAAAAGTAGAATGAATGGCAATGCCCCCCTGTCTAAAAAGAGAGGTATAGCCGACCCCGGGAAGGTCCCATCCTCCACCGGAAGTGCCACCACTCATATGCATCGAAATCATTTTTCTAAATATAAACGAATTATTCCCTGGGGGAGTTTCAGTATCCTCCCCAAAGGCGCCGGTTGAAACCCGACAGTAATATACCTCACGATCGTTCTCGTAGCAGGATAAGGATTGACGGGCTAAATTGACATCGACACGTTTATTTTCAACACCTAAGGCGATAGGTGTAACTTCATCTTCTTCTATCAATCTAAATGCTTCTGCAGGCCCCCAAAAGACGTCTCCATAGCTATACCGCTCATTGATTCGGTACCAGGTTTGACCTTCGCTATCGACGTTGATCTGGTCTACCCAGACGACTTGGCTGTAATATAGGCGAGGATACTGCCCTGTTTCGATCCGATGTTTTGTGGAGGGTGCGAACGGCTGGGGATTTTCTAAGCGCATATCGACATAGGGTACGGTAACTTCAACCCACATGCCTTGGCCTAGACTGGTCTCTTTCAACGCCACAACCGGCTGATTGGGCTTGTTGTAAACAGGCTGGAAGAAAGGCGACCAAACATAACCTAAAGTAGTTTCTACCCAGCGTTGACATATTTGATGGGGATGGTAGCCAATGACTTCTCGCAACCAAGGAACAACGGAATCTTCTTTGAGAGTGCCTACGAGGGCACTATTTAAGTTTGGTTGGGCGCGGACATTAATTGGGACCAGATGGGCAACTCGTGCCATACGGTGATCCCCTTCAGGGGATTCATCTCTATGAACTGACTGACCAATGCCTCTATCCCAAACATTAAAACCAAAGCCCGCCATTGTTAGGCCGCCTAATTTCATGAATTCTCGTCGGGATAGATTTTTATTATTAGCCATGTTACTCATTTTGTTATTTTTATGTTCATTTGCATAGACGATATTCATTGTAACTTCTTACAATATGAAAATATCCTAAGCCCATTAAGGATACTCATGAACCGATTAATGGTCAATAGGCCATTCCACCAATTAAAGCGATGAGGTGAGATGGCAAAGCTAATATAAAAAACCCCAGAGATATGCATATCTCTGGGGTTGAAACTATTGAAATTATATTTATTTATCAAATTTTAGGACTTTAATTTTATCTTCTTTAAGGACAAATTCCAAGGCTTGATTTGCTTTTTCGATCAAAACATAAAGTGCTTCAGGCTTTTCTTGGTTGAGACAAACATAGCCAATTCGTACATCCAAATCGATCAGGTTGCCATCGGGTAATTTAACTTTTACAGTAGTGATTGCCTTCTGGATTCGTTCAAAAATATTCTTCGAAAAATCTTCGTCGATTCCGGGTAAAAGGACCAAGTATTTTGATCCGATCCATCTTCCAACTATGTCATAAATGCGCACATTTGCACGGGCAGCTCGAGCAACAAACCTGATGGTCTGATTGCTGACTTCAGCCCCATAGCCTTTATGAATTTCGGAAAGATTAACGATCTCGACCATGGCGAGGCCAATTTGGATATCTCCCCGTTGGGCACGATTAACCTCTGCCAAAGCCCGTTCATAGACTGCCTGACGGTTCAATACACTGGTGAGTTGATCGTAGATCGCAAGAGATTCGGATTGCCCAGACTTTTGAAGCAATTGCTGTTTGAAAGAGATCATTCGATCAGCAATCACTAGTCTAGCTTCTATTTCCCCTTGATCTAGGGGACGATTTACAAAATCCCCTGGGATAGGACCCAAACAATCGATGACATGTTTGTTTTGGTTTGGATCTGTGAGGAATACAATGTAAGGATATTCTTGGAGGTCAGAGGCGAGGATGCCATTAATTAGTTCAAATCCCTCTAAACCAGGATAATCAAAATCTGCAATCAGTACATCCGGTTGAATTTTTTCCATTTGACTCATGATTCCGTCTGAACCTGAGATGCTAAACATTTCGTAAGAGCGATCATCGATGATCTCATTGAAAAAATTATGAGTTTGTTGGTCATCTGATAAAACAAGAAACTTCACACGAACTCTCCATTAATACTAATTCATTTGGCAATCTACAATTCAATTATAAAAAATAATCATTCTGGGAACGTGCTACTTACGTCTCAACTTTATTACAGCTTTGTTTCTATTAAAAATACTAAATATCGGGAATTAAAAAAACAGATCCAGGACTAATTGTGTCTGGATCTGTTTAGTAATTGGGAATCTATTTCACAATAAATTTTCTAAGGCGTAAGCTGTTGGTTACAACAAAGATACTACTAAAGGCCATTGCCCCTGCTGCAAACCGGGGGTCTAAATAACCTGCGGCAGCGACGGGGATCAAAATAATGTTGTAAATAAAGGCCCAGAATAAATTCTGTTTGATGGTGGACAAGGTCTTTCTTGAGAGAGCGATTGCTCTAGGCACCCCTTGTAGATCCCCACTGATGAGAACAACCGGGGCTGCAGCCATGGCTACATCGGTGCCTGTACCAATCGCTATCCCTACTTCAGCCTGGGCCAATGCGGGGGCATCATTGATGCCATCCCCGACCATGGCGACAACCTGACCAGTTTCTTGAAGTTTCTTGACTTCAGCTGCTTTTTCTCCGGGGAGGACTTCAGCGAGAACCCGTTCGATGCCTACTTGGGAGGCAATTGCCTCGGCGGTAGCTTGATTATCTCCAGTGATCATCGCAACTTCCAAACCCATTTTTTTCATTCGGTTGATCGCAATTAAGGAGTTTTCTTTGACTGTGTCGGCAACTGCGATTAGACCATTGACCTTGCCGTCGACGGAAACCAACATGGCAGTTTTTCCTTCATTCTGAAGACGTTCAATATCGAGTTTAAGATCCTCAACACTGAACCCATTGTTGGACATCATTCGCATATTTCCCACAAGCACATTCTTTTTATCTATTTGGGCAGATACACCAAATCCGACTTGAGCCGAAAAAGCCTTAGGTTTGCTTAGGGTCAAGCCCCTTTCATTGGCTTCTGCCACAATGGCTTCTCCAAGTGGATGCTCACTACCTTCTTCCACGCTGGCAGCGAGTCGTAATAATTCACTATCACCTGCGGAAAAATCCCTGATGATAATGTCAGTGACGGCGGGCTGCCCACGAGTGATCGTGCCAGTTTTATCCAAAACTACTATGTTTACCCTTCCAGCTCGTTCGAGAGCTTCACTGGATTTGAGTAAGATACCCATTTCTGCCCCTTTTCCGGTACCTACCATTACTGCCGTGGGTGTCGCCAGCCCCATTGCACAAGGACAGGCAATCACTAGAACCGCAACCATATTGATCAACGCACGAGTAAACAAATCCAAATCGGCATTAGGGATGTAGGGGATGAAGAAATACCATGCTATGAATGTGCTGGCGGCGATTAACAATACGATCGGAACAAATATACCTGATACTTGGTCAGCAAGTTTTTGGATGGGTGCTTTGCTACCTTGAGCTTCTTCTACTAGACGAACAATTTGAGCCAACGCAGTTTCTTTGCCAACTTTGGTTGCTTCAAATCTTAGCAAGCCAAGTTTATTGATCGTCGCGCCAATTACTGCATCTCCAGGACCTTTTTCGACGGGCAAGGATTCGCCGGTAAGCATTGATTCATCTGTGGAGGAGCGACCTTCAACAACCACCCCATCTACCGGGATCGTCTCTCCAGGTTTGACAATGACAATATCACCAACTTTGACCTCATCTGAGGGGACTTCTAACTCTACGCCATCACGGATAATTCGGGCGGTCTTGGCCTGAAGACTCATCAATTTCTTGATCGCTTCGCTGGTCTGACCTTTGGCGCGGGCTTCTAGCAGTTTTCCTAATTTAATCAGGGTGATGATGACTGCTGCAGTTTCAAAATAAACATGTCCGGGAATCCATCCTAAGAGGACAGGGATCGAATAGAAAAAAGCAACCGAAGAACCCATGGCGATTAGGACATCCATATTGGCTGAACGGTTTCGGAGGGCTTTATAGCTGCCTACATAATACTGCCAGCCCACATAAAACTGTACAGGAGTGGCCATAACCAACATCAACCAATTGACCCAGGGCTGATGTGACCAGGTGCCAAGGAGGTTGAAATCTCGAGCCATGGATAAGATAAATAGGGGAACTGTAAAAATTAGACCAACGGTTAAGAGATGTTTTTGGGTATCGATCTCTTTTTGTCGGGCAAGGCGTTCAGCGTCTTCCGCTTGGCCCCCCAATTCCACTGTTTCAAAACCAGCATTATTTACGACTTGTCTAATTTCTGACTGGCTAAGAATGGTGGGGATATATTTTACTCTTGCACGTTCGGTGGCAAAACTTACAGATGCATCCAATACACCGTCTAGGTCTATAAGTGATTTTTCAAGACGTCGTGCATCATTGTCATCGCTCATGCGCTGGACGATCAGATCCGCCTCTCCAGCGGCAATGCCATACCCTGCTCTTTCGACCTTCGCAACCATTTCCAAAATGTTGGTGGCTTGAGGATCATATTCGATTGAGGCGCGTTCGGTGGTCAAATTGACATTTGCAACCTGAACACCATCCGCTTTTTTAATATTCCTTTCTACAGAAGCGACGCAGTTTGCGCAGGTCATTCCTGTGATTGGAATTGAAATTTGTTTGGTTTCAGACATGGTATCGCCTTAGGCTTTTCCTATTGTTAGGCTAATTCGGCTTGGTAGCCAATTCCGAGCAGTGCGGTTTGCAGAGTTTCAACACTAATATCGGTATTCATTGCTACTTCTACCAATTGAGTTTGATTGCTGGCTGATACTTCAGTTACTCCGGGAACCTGTGAAAGGGTAAACTTTACATTTCCTTCACAGCCACCGCAATTCATTTGATGGTCCCCAATAATTTTTAATGTTACTTTGCTCATTTTAAATCTCCTAATTTTATTATGGGTGAGAGTTTCTCACAATTTTTATTAAATTCTGTCCAGATTGTTTGAAACATTCTGGCTATATTAATTTATGCTGGTGCGTAATTAATTTCTTTTAGTAAGGAAAGAATTACTTCTTCTGTTGCGGGATCATCAAAATTGATGACTACTTCTGTTGTGTCTTCGTGAGCCACAACAGACTCGACACCTGCAAGATCGCCTACTTCCATTTGAATGGTATTGACGCAATGACCGCAGGAAATATTTGGTACGGTATATTTTATGGTTGACATCAAAATTCTCCTAATCACATTTATTGACTAATAGCAAATAATTTAAATTATTAAACTTTGCTCGCAGCTTCATACACTTCTGCGATCTCTTTTAAGACACGTTCTCGCTCTTGTGGGTCATCCCCACGAATTGCGGTTGTCATACAAGAGTTCATATGGTCCTCGAGAATGATCTTCGAGGTCTTATTTAATGCAGATTGCACCGCCTGGATCTGACGAATGATATCAATGCAATATTTGCCTTCTTCCATCATTCTTCGGACGCCAGCGACATGTCCTTCGACAGTTTTTAATCTTTGAACCGCTTCTTTGTTCATCATAAATACCTTCTTGACCCCCCCTATGGGGGGTGGGCTAAACTTAGTATAGTCGCATCGGGATTTATCGTCAAGTATGAGAATTATTAACAATCTCAATATGTTTTTGGGGGGTTTAAACTATTAAATAAAAAACCGCTCACTTTTTAGTGAGCGGTATGAATTTCCTGAACTGATTAGGTTCCATATGTGGCAATTGCATCTACAATTGCCAATTGGATCTCTTCGGCTGGTAAGAATAGAGTCCAAGAACCCAACACTTCCCCATCAGGGGCGAGCAAAAATAAATAGGGTCTTGAAGAATCGATCTCTCGCTCTGTGCCGCTAGGGGCAAGTTGTACTTTCAAAGCGTCAGCGGCTGAGTTAATTTCGTTAATGTTGCCAGAATAAAATTGTGCATTTTGATTGGGGGTGATATCAATGGTGATGATATTGATCTGGTCACCGTATACTTCATTTAGCCCGTGAACCACGGGCGCCTGATTTTGGCAAGTACCTCACCAATAAGCGCTAAATTCAATGATCTGGATGCCTCCAGACGCCACCTGGACACCAATTGGATTGGTGGGCTGGAACCAGTTTGCCCCTAAATTAAGTCGGGGGATCACGGGTAATGATGCAGGAGGATTATCCGCAGGGACTTCAGCGGGGGTATCCTCACCTGGTTGGGCATCTTCCTGGGTTTCCCCACCGGGACTCTCATCTACCACTGCAGTAGCCAAACTTTCTTGCAATACTGCCGATTGAGTGGCAATGTCTGAATCACTCACCTCTAAAATACTGGTATTTGCACCACCACATGCGGTGATAGCTAGGGCTGATATAAGCAATACCAAGAATATTTTTGAGGGTCGTATTTTCTTTCTACTCTTCACAAAAACCTCCGTTTTAGCATAAATACAAATCTCAATTGGTATTTAGACTGTTTATAAGCCTTTTATTTTACCCTTATATTTAGATATGTTTTAGTGTCAAAGGTTTTGGAAAATAAAACGTAATATACTTGGGATGGCATTCGTCTAATGCTGGTAACAAATTGAAGGAGAATTATGATCAATTTATCCGCTAAAAAGCGGCAATTTTTGTCTGTGTTTTTATTGGTGTTTGGCCTGGTTTGGATTGGCGTAGGCACACAACTTCCGGGAGGCACGAGCAGTAAAGGGATTCCCGCACCCCAAGAGGGCTTTAAAGCGCCCGATTTTACGTTGTCCACACCCGAGGGTGATAGTTACACCTTATCGGAGTTGGAGGGGCGACCAATATTAATCAATTTATGGGCAAGCTGGTGCGGACCTTGTAGGCAAGAGATGCCAGCGATGCAAAAGCTATATGAAGAATATGAGGATGACGGCTTTATCGTTTTAGCGGTCAACACTACGCAACAGGACAATTATGAGGCCGCAGTCGGATTTGCGAATGAACTAGGGTTGACCTTTCCAATCTTGATGGACATTGATGGGTATGTCTCGGACCTTTACCAACTAAGGGCTACCCCCACCTCCTTTTTTGTGGATACTGAGGGAATCATCCAAGAGGTCGTTTTAGGTGGACCGATGGCTGAGGCATTATTGGTCACCCAAGTTGAGAATCTTTTGAAGGAGGGCAACTAATGTTACCCTTTCTAAATGTTTTTGGGTTGGCTTTACCCATGGCTCCATTTATCATTTTGTTAGGCATCTGGTTTGGTCTTACCCTGACTGAAAAACATGCCCATCGCCATAAATTAAACCCGGATGTTCTTTATAATTTGGCCTTTACCGCCTTAATTGCAGGGGTATTGGGAGCCAGATTATCATATGTGATTCAATTCCCTGACGCATTTATCTCAGACCCCTCCAGTTTGATCTCGATCAATTTTGGTTTGTTTGACCCAATCGGGGGTATGGTGGTTGGATTACTGGCAGCAATCATTTATGGTCAACGAAAAGAATTGCCCTTTTGGGCCACATTGGATGCCTTTACGCCACTATTTGCTATATTAATGGTGGCAATTCCCTTGGCGAATTTGGCATCGGGGTTTGCCTATGGGTCAGAGAGTGAGCTTCCTTGGGCTATTGACCTGTGGAGTGCCAATAGGCACCCAGCGCAGGTTTATGAAGCTCTTGGGGCTATCGGGATCCTTTGGTTTTTATGGCCAACCAAGATCCATGCCAAGAGAATCTCTGGGGCAATCTTTTTACAATTTGTGATCCTCTCCGGTTTTGCTAGACTCTTTTTTGAAGTATTTCGTGGTGACAGCTTAATTACAGTATATAATTTGAGAACAGCTCAAATCATTGCCTGGCTGATCTTGGTAATTGGCATTTGGGGTTATTCGCAAATCACAAACAAAAGGATTGAAAAGAAGTGAGTCTAAAGGGAAAAACAGTGTTAATCACGGGGGCAGCGATCCGAGTGGGAAAGGCAATGGCATTATCTGCAGCGGATGCGGGCGCGAACATGATTCTACATTACGGTTCGTCGGAAGCGGAAGCAGAAAAGACCCTGGCAGAGGTTCAAGCCAAGGGGGTTCAAGCTGAGAAAATTCATGCAAACCTCAATGATACCGAAGAGACTCAGAAGCTCATTGAAAATGCACATGATCAATTTGGCCAGATTGACGTTCTCATTAATAATGCGGCCATCTTTGGCTCCATAGGGTTTCTGGATACGGCGATTGAAGACTGGCAAAAACATTTTCAAATCAATTTAACTGCTCCCTTCTTGCTATCACAGGGATTTGCAAAAAAACTTCCCGAAGGTTCAAAAGGTCGAATTCTCAACATACTTGATTGGCGGGCTTTACGACCTGGGGCAGATCATTTTCCTTATACGATCAGCAAATCTGGGTTGGCCGCCCTGACAAAGTCTTTGGCAATATCCTTGGCGCCAAATATTTCAGTTAATGGCATTGCATTAGGAGCCATATTGCCGCCCTCAGATGGTGGCCTATCAGAGAAAATATTAAAAGATGTGCCGTTGAATCGTTGGGCGACTTTGGAAGAGGTTGGGGAAACCATGCGGTTCTTACTTGAAGGACCTGAATATATCACTGGCGAGATCGTTCACCTC
Source organism: Chloroflexota bacterium (assembly GCA_018662365.1). Lineage (GTDB taxonomy): Bacteria > Chloroflexota > Anaerolineae > Anaerolineales > UBA11579 > JABJGH01. Next base: position 9,266 of record JABJGH010000002.1, on the reverse strand, counting down.
GATGGTGGAAGACATTTAATTTAATTACGGAGAAATTATGGATAAGATCATTCTAAAAGACCTGGTTGCCAGGGGAATTATTGGGCTGAACGACTGGGAACGAGAAAAACCTCAAGAAATTTTAATCAATATTATCGCTTATACAGATATTCGGAAAACTGCGGAATCGGATGATATTGATTTTAGCGTAAATTACCGCACACTTGCCAAGAAGGCACAAGCCCATGCTGAAACGGCGAAGAGATTGACCGTTGAGGCCTTGGCATCTGATATCGCAGCTATCGGTCTAGAAGACCCAAATGTGAAGAAAATTCTGGTTCGGGTGGAAAAACCTGGTGCAGTCCGATTTGCAAAATCCGTCGGGGTAGAAATTGAGCGAAGCAGAGAAGAATAGCAAAAAAGTAATCATTGCCCTGGGATCTAATATTTCTCCAGAAATTAATATTCCATTGGCGTTAAACGCTCTCAAAGAGGAATTCGGGGATTTGGAATCCTGTTCATCTATATGGCAGACCAAAGCGGTGGGATCAGATGGTCCTGATTTTCTGAATGCGATGGCGGCTATACAAACTAATAAAGACATAGCAATTATTAAAAGTGAAATTCTGCGTCCACTTGAAGAAAAAATGGGTCGTGTAAGAACCTCAGATAAAAACTCACCAAGAACGATTGATTTGGATATTCTGATCTACGAGGATCAATTGATGGAGGATGAATTATGGGAACAGGTGCATATGGCGGTTCCTTTGGCTGAAATTTGGCCAAATTATACGCACCCCGAAAGTCGCATCATGATCGCTGAGATTGCTCGCCAATTACAGGAAAAAAATAGTATTACCGGAGTGGAATTAAAAGGTTAATTCCAACTTAAAAAAATAAAAAGACCCGATATTCTATCGGGTCTTTTTTATACATCTTGCTTAAACACTCAATGCGTCTGCTCCACGGGAAATACTTTCCATAAATTCCTGCCGGGTGGCTTGTTGGCTGCGGAAAAGGCCTGTGAGAGCTGTAGTGGTCATGCGTGCTTTTTGCTTTTTCACACCGCGCATCATTGAACATAAATGGAGCGCTTCGACCACCACCCCAACACCTTTTGGTTCTAATAAGGCAGCCAATAGGTCAGCAATTTGTCGAGTCATTCGTTCCTGAACTTGCAATCTTCGGGCAAACATATCAACGATCTTTGGAATTTGAGATAAACCGATTACTCGCCCATCGGCGATATAGGCGACATGCACACGACCAATGAAGGGGATCATATGATGTTCACAAATACTATAAAATTCGATATCCCGGACTAGAACCATCTCATCATAATCTTCTTCAAAAACGGAAGATTTCAATAATTCATAGGGGTCTGTGCGATACCCTGCAAGAAGTTCCTTATACATTTCTGAGACTCTTTCAGGGGTGCGTTCAAGACCTTGACGCTGAGGATTTTCTCCGGTTGCAATCAGAATTTCTTGTACAGCATTTTGAATTCTAGTTTCATCAAAATCTGACTCAGTTAATAGATTTGCGATCTTATAGACCTTTTCTTCATTGCTCATCGATATTGGGCTCCTGAATGGTTTTCACCAAATTCTGCAATAAGTGTAAACCTTTTGAAGTTAGTCGTCAACGAGGCATAAAAATATTGATCTGGTGGAATAAAAACGCAATGTTGTAGGTTAATAAAAAACTGGCACCTATATTCCTAAAGGTGCCAGTTTGGATTATTATTTGATATTTAGCCTATTTCGGTTTCGATCAAGCCATAGTTGCCATCGCGACGTTTATATAATACGTTCACCGAATCTGTATTCATATTGTAAAACACAAAGAAATCCTCATGGCCCGTCAGATCCCCCTGCAAGATTGCTTCATATTCATCCATTGGGATCAACGTGAATTTTTTTCTACGAATAATTACCGGTTCTTCTGCCTCTTCATCCATTGGTTCAAACGATTCATAAACCGATTCTGCAACTGTAAGGCCATCTCCCCGTTTTCTATTTCTCTTTCCCTTAAATTTTTCAATTCTACGATGTAGTTTTTCTAATGCAGAATCAAAAGCCACATATATGTCATCGCTTCGTTCTTCTGATCTCAGCACAAATCCTTTTCCACTCACGGTTATTTCCACATTCTGACGATCTGATACTTGGCGAGCAGATTTTACGTAGGTGAGCTCAATCGTTGCTTTGGTGATACCATCAAGATATCGTTCAAGTTTTTCAGCTTTAGATACTACGTAATCGTTTAGTCGATCATTAACTTCCATTTCCCGAGCTTTAATATCAATTTGGATTGTCATAATAAACCTCACTTTTATTTGGTTAATTTAATAGTACCAGAAATTACTTCTGTAACAAACTCGCCGCTCTTGCCAGAGTGGCTGCATAAACCGAATTTGCACCTGCAGCCAACAAAGACTTTGAAGCAGAATCCAAGGTTGCTCCAGTGGTGATGACGTCATCCACTAATAAAATATTTTTCTCTTTCACCATATTTGAGTTAGGGGCAAATGCATTTTTTACATTTTCTCTCCTTTCATACCGATTGAGACCAATTTGAGTTCGTGTTTCTCGGTTTCTAATGAGGGCTTTTGAAGAATATTCTAGATCGAGGTAGTGGGCTAAGGGGTATGCCAAAAGCACAGCTTGGTTATAGCCTCTCTTTTTCATTCTTCTTTTTGCTAAAGGAATTGGTAGAATCAGATCAATTTTCCAATTTTGATTGCTCAACAATTTTTCTAAATACTCTGCCAGTTTCTCCCCTAATGCAATATCGCGCTGGTATTTTAATTGGTGAACGGCCTTTCGAAGAGGACCCGTATGGAATCCCCAAGCTCGGGCAGCCGTATAGGAAGGGGGATTATTTCGGCAGCTCATACATTGACCGGAATTTGTATGAGGAAGGCCGCAATGCAAACAAATATTTTCAGTTATCTTTGGGGTATTCTCCTCGCAATCTGGACACCAACGATGCCCCGGGTTTTTACAACCCGCGCAATTTGGAGGAAACAATAAATCTAAGCCTGAAAATAGTTTATGGGTAATATTGAAAAAACGGGTCATTTCTACACCAACCCGGAGGGAAATATCTAATCTTGAATTATGTTAGAGCTAGAATAAAATGTCACCCAAAGCCGAACGCATTAATAATAACGCGGCTGGACCTAATAAAATCAACATAATCGTGGGGAAGATCAATAATGCCATCGGGAAAAGCATTTTGACGGGGGCTTTTTGGGCTTCAGCTTCAGCAGCCTGTCGGCGGCGTGTACGCATATCGTCTGACTGAATGCGAAGAATTTTGGACATACTTACACCCAGTTGCTCACTTTGGATCACCGCGGCAACAAAACTATCTAACTCAATGATGCCAACCCGGTCTGCCATATCCCGTAATGCTTCCCGCCTAATTTTTCCTAACTGAATTTCCTGCAGTGCGCGGCCAAAAGATAAGGCCAATTCGTGCTCCCATTTTTCTTGAATTTTCTTCATTGATGCTTCAAAACCCAAGCCAGCTTCCACACAAATTGTGAGCAGGTCAAGAGCGTCGGGAAGGGCTTTTCGCACTTCTTTTTGACGACGATTGATCTTACTTTGGAGCAATAGATTTGGGATTGAAAAACCGATTAGGGAAAAAAGAAGGATCAGCCCCATATTTTGGAGAGAAAAAACGGATTGGTTTGGCGCGTAAATAAAAACGATGATCATAATAAATGCTATGAGGATTGCGACGATGAATCTTGAAGCAAAAAATGTGGTTGAATTTATTCCGGTTGGGTTGCCCGCACGCTCAAGTTTCACCTCGATCTCATTTAAGGCCTTTTGAGGGGTAAAACGCAAGGTGAAATTGCCTAATCGGGTGGCGAATGGAATGATAATTCGTTCCATGAAAGATTGAGATAACTCAATCTCTTCCAGACTAACCGCATCCCCCCGGGCGGCAAATTCTGCAAGTCGCTCTTCTAATGGATCTACATTCTTATCCTGGCGCAACCCAATATAAATCAGAAATCCAGCGATTCCAAATATTATTAAAAATAAGATGATGATTAATGGATTAAACATTTTAATACCTGTCCTTCATCGTTATATTTCAATGTCTGCAATTCTTTCCATTGCAAAATAACCAAGCACAATATTAATGGCACCACAAGAAAGCATCCCCACACCACAGGCAATGGGTTCTAAGAAGAACTGCATCATATACTCCCGGTTGATCACCCATAAAATTCCAGAAAGAATAATAGGGAGGAATGATAGAAATCGCCCTGAATAAGATACTTGGGCTGTGATGGCAATAATTTCACGTTTAATTCGAAGTCTTTCTCGAATGGTATGTGAAATAATCTCAAGTATCTCTGCCAAATTACCACCGACTTCCCTTTGCACATTGATCGCGGTGATCATTAGGTCAAGATCAGGGCTGGGAATACGGCGTAACAGATTAGCCAATGCACGAACCATGGGGATGCCTAGTTGCATTTCTTGGACTACCCGACGGAATTCATCGTTAATTGGGGGCGGCATCTCTTTACTAATTGCTTCCATGGCCTGCATTGTTGAATAACCCGCACGCAATCCATTGACCATGAGATTGATCATCTCTGGTAATTGATCACTAAATTTTTTGAGCCGTTTCTTTTGTAGACCTTTAACTACCCTCATCGGAATAAAGTATCCGATAAGTAAGCCTAGAAAAAGGAAAGCATAAGCAATTAGCCCGCCGGAAGGTCCTCCCCCAAAAATGACATATCCTACAAACCCGGTTCCTGCAATGGAGCCCAGAAGAAGAATGACATATTCTCCTACTTTTAATTTCAAATCAGCTTTGGCAAGTTCTGCAGATATACGATCGGAGAAACTTGTACCGGAAACCATTCGGTTTAATAGTTCCGTCAGCGGGGAGGTTTTTTCTTGCTCTACATCACTAGGAGGGCCAAACTCCAGTTCAGACTCTTTAAGCTCTAAATAGGTTTCGATGCGATCTTCAACAAGGTCTTTTTCACTTGAAAAAGTTACAATCGAACCGATGACCAATAATATTAGTATTAAACCAACACCAACCCAGAGGATGATTGAAGGCATCTACACACACCTCAAGAGAATAATTATCTTCTACTTCCAATACCGAAAATTTGGGGAGAAAGATGAATGCCGGCAGCTTCAAGTTTGCTCATAAATTTGGGTCTTAATCCCGTAGGACGGAGCCGACCAATCACTTCCTCAGATTCATATCCGGTTTGCTCAAATATAAATAGGTCTGTTAATACGACTACATCCCCTTCCATCCCAGAAACTTCTGTAATACTTACAGTTTTTCGAGAACCATCTTGGAGACGTTCAGCATGCACGATAATATCGACTGCTGAGGATATTTGTTCTCTGATCGCCCTCACAGGAAGATCAAAACCAGCCATGAGAGTCATTGTTTCAATACGGGCAACTGTATCTCGAGGGCTATTCGAGTGAGCTGTAGTCATGGAACCATCATGGCCCGTGTTCATCGCCTGGAGCATGTCTAAAGCAGCCCCATCTCGAATTTCCCCGACGACGATACGGTCGGGTCGCATTCTCAAGGAGTTCACTACCAAATTTTGGATGGTGATTTCACCCTGGCCTTCGATGTTGGCAGGGCGGGACTCTAAGGTAACCACATGTTCCTGGCGCAATTGTAGTTCAGCCGCATTTTCGATAGTCACAATGCGTTCATCTGGCGGAATGAAACCAGATAGAATATTTAAAAGTGTTGTTTTACCCGAACCCGTTCCGCCTGAAACAACAATATTCAATCGAGCTTCTACACACGCTTTGAGGAATTGCATCGCCTCAGGAGAGATCGAACCAAATTCAATCATTTGTTGAACTGTGATGGGGACCGTAGCAAACAAACGAATGGTGATGGTTGGACCAATCAATGAAATTGGAGGAATGACCGCATTTACACGGGAGCCATCAGGTAGCCGAGCATCTACATATGGGCTGGTCTCATCAATTCTTCGCCCTAATGGGGCAACAATTCGATCGATGATGCGCATCACATGTTCATCACTTTCAAAGGTGATCGGTACCCGGGTCAATTTACCCTTACGTTCCACGTAAATATTTTTTGCACCATTTACCATTATTTCCGTGATCGAATCATCTTCAAGAAGGGGTTGCAATGGTCCAAAACCGATAATCTCGGCAACAATTTGTTCAAATAGGCGATTCCTTTCAGGCCGCGAGAGAATAATACTTTCTTCAGATAATATTTGTTCAAATAATTCTTGAATCGTATTTCTAACCTCATCCACCCTGGTAACATCCATGGCGGGGTCCATCTCAGCCAGAAGGCGATTTTGGACTCGTTTTTTGAGATCAAAATAGGTATCTTTTTGTCCCTCGGGTCCTTTTCCTCCACCTCTGCGTGAGGGTATGCCAGAAAACTTTGAGGGACCGTTTCCGTCTCCCGCTGCCTCAGGCTGCCCACTTGCGGGGTCTTTATCTTTTCCTTGCCCCTTTTCTAATCTTTTTAGCAAAGACATAAATTACAACTCCTAACTAACTTCTCTGGGAAATTAGTTGATATTTTCCTTGCATAATTATTTTAGGAACAAATCTAGTTTTCAAGCTCAAATTCCTCGACTTGATCGTTTTCAGCAATTCTTTCTTTCAACACTTCCGCGAATTTGAAAACCGCCTTAGAAACAGAATTACTCGGATTTTCAATAATAAATGGAATACCACGATCCATTGCAGGAATGACAAATTTTTCATCTACAGGAATCGTTCCCATCACAGTTTGTTTGGTGATATCTCCAATTCTATCGGCATTGATACTTCTTCTTTTATCAAACTTATTTAGCAAGAATAAGATCTGGTTACGGTCAACACCTAGTAAATCTGTAAGATTCATAAATAGGCGAACATTTTTAATGGCCGGAATATCTTGGGTGGTGATCAAAACAATTAGATCTGCGATGTCAATTCCTGCGAGGGTGACCTCATCCAAATTTGACCCGGTATCAATGATGATGTACGAAAACATTCTTCTTAAATATTTTAGGATCTGCGAGAATTCCACACCAGAAACCTCTTCAGAACGCTCAAGTTGAGGAGGGGCAGAAAGGATACTAACGCCGGAAGATTCATGTACAACCAAAACTTCCTCAACCACCTGGTGATCTAATTCATTCCCTCTAGGGGCTAGATCGGTGACATTGTTTGGTCCTTGTTGGTTATAAAAGAAAGACAGATCTCCAAATTGCAACTTTCCATCCACTACTACAACGGGAGTTTCTTCAGAATGTAGGGCAACTCCAAGGTTGGTTGTTAGGGTTGTAGACCCACTCCCCCCTTTTGGACTAAACACAAGAATTATCTTGCCGGAATCTCCATAGTTTCTTCCACTGGTGGAAGAATGCCCAGCCCGAACAGCTGCCTGTGTGTTCGCTTCTTTTAATTTTTCGTTCTGTGCCATTACGCCGGCACGACGAATGGCAGCGGTCAATTCATCTACATCTGGTGGTTTTGTTAGAAAATCTCTTGCACCTACCAACATTGCGCGGCGCATGTAATTTGGGTCACTTTGTACAGAGAAGATCACGATCTGAGTGGAGGGTAATTTTGCACGAATTTTTTCAGTCGCGGCAATCCCATCCATGTCGGGCATATTGATGTCCATTAATACTACATCTGGGCGGGTTTCACTGGTGACTTGAATAGCTTCCGCACCAGTTTGGGCTACGCCTACAACTTCCAAATCTGATTCGAACTGCAAAAGTTTTCGAATGTTTTCCCTGGTTTCAGAGATATCATCAACGATGACAACTCTAATTTTTTCTGTTTCCGGCATTCAATCACTCCAAATTAATATTAATAGTGCCCCAGTGCTTAGGGAATGTCATTTAGCAATACAGGTTCTTTGAGTTCATAGCTTGGGGGCTCAAAACCATAGGGTAATTGAGCAGGTAATGGAATCCTGTACACATTCATCATGTATTGAAGATCTACGGCATCGGTCGGAGCAGTATCTACATCTCCTGGGGGGCGAAGGGCTAATGTAAGCTCAACACCTGCATATAGCATGTAATTCAAGGTTACCGCTTCTTGAGGTGTAACGACAAGGGTAATAATATCTGGTTGATCTGGGACCTCAGGAGGCGGTGGTTCTTCTCCCTCGGGCACCTCTTCCACGACTGGTTCTAAATCATCCAGTGGGATTAAGTTCCCCTGTGAATCTAAAAGAGGGAAATTCCCAACATGGAGAATGACACGATTGAATAAGACAGTTTGGCTGACAAATCTTGGTCTTTGACCTTGCTCGGAGGGCACAATATAAATAGGTACATTTAATAAGGTGTCTAATTCTGCTCTGCCTTCTATAGAAATTCGATCACCTGAGGCCGTTTGAGCCACCAGATTATCGATGGTACCTTCCCCACTAGTGATCTGGGTATTTACTGTGGCTCCATCTTCCAAACCAGAAGTGTTCGTAGTTGCAATCAAATTTTCACCTGGAGCAACTACACCAGCTAAATAATTTGGCAATATTGTTTGATATTGCGTATCAAGATCGACGAAGGACATTGTGCCGATCACATTTACCCGATCTCCTTGGGTTAGCCCATAGGCCATTCCAGAGAATCTGCTAATGGGGATTTCAATTGCTACCATTCCTGCGGGAATAATTGCCGCATGTCCCGAATGAAGTTCATCCAGAAGTTGGGTGGGGTCAGTAAGCATCATCGTTGAAGATAAAATTTGACCAAACTCATAATTACTCCGAGCATATAAACCAACAATTTGTGCTTTATCAATAAACATTAAATCATTGTATTCATTTGCCTGAATTTCTGTCGTGATGAGCATATCGGTTGTTATCAAATCCCCCGCTGACGCAGGTTGAGATAAGGCGACCACCGTTCGAAGCGTTTGCGCAGCAGCGGTGGCTGCAGTGTCCACACTGTCACCACCAATCCCAAAAAAGGTTGTCGCAAGATAAACCAATCCCAAAACAACGATCAAGAGTACTGCAATTATTATTAACGTTCTTCCAAGGCGCATAATGCCTCCTAATAGAATAAAATTTTCAGTTTCAATTTAATCATACCCTCTCAATACTCATTGTCAAGCGATCATAGATATCAGCAATAAAGGGGGCAATGGGATTCCCCCGAAAAAGTGGAGACGAAAAATGTCTGAAAATCCAGTAAACTAATAAAATGGAGACAGACATGAGCAAAAGAAAAAAATATCGAAAATTTAGCAAGACCTTTAAGCTAGATG
>JABJGH010000015.1 GCA_018662365.1 Chloroflexota bacterium | reverse complement strand
AGGAATAAAAATATGAAAAAATTAAAATATTTACTTTTGATTACCCTTTTTGGAATTAGTCTTACAGCCTGTAATACCAACGCTGATAATAATCAGCCCTCACAATCCAATGAAATTTCTGGTGAGCAAGAACAAGTTCGCGCCACAAACTCTGATATGAATTTATTGGTCATTGGCATATTTAATCTAGAGAATACGGATTTGGCCATCTCTTCCGAACAGGCAGCAAATTTATTGCCATATTGGAAACTACTTAAATCCCTTACCTCAAGCGATATTACTGCACAAGAAGAGATTGAAGCTGTTTTACTTGAAATAAATAATGGATTGACTGCCGACCAATTAACATTCATAAATGAAATGGAATATGATTCCAATAATTTGCTAGAAATGTTGGAGGAGTTAGGAATTAATATTGGTGGACTTGGTGCGGGGGGAAATAATCTAGAAGGTGGATTTCCTGATGGTGGATTTCCTGATGGTGATTTTCCAAGTGGTGGATTTGGTGGTGGTGGAGGCCCTGGAGGAGGGGGTGGACCCGGAGGGGGTGTACCTGGTCAAGGACGCACCGGAGCTGGTGAGGTTCCCATTGGGGTTGCACCTGGTGGTGGGGTGGATTTAAGCCCCGAGCAGCAGGCCACAAGGGAAGCATTGATTGAGGAACGTGGCGGTGCAGGTGGATTCAGTTACCCACTCATCCAAGCGATGATTACCTATCTAGAAAGTAAATAAATAGTAGTAATAAAAAAGAGCTTCCAGATTTTCTTGGAAGCTCTTTTTTAGAGGTTATACAAAGGTGAAGATTTTTAAGGTTCACTAATGCCGATCGAATTTTTCCCTTTTTTCTTGGCTTCGTAAAGGGCAAGGTCTGCTTTATTTAGTAAATTATCGATATGAATGATTTTGCTCGTCATCGTTGCCACCCCAATACTAATCGTCAAATGAATTGAACCCTCGGCGATCTGAATCGGATTTTGGTTAAATTCTTTTAATAACCTATCTGCAATCATTTCTGATTTCTCTAAATCAGTTTGAGGCAATAATATTGCAAATTCTTCGCCACCATAACGGCAGAATAGATCGATTTCTCGTAGTTGGTTTTTGCACTTATGAGCCGCTGCCTTCAACACTATGTCTCCAACCGCATGGCCAAATGAATCATTGACTTCTTTAAAATTATCTAAATCAATCATGATCGCGGTCAATGAATTGTTATATCTTTTCGATCGTTCAAATTCTTTGGTAGCAAGTTCAATGAAGTTTCGCCTATTGGAGATTCCAGTAAGAAAATCTGTCCTGGCTTGTAATTGAATTTCCTCAAATAGTCGTAATTTTTCAATCGCGATTGCCAATTGGTCAGCTAATGTTGAAAGAAATCGTTCATCATCCTTTGAAAATGCATTAAGTTGATTACTTTCAGCATTTACGACACCCACCACTTCCTTTGAAATTTTGATCGGTACGCATAATTCTGAGGAAATCATAGAATTAATCGCAATATAATTTTCATGCTGAGAAACATCAGGAATATTGATCGCTTTTCCTGTTAGGGCCACTTCCCCCGTAACTCCCTCTCCCAATCCAAATGTTAAGATATCCTCATCCTCTGATTTTCTTTCGTAAGTATGATGTTCCTTAACGATGTTTGAGTCCTCAACCAACAATACGCCAAAATTATCTGGATAGACGATCTCACCAATGGTTTTGGTTGCTTTTTCAATAAGCTCGTCTTCATCCTTAGCCTCAGAGGATAAACTTGCGACCATATGTAAAACAGAAAGTTCGTTTAATTGTCTTTGGCGCTTTTTCTCATTGTCCCTTCGTTCAGAAACATCGATGATCATTACTTGAGAAGCAGGTTTTCCCTGATAGTCAATTGGGTGATTCAATACCTCGACTTCAATTACAGATCCATCTAAACGAATCATTTTTTCTTCAAGTTTTTCGGCACTTTCTTTGTTGATATATGTGTTTTGAACTCTTTTCTGGATCAATTCTAAGTAATCAGGATGCATTAAGGAATAAATATTTTTTCCGATTAGTTCGTCAGAATGTTTTGCCCCAAATAGTTCGAGCCCTGCTTTATTAATATACACAATTTTTTCATCACAATGAATTCCAACTGTAATAGGGGATTGTTCCACAAGTTGCTGATATCTTTCTTCTGTTTCCTTAATTTCTTTCTCAATAAATAATTCATTTGTTACATCATGAAATACAATCATTCGACCAATATTTTCATTTTTATCATCGATCAGTGGAGATATTTTTACTTCAAAATTTGCTTCTTTATTATTTATTTGAAAATCCAGGATCAATTTCTGTGTACCATTATTTTTGTCCAACAATCTTTTTATATTGGGGTTATTCTCGAAAATACTTAAAATATGGGATCCAATTACATCGGTGTTTGGGATATCCAAAATTTTTCTAAACGAAGGATTTAAATCTATAATGATGTCGTCCGGCGTAAGTACAAGTACACCATCCACCATGTTTTCAATCAGTTGATTTCTCGCAATCGGGGAAATATCCAAAAAGTGATACTTAAAGAATCCCATGTATATCGCGATCCCAGAAATCAAAAATGCAAAGGGTGTGAAATCGATCAGCGGCTCCATGAATATGCCGGAAAAATAGATCATATTTGCAATGAAAGGAACCACCGCGGCAACAATTAAGGTCAATAATTGATTTCGATTTAATTTGTTATTTGTTGAAAAAGCGTTATACATGATTAAAAAAGCGATTATTATCCTCAGATAAATGGTTGCCACCATCACCTTAAATAGCGGCCCATAATTAATGACCAATAGGGGAATATCCTCTAAATATTCAATATTATAATCAGCAAAAAGCCAAGGATAATTTTCGGTTGAAAATATAAATACAAAGAAAATTAAAGATAATAATCCAGATAAAGTATGAATTCTCCAATTATTATATTTATTTGACCGCGTGTTTCGTATTGCAAATTCTAAAAACGCGATCGGAATTGTGAGAATTCCAATATATTCAAATTTTGCCCAAAATATTTTATGATTAATATCGATAAAAATAATTTCAAAAATATATCCAGCTGTCCACCATGCGATGGCCAACATTAAATACATAAATGAAGACGCCCCCGGAGCAGCTCGTCGCCTCCATGCGATGAACGCCAACCATAGGGATATAAGAACAACAATTCCGAGTGGAACAATGAGGATGAGATATTCTTTTATCATTTGATTTATCAATAAATAGTTCTAATTATATAAATAATCATAACCGTAATCACAACCAATAATAATCAAATTATAAGACATTTTCAAAGCTAAATTTGTTCAAGTATTTGCAAAATTGATAGGTACTAGATTTTAGTAATTATAAGGAATTTCTAATTATTTTTTGCAACTAAATATATTTTTCGCCGTATATATTAGTAAACAAAGAAAAATATTAGGAGATTGAATAATGTCTGAAGTTAAACGACTTTACCGTTCAAAAAATGAAAAAATGATAGCCGGGGTTGCCGGAGGATTAGCAGAATATTTGGATCTGGATCCAACGATTATTCGCTTATTATTCGTCGTATTGCTGTTTGTAGGCGGTGGTGGTGGGGTGATCTACATATTGATGATGTTGATTGTTCCTGAACTTCCTGAAACTGCAGATGTAGTTGAAATTGACGAAAAGAAAAAATAGATTGGGATGTAAATCAAAAAAAAATCAAGCCATCGGCTTGATTTTTTTATTTAAAAGTTAATAGATTGCGATTTATAATAAAAATTTCTTTCATAAAATTGATTATAATCATATCTGATTACAGACGGAGGATTCCCAAATGAAACCAATTCGAATAGTTTTTGTATGTTTAGGTAATATTGTCCGCAGTCCGCTTGCGGAGCATATGTTCATGGACTTAGCAAAACAAGCTGGATTGGAAGACAAGTATCAAACTGACTCTGCCGGCACCGCTGCCTACCATATTGGAGAATCTCCTGATCTGCGAATGAGACAGGTCGCCTCAGAATTCGGATTAGTTTATGATGGAAAAGGTCGCCAATTTCTTGGCAAGGATTTTGAAGACTTTGATCTGATCGTTCCAATGGACACGGATAATCAATTCAATGTCCTCAAATTGGCTGGGCATAAGACCCTTGAAAAAAAAGTTTCCCTTATGAGGGATTTTGATCCAAAAGCCGCCAAAAATGGTTCCGTTCCAGATCCTTATTACGGTGGAATTGATGGCTTTGTAAATGTGTATAAAATTGTTGAAAGATCATGCCAGGGGTTATTAGAAGCCATTGAAAAGGGAAAGATTCAATTTGAATATTCAGATTCCTGAACCTGTAGATAACTGGTTATTGAACAATGGCCAGGGGGAAGTAGATTCCGTTTCACCTGTAAGTGGGGGAAGTATTAATCAAGCTTTTCGATTAAAGACAAATAAAAAGTTTAATTATTTTTTAAAAATAAATAAGAATTGCCCCCCAGATATGTTTCTCCGGGAGGCAGAAGGCTTAGAATTATTAGATATTGAATCGGGTCCCAGAGTGCCAAAGGTTCACCTATTTGGTGACAATTTTATTCTTCTTGAAGATATTAGATCAAGAAAGAGGAAAACAAATTGCTGGAAAAAATTTGGTCAACAATTGGTATCTCTTCATCAAGTAACAAATTTAGAATTTGGGTTACCTCAGGATAATTATATTGGCAGCACCCCCCAAAGTAACTACCAAACCGAAAATGGTTTTGAATTTTTTGCCAACCAAAGACTTATTTTTCAGGCAGAGCTTGCAGCAAAAAGCTCTTTATTAACCACCCAGGAAGTAAATTTTGTATTCTCGCTCGCCTCAAAATTAATAGAACTGATCCCCTTACAAAAAGCAAGCCTAATCCATGGAGATTTATGGGGGGGAAACCTTATTATTGGTCCAATCGGTGAACCTGTGATCATCGACCCTGCTGCACATTTTGCTTGGCCTGAGGCAGACCTTGCCATGACAACATTATTTGGAAGTTTCCCAGTGGAATTTTATAGGACTTATGAAAAATTCTCAGACATTGAACCCGATTGGCAGAACCGAGCAGATATATATAATTTGTATCATTTATTAAACCACCTGAACATTTTCGGAATGGGATATCATGCCAGCGTCATGAAAATATTAAAAAAATACGCCTAATTGCCAAAAATAATCAGGAAACTATAAGATTAATTCCCCGATTATTATCAAAGAGTCATTATCATGCTAAAATAATGCTGTTATGGAAGAAAATTCAATTTCACCAGTGGTAAAAAAACAATTACCAGCACCTAACCCAGTCACAAAAAGGGCATATCGTCGGGATGTACTCCGTCAAATTACCCTACCGATCATACTTATTTTGCTCGTATCGATTGCGATTGTGACATGGTTGGTTATAGAAAATGTCGGGACAATTCAAGAATGGTCGAGTATTTCCCTGATCTTATTGACCCTACCCGCATTGCTCCTTGGCATCATTATATTTATATTATTTATCGCTCTGATCGTATTGGTGAGCTATTTATTGAAATTTTTACCCCCCTATGCTCGATTAACCCAAGACGCGATCAATAATTTAGAAAACCAAATAAAATCAGGGGCAGATATTTCAGCGAAACCAATCATTCAAATTCAAAGTTTTCTCGCCGTCATCGATATACTTCTAGGAAGAAAATAAAAAGGGCAATACGTATGGAAGACAATAAAGGAATTAAAACGAACGCATTGATCATCGGGGGAGTAGTGGGTGCTTTGATAGGAGTTTTTGCAGCAAATCTTTTAGTAAAAGAAGTGGAAGGGGATGAAACAGGAACTTCCATCACCCCCGCTCGCGGATTTCAATTAGGAATGTTGGTGCTGGGTCTATTAAGACAGATCACAAATTTATAACAAATAATTTTTAAGGGGATTTATTTACATTCATTGATATATAGTCTCGCTAAAAATTTATGAGTCTTTCCCCCATCTATTTACTCCTCGGAAAATTTCAACGGGAATATTTAATTACTCCTGAAAAAAAGCACTTCATTGATATTATGGGTGGGAATTTGCTTTATGCAGCGGGTGGATCAGCCCTTTGGTTAGAAGATAAAAATGAAATCGGATTGGTAACACGTGTGGGAGAGGATTTTCCCAGGACTTGGATCACAAATCTTCAAAACAACAATTTTAACATTGAAGGCATAAATATCCTTCCAGAAGAACTTGATTTGCGATCCTTCAGGGCTTATTCCGATATAAGAACCAGCACGACACAAGACCCCATCGGCCATTTTGCAAAATTAGGAATTACATTTCCAAAATCCCTTTTGGGGTATAAAGACCCAAATTTAAATTTGGATAGTTCAGAAATTTTAATTAATATCTCTCTCCGAGAATCTGATATACCAAAAAATTATCAATATGCGAATACGGCCCATTTATGTGCTGTAGATTTTATGACACATAGTCTTATGCCCTCTGTTCTCCGTCAACTGGGGATCACCTCCATCACCCTCGATCCTGGGGCAGGTTATATGAATCCCGATTTTTGGGATAGACTTCCTTCTATTCTTCCAGGATTGACCGCATTTTTACCCTCGGAGGGGGACATCAGAGAATTTTTTAAAGGAAAAACGGAAGATATTTGGGAAATGATCGAAATGATCGGAAATTGGGGGGCTGAAATTGTGGTTGTAAAACGAGGAGAGAAGGGTCAATATATATATGATACTGCTGCCAAGAAAAAATACGAGGTTCCAGCGTATCCCTCCCGTATGGTCGACCTAACTGGGGCAGGAGATGTTTTTTGTGGCGGGTTTTTAGTCGGATACAAAAAAACCTTTGACCCAAAAGAAGCGGTCTTGCATGGAAATGTAGCCGCATCTTTCGCTGTTGAGGGAAGTGGACCCTTTTATGCCAATGATGTATTACCCGGCTTACCTCAAGCGCGGTTAGATAGATTACGCGAATCTATTCGTGAGGTTTGATATGAAATTTGAAAAACAAGTCCTCGATCTTGCCATAGAAATTCAACAAATCCCGTCTCCCACATTTCATGAACAAAATAGGGCTCAATTTGTCCTTGAGAAATTCAAGGAGGAGGGGCTTGAAGATATATCTATCGATAAAATAAATAATGTTTATGCCCGCCTTCCCGGGAAAGGGGATAAAAGACCGATCATAATCTCCGCACATCTTGACACGGTTTTTCCAATTGAAACAGATTTGACAACCCGAAAAAAAGGGAATAAAGTCCTCGGTCCTGGCCTCGGAGACAACTCTTTGGGTGTAGCTGGTTTATTTGGATTGCTTTGGTCAATCCGCTCGCAAGATTTTCAACTTCCGGGAGATATCTGGTTTGTAGCCAATTCTTGTGAAGAAGGATTGGGAG
The DNA here is from genome assembly GCA_018662365.1 of Chloroflexota bacterium. Classification (GTDB taxonomy): domain Bacteria; phylum Chloroflexota; class Anaerolineae; order Anaerolineales; family UBA11579; genus JABJGH01. The sequence continues at coordinate 51,412 of JABJGH010000015.1, read as the reverse complement.
ATTTAAAGGGCATGCGGGAAATCGCAAAAAAGTTTGGAAGCTCACCCATAGCATATTTGGTTTTAGAGGGAATGGGACAAGGAAATATTTACCATAAGGGTTTAGGTGTAAGGCGATTTCACATTAGTGCCAAAACAATGGGAGGGCATTCCTGGGTTGATTATGGTTCTCCCTCGGCAATCCATGAGCTTGTAACCTTGATCCAGAAATTACTTGAAATCAAACTCCCAAAGGATCCAAAAACCAGCATGAATGTGGGCAAGATCATTGGAGGCACCTCGATTAATACCATTGCCTCAGAGGCATCTTTTCACCTCGACCTAAGATCAGAAAAAGAACCCGAATTAAATGACCTTGTTGCTCAAGTAAGAAAAACGGTCAAAGATTCAGAATATTCGGGTTTGCAATTTGAGGTTGAAAAAATAGGAGATCGCCCTGCTGGGGGGCTCTCCAAAGATCATCCACTTGTAAAATTAGCGGAAGATGTCATAAAAAATAATGGTGGAAATGCGAAATTGATTGTGGGATCAACAGATGCAAATATTCCCTTAAGCATGGATCTTCCGGCAATTTGCATTGGGCTAACCGCGGGGGGAAGAGCACATTCAAAAGATGAGTTTATTCTCCTAGACCCTTTGCAAAAGGGTCTGACCCAATTAGAAAAACTTATAATTAGGATTTTTTCTGATCTATAATAATTTTACATTTATTAATTTGTATGAGTAAGAAATCATAAATATTTTCATCTATTGTGTATATAGAGCAAATTAATCGCTATTTGGAAATAAGCTAAGGAGAAATAAATTGGATACAAAAGTGAACTGGAAAGGTAAAGATCTATTATTTTCAGGAACAGGGGATTCTGGAAATATTCTCGATCTAGCCGTATCTCCAGAAGAAGGCGAATCAGGCTTTGAGCCGATGGAACTTTTAGGAATTGGTTTAGCAGGATGTACGGGCATGGATGTTATATCGATCCTTCAAAAGAAGCGCCAGGATGTAACAGATTTTGAAGTGAAGGTACACACTGAAAAAGCCGAAAATCACCCCAGGGTTTGGACTTCTGTGAATATTGAATATATTGTTACAGGAAATAATATTGATCCCAAAGCCGTTGAACGGGCAATGTTTCTATCATATGAGCGTTATTGCCCCGCCCAAAATATGATAAAGAAAGCGGTCGATATCGATATGTCATATAAAATCATTGAAACCGAAGCAATTCTTTAGATAAATTGATACCTAAAATGCCAGGAAATCCCTGGCATTTTTAATTTAATTGTCTTTTGTAAGAGTATATTTACAATTATTCTTTCGAGTATAATACCCTCCAGGTAGGAAGAATACATCAAAGATCAATAAAGGATTCATATATGTCCGCAATACAAAATCGTTTTTCTCCATCAGCCACCCGGGTTTTGACTTGGACACAGTCAGAAGCAGAACGATTAGGAAGTAAAAATGTAGAACCAGAACACCTTCTCTTAGGTATTTTGGAAGAGAAAGAAGGCTCTGCTGTAACTATTCTCCAACGTTTGGGGGTTAACATAGTAGATCTTAAAAGCGATCTTCTCCAAAGCATTAAATTGATTAAAAAATCTGAAACCGGAAAACCAGAATTATCCCCAGCATCTCAAAAAGTTCTTGACCTTGGAATGGAATCTGCAAATAACCTTCAATCCAGGCAGGTTGGCACAGAACATCTATTAATTGGCTTATTGCGAAATTTGAATAGTAAGGCTTACCCAGTATTGAGAAGGTCAGGGGTCAACTATAATCAGGTATTAACCGATCTGAAATCTCTTCCTCCTAAAATAATTTCAAGACCTCAAATTATTCAAGCTGTATCCGAACCTGAAGAGTACGAAAGGTTAAGCATTCTTAGTATTCTTGGCAAGACCAGTATAGTTTTTTGGGGGATGGTGATCATCATGATCGGTTCTGGGTTAGCCGCTTATAACCGTTGGGTAGATCCTGGTATTGCAGTGTTCTTTTTTGTGGCGATGGGTTGGATCATTTCTGTCAGCATGCATGAGTTTGGGCATGCCCTAGTTGCATATTGGGCAGGCGATAAATCTGTCATTAACAAGGGCTATCTCACCCTCAACCCACTCAAATACACTCACGGAACCCTGAGCATCATTCTTCCCCTAGTTATCCTGGTGATGGGGGGAATTGGCCTCCCTGGGGGTGTCGTATATATAAATATGGCTGCCATTCCAAATAAAAAAATGCGTTCTTTGGTCTCTGCTGCGGGTCCGTTAATGACCGCATTATTCACCATTCTTCTGGTCACTATTGTAACCATCGGCACAAATTCAGAAAGTTTTGTGAATCATCTGGAATTTTGGGCAGGGATTTCTTTTCTAACCTTTTTACAAATTACGGCTTTCGTCTTCAACATGATTCCACTGCCACCCCTCGATGGCTTTGGCATATTACGGCCATTTCTGCCCAGTAGCGCAGTCAGGTCATTATCATCTCTAGGTAGATTTACATTCTTGATTATTATGTTTATCTTTTTTTCCAATAACCCTCTCCGTGATTTCTTTTGGCAGTTTATTTCCAAATTGATCGAATATGCGAATTTAAACGCCAGCCTAGTGGGCAGTGGAATTGATCTATTCAGGTTTTGGAATTAAAAAGAATAATTAGAGTGAATCTGTTTTACAGAATTGCGAAATTTAAATATTAAGGCACAATAAAATCTATTTTTCCCGTAGAAGTAATTTGGGAAGCAGCGTTTGCGCAGACACATGCAGTAACCACCTGATTAAATCGTGTCAATGTCCCCCCATAAGGCTCGCTACTAATTTCCGGAATCCATCCTTCCATATTGAATGCCAATGTGCCTGAAGCCCTGATCCATTCACCATTATATTTTCGTGCAAGGTGAGCATGTGTACCTGTTGAAGTGCCCCCTTCACAAGAGGGATGCCCAATCGGTTCCCCCATTTCTAATATCGTACCTACCTCAGCCCTATCCACAGTTGCTAAATGCAAATAAAAGATAACCCATCCTGTTCGTTCATCTCCATCCTCATCGAGGTCCAAAACAACAATACCGGTTTCAGACCGAACAACCAATCCCCTTGCAATAGCTAATGCAAATTCTGATGTAGGGTTGCATCCCACTGTTTCGGAAGGGGAGGCAAAATCAAGTGCAGCTAGTGGCTCCCCGCTTCCCCAGCCGGCATGAGGTCCACCCGTGAAGGACCATGTGTCCCCAGCCGAAAAAGGTAATATGAATCCTGGCTGAGTTAGACTCCCAGGAATATGAGCCTCGTTGTTATCCCATGGATTACCAAAAAGTTGAGTATATGTCCGTGCAATTCCATTAGGACCAATCGCTTGACCGTAATCTCCCCCGGAATGCAATTCATTAAATAGAATATGAAAAGCTACGGACGCTGCATTTTGCCAAGGATCGGGTCTATCAAGCGTACCATTGGACCGATCAAATTCGATTAATTCTCCACCTCGCCATCCGTAATAACCATTATTAAGGTGATTTGCCGCCCAAGACAATTGCAAATAAAGCCCTCTTCTCAATGGATCTTGGTTTCCCAGCGGGTATAAAGCTTCGGAAGGGAGTTGCACAGCACTCGATAATCCTCCCGATTGATATTCGATCAAGGCGATCAATACTTTTGGACTAATTGAATAATTCAAAGAGATTCGGTTGATCACTTCAGCTGCACTGAGCGTCCCACCCTCCGCAAACTCAGAATAACCTAATAACCAACCCGGAAATTGTTCAATAAATGCTTGAGTATCAAAATCCACCACAGCAGGGCCGTTTACATATTCGCTGTCCGGAATGATCTGATAAGCCGATCCCCAGAAATTTCTATAATAAATTGGAATCTCCATCGGTAACCCGGCAGGCATCGTTGTCGCCGAATCAGGAATGATCGGATTTGCCCTAAGGATTTCATCAACGGAGGAATTAAAATGCTTTGCAAGAACAGGTAGAGTGTCCCCGGTTTGAGCAGTATATGAAACCAGTTCGCCAGGGGAATATTGGGGGCGGGTGGGAAGAGGGGTGTATTCCGGCAATATCTGCGGTGTATTCGAGGATGCGATTGGAACCAATGTGCTTGCACTATTATTTGAAATGCAGCCAGATATAAGGATCGTAATTAATAGGGGGAGGATTATTTTCTTGGGGTTCATGAGCTTCAATCTTTACGGATCGCTAATTTCTCTAATGATTTGGGTATAAAATGCACCACAAATACAAGACTTTATTCTTTCATTCCCTCGATTGAGGAAACCTTCATAAGGCTCATTCCCAGCTTCAACAACCCAGCCACCCAAATTCATCGGGATTGCCCCACCCGCGGTGATCCACTCGCCATTATATTTTCTTGCGAAATGAATATGAGTTCCGGTGGAATTCCCACCCTCACAGGAAGGATTTCCAAGAAAATCCCCTACATCTAACCATTCACCCTCAGATAGGTGATCAGTATTATCTAAATGTAAATATAATAAATTCCAACCAGTAGTCTCATCCCCGTCGCCATCCATATCTAGCACCACCACACCCACATCCATCCTCGCTATGATTCCGGACGCGCTTGCCAACACCCAATTATCAGATTTTACACATCCGGATATCTCTGCCCCCGGGGCAAAATCGATCGCCGCGAGCGATCCCAACGATTGCCATGCACCATGGGGTCCACTGGTATAGGCCCATACCTGTTCTTTATAAAAAGGTAGGGTAAGAGGTGGTTGGCTCAAATTTGAGGGTAACAAAGGCTCCACTTGAGCCGCGCGACCCCATGGATCACCAAACATCTCCGTGTAAAATTTCAAAAACCCTGTGTTTGGGTCAATCGCTTGCAGCCATTCATCATAACCTAACACCTGATTGAAATAATAGAGTATCGCCACTGTACCCGCATTGAGGGTTGGAGCCAATCGAACCGAGTTGCCATCAGAAAAATTCAAATGGGTGATTTTCCCTTCCCGCCAATCATAGTACCCAACTGAAAGCTGATTGACCGCCCAACTTAATTGTTTAAATAAACCCTTTTCACGATAATTATTATTTCCTAAAGGATAGTCTGTTTGCGAAAGGGTTGACGGTTGTCCATATACCCAATTGCTTCGATATTGAAGTAAGGCCAATAAGATGCGTGGATTGATCGAATTTACTTCTGCAACATTTTCTATCACTTCTGGTCCAGTGCTATCACCGCTAGTTCCCAAATATTCCTTATACGTACTTAATTTTCCACCGATCGAATTCACATAGGCGCGGATATCAAAATCATTGGCGGAGGGAGAATAAACGATCTCACTATCCGGTATCAGTTGTGTTTCCGGAGAAGTATGCGCGAGTCGAAGGGGAATCATCATCATTTGCCCCGGTGAAAGGTATCCATTTTCTGGTATTTCTTCAGCAGAAACGATCTCAAATTGATTGACCCCAAATCGATTTGCTAAAGCTGGTACAGAATCCCCTGATTGAGCAAAATAAAGCATGGGCGGGGTATCCGCTGCTATGGGTTCTAGGGTTTCAGTGGGGGTAGGGGCCTCAGTCGCAGTTAGATTTGGATCCACACTTGGCATAGGCGAAATCACAGCAGAATCTTCTGTGGGGAGGGGGGTTGCTTCTGAATTTGGAAGATTTGTAGGTCCTACAAAATAGGCGGTAGGAACGGCTGTCTCAATAAATGGAGCAGCCGTAGCTGTCAGACTATAGGGGGTGATATAACCGCTGCTGCAAAACATCAGCGGCAGACTTGCAACAATGATGAAGAATATGATTTTTATTGAAGCTTTTTTCTTAGTATTCATAAATTAAAGATCATCTCTGTATCGAATTCTTCTCGTCCTGGCAATTGCAGACTTCGACGACCTGATCTCCTCTCGAAAAACTACCACCATATTGATCACCAGTGCCAACAGCCATCCATCCATCCATTAGAAAAGGAATTTCTGCATCGGCATGTATCCAAACTCCATTATACCGCCGGGCGATATGTACATGTGTCCCGGTGGAGTACCCACCTTCACAAGAAGGATGGCCAATTCGGTCTCCCGCATATAGATAAGTACCCACATTCACCCGGTTTTCATAGCTAATATGCATATAAGTGACAGCCCATTCGGTTTGAGCGTAGCCATCTCCGTCAAGATCTTGGATCACCATACCATCATTGGCATAAACGATTAAACCATCGCTCATTGCCACCACCCAAGCGTCATTTGAATTGCATCCCAAAACTTCCATCTTTGGCGCAAAATCGATCGCTGCCCATGGGGAACCGTTATCCCATCCACCGTGGGGGCCACCGGTGAAGTTCCAAGCGACACCTTCTTCAAAGGGTAATTGCATTTCTGGTTGTCTTAGACCCATTGGTAAAATCGGGTCAACAGTCCATGAAAACGGGTTGCCAAAGAGTTGCTGAAAGCTTTGAGTAAAACCAACTTCTGATATTGCTTGCCGCCAACTATTCTCATCATATAGTTTTGCGAATAAATATTGCACTGCGGCAGTCCCCGCATTAATTTCAGGATGCGCAGGGATTAATTTTCCGTCCGCTGTGAGGAACGCACTCAACCCATTGGATTGCCATAAATAATATCCACGGTTAAGCGTGTCTGCGGCCCAGGCCAATTGAAAAAATAAACCTTCCCGATGGCTGTCCTCCAAACCCATTGGGAAGGAAGTATCATCTAATAGGGGTTGTTTTGTAGTAAGCATCCCACTTTGGAACTCCAGTATAGCGACCAACAGCCGAGGGTTTACAGAATAATTATTTGAAATCATCGCCACTATTTCTGTTCCAGAAAGCTCTTTTCCTTGTACGTCCTCCCGATATAAGCTTATCTGTCCATCAAATTGATTGATATATTCAAAAATATCAAACCCCGCATTCTTCGGACCATCTACCAATTCCGAATTAGGAATCAATTTATAACTCGGACCCATTTCTCCAATAATCGGCGGTGGGATTGTTATTCCCTGACCCGGGCTAATAAAATCCGGATCACTGATTTGGTTTGCTTCCATCAAAGCCACCAGACTTATCCCATATTTATTGGCGATGATTCCTAAGGTGTCATTAGATTTCACAATATAAAATTCAGAGTCCACCTCTATCGACGGTAGGGTATGGGGCGCATCGGGTGTGGGTACGCCAATATATTCTTCTGGAGTGAGGTCTGGGGTAAAGTCAGGAGGTAATATTGAAAATTTCTTTTGTGGGGTGGGGAAAGGGGTATAGAGTTTCGTTGTGGGTAAATTACAGCCGAAAACAAGAAGGAGTGAGAAAAGGAATAAGAGGGTGATTTTGGTTCTTTTTTTCATCGTAATATGTTTTTACCTTCAATTTCCGATTATACCAGTGGGGTGAAAAACGCACTGTTTTGCAGATGCTTGAAGATTTCTTGCTTAAACAGATGCCAGAATTAGGCCAATTTTCTATCAATCTAGGCGGTATAATGTAAAAAAAATTATAGCTAATTGGAGGGAAGATGACGAATCCCCTTATAGAATGTATTCCAAATTTTTCAGAAGGACGCCGACCAGAAGTCATAGAGGCTATTGTCTCCGAAATCAAGGCAGTTGAAGGCGTTACTCTGCTAGATTTTAGCCTAGATAGCGATCATAACCGCTCAGTAGTTACATTTGTGGGTTCACCCAAAGGGGTTGAAATGGCCGCTTTTGTTGCCATTAAAAAAGCAGCAGAATTTATCGATATGGATACCCAGGAAGGGGAACATCCTCGCATTGGCGCCACAGATGTGTTTCCGTTTGTCCCTATTTCAGATGTCAGCATGACCGAATGTGTTGAAATTGCCAAAAGGGTGAGCAAGCGGGTTGGTGAGGAATTAGACATCCCCGTTTATCTTTATGAAAAAGCCGCTTTAATCCCAGAGAGAAAAAATCTGGCGAATATCAGAAAAGGGGAATATGAAGGCTTAAAAGTTGAGATCGAAAACAATCCTGATCGCACTCCCGATTTTGGTCCAAGTAAGATGGGATCCGCTGGAGCAACCGTCATTGGGGCCAGATCACCCCTCGTTGCCTACAATGTCTACTTGAATACAGATGATGTGGAGATCGCAAAGAAGATCGGCAAGGCTGTCCGGCATCTATCAGGTGGGTTACGTTTTGTAAAAGGTTTAGGAATGCTCGTCGATGGACAGGCTCAAGTATCTATGAACCTCACGAATTTCAAACGCACCCCCGTGTTTCGGGTGGTGGAAATGATTCGTCGTGAAGCTACTAGGTATGGAGTCCAGATCACACACAGTGAATTAATTGGGTTAATTCCCCAGGAAGCGCTGAATGATGCAGCCACATGGTATTTGCAATTAGATGATTTTGATTCTAACCAGATCCTAGAAACTCGCATGCAAAATGCTCAAGCTGAAGAGGGGATGCAATCCAGTACTACCAATTTTCTCACCAGCCTCGCTTCGGGCGATCCAACCCCAGGCGGAGGTTCTGCGGCTGCATACGCCGGCGCTATGGCAGCCTCCCTGGTCGCCATGGTTGCTCGCTTATCAGTCGGCAAGAAAAAATATAAAGAAATCGAACCCCAGATGTTGGAAATTATAGGAAAGGCAGATCGTATCCAAGAGGATTTAACCAAAGCTGTAAAAATTGATTCTGAAGCCTTTGAAGACGTCATGGCCGCTTACAAACTCCCAAAAGCATCGGAGGAAGAAATTAATATTCGCGGCATTGCCATTGAAGCAGCCATGTTACACGCCGCAAAGGTTCCTTTAGGAGTTGCAGAGATGGCGGTTGAGGCAATGGAGCTAGCCAGTATAGTGACCGAAATCGGGAACCTAAACGCGATCTCCGACGGTGCTTCTGGCAATGCGGTGGCTAGGGCCTCTTTCACTGGTGCTGTTCTAAATGTAAAGATCAACTTAGCCAGCCTCACAGATCAAGATGAGACCAAAAAGCTAATCGAATCAATTTCATCCCTCGAAAAGCGCGCCGATTCTGCCGAGGCAAAAGTGAATGCAAACATAAAGAATCGAGCAGATTTGTAATTTTGTTTGAATTGAATAGGGGTGTAATCCGGTTTTAAAGTACAAAAGCACCATGATTTTCAATGTCTAAATTGAAAATTCTTGAATCTAATCCTGCATCAGAAAAAGTTTTCGCCATGCTCTCCCCGAGTTTATCTGAATGCTTATTCGTAAAAGCAATCACACTGGGTCCAGCCCCAGATAGCGCAGCAGCAGCTCCCATTTCTTGAGCTGACAAAATTGCCTCCGCAGCTCCAGGGATCAACGGTACACGATAGGGTTGATGAAGAGTATCTACCATCGCTTGTTTTAGCAATTGCAAATCCCCTTTTTGTAAAGCTTGGGCAACCAACAAACTATTCCCAATATTGCTCACCGCATCAGATACAGTTACTTGTTCTGGTAGGGCATCTCGAGCAGTTTCGGTAGATAATTCAAATTCTGGGAGTACAACGACAATTTTCCATGGATGGGTCTGAATTTTTTCAGTTAATATTCCATTATCCCTTTTCAGGGAGATCGTACATCCCCCTAAAAGGGAAGGGGCAATATTATCCGGATGGCCTTCTATTTCAGTTCCCAATTCGATCATTTCTTGGTTATTGAGAGGATTCCCCAGCAAAGAATTTGCCCCCATTATTCCCAATAATGTGGCAGCCGCGCTAGATCCTAACCCCGAAGCTAAAGGAATTGCATTTTGACAGGTGATTTCAAGATTATTAGGGGGAGTTGAATCGAGTTTCTGATAGGTTTTTGAAAATGCCTTATAGATCAAATTATCTTGATTTTTAAGGATTTCGTTTTCACCTTCCCCCTGAACATTGATTATAAAGCCATGATCTATGATCATAAATTCTACTTGATTCCATAGATCTAAGGCCAACCCCATACAGTCAAAACCTGGTCCAAGGTTGGCAGTGCTGGCCGGAACTCTAACGATTGTTTTTTTCATAATGTATTTTTTGTTGTGACGATTATATGATTCTAAATAAATTGTAACGTATTTAACTTATAATAAATAAATATTATTGAATAATTATTGGAGATTGAATGACCCAAGGACCCAGTGCCGATCAAAAAATAGATAAAGAATTCAAAGAGCGTATAAAAAAAGCTATTAAATGGTTTACCCAATTTCTTCCAAATGAATACTTGTTAAAAGGCTCCTCCTGGATGGTCGGTATTACCTTAGTAGCATTTGCAATTTTTGTTGGCTCAGATTTACATTCTGGTTTTGGTTTCTGGTTCGATATCCTCGGATCCGGCCTAATCGCGGCCTTGGGTTATTACCTACTCCAGGGAATAATTAATTGGGTACTTTCGATTGTAATTGCCCCCATTGCAAGAGTTACCGCCATCCTTTCAGGCGGAATCATCTTTCTATTAAATATTTCTGACCTCAAAGAAGAATTGATTTTCTTGCCCGTAACAATTCTAGTTATCATTCAGATGCTCCTCGGCGGGTCAATCGCATATATTATCAGTGGCAAATTCAAACAAGGGAATGCCAGCAGAAAAGTTCTAACTACTCTGACCTTGCTTTCCACGATAGCTGTAAATATTTTCCTGGTCTATTGGCTAATAAACCCTGGCACGGACGTCCATCTGATCGATTTTGACCCCCTTCAAGGCAAGTCACAAATTGATGCGCCCAACCCAACCGAACCCGGTTCTTATCAGGTAACCACATTCAGTTATGGCTCTGGCACAGATCTCCGCCGTGAGTTTTATGGTGATAATGTGGATTTGATCAGTAAAACAGTAAGCGCCTCCTCATTTTTCTATAATCCAAACCCAGATTTCCAAGATTTCAAAAATTGGTTTCTAAATATGGGAAATAATGAGTTTCCCCTGGAGGATTGGGTAGAATCTCAATTAAGACAATGGTATTGGGGTTTTGATCGCACGGCTTTTCCCCTCAATGCCCAGGTTTGGTTTCCCGAAGGTGAAGGACCTTTTCCCCTGGTACTGACGGTCCATGGCAATCATGATATGGCTGACTACTCAGAATTTGGTTACGCATATCTCGGCGATCTATTAGCAAGTCGGGGATATATATTCGTTTCCGTCGATGAGAATTTTTTAAATGGATACTTTGCAGGGGGTATCAGTGGCGAGAACGATGCTCGGGGGTGGATGCTCCTCAAACATTTGGAGTTATTAGAAGGTTGGCATAATTCATCCGGAAATCCTTTTTTTGAAAAAATTGATTTGGATAAAATTGCCCTCATCGGGCATTCGCGGGGTGGGGAAGCGGTCTCTGTTGCTGCCGCATTTAATCAGCTTGAGAATTACCCAGATAATGGCAATATCAAATTTGATTTCGATTTTAATATTCGGTCGGTGATTGCCATCGCCCCAGTCGACCAACAATATCAACCAGCGGACTTACCTTTACCACTTGTAGATATTAATTATCTGGTAATGCAAGGGGCACATGATGGCGATGTGTCTAGTTTTACTGGACTAAGGCAATATCAGCGGGTGAGTTTTACAGATCCCACCTCGGATATGTTTAAAGCCGCCCTTTACATTTACCAAGCCAACCATAGCCAATTCAATAGTGATTGGGGGAATCAAGATCTTGGTTTACCACGCGGTCAATATCTAAACACCAAACCTCTGCTGTCTGCTGACCAACAGCAACATATCTCCTCTCTATACATTTCAGCATTTTTGGACGCAACGCTAAAAGAACAAAATGCATATGTACCCCTTTTCGAAGATTTTCAAAATGCAGGCGACTGGCTCCCTCCCACTTTATATATGAATCAATTTCAATCCTCTGCCTATCACCCAATCGCCACCTTTGAAGAAGATATTGATTTGTCCAGCACCTCGATTTCTGGAGGAAACATTTCCACCTCAGGTCTCAGCCCTTGGAAGGAAGTCGAACTAGAATATCGGTCAGGAAAAGACCAGGACAACCACGTCGTTCAAATTGGATGGTCTGGCGCTAGGGGGAGCTATGATATCGATTTACCAAATAATTTCATGCTTGGTGATCATTTGAATTCAAGCTCTTTCCTCGTATTTAATATTGCCGATAATAGAAACCTTCCCAACGATTTGATCAATATTTCAATTTCCCTAACCGATGAAGATTACACGGTTTCAATCCTTGCATTAGAAAAATATGCCCTTGTTTATCCAACTTTTATTTCAAATTTCACTAAATATGAGCCTTGGGAATTAGATAAGTATAAAAAACCGAATGAAACAATTTTGCAAACAGTGAGAATTCCCTTGTCCGCATTTTTGGAAATCGAATCCAGGCTAGATATTGAGAAATTGACCCAGATAAGTTTTTCCTTTGATCAAACCTCAAGTGGAAATATCTTTTTGGATGAGATCGGTTTTGAAAAATAATAAAATGAAAATAACCCTCATAAAAGTTCCTTACGATCAATCCGAATATAACCAAGGAGTTGGGCTTGCCCCCAATGCATTAATTTCCGCAAACCTTGAGAAAGAATTTGCGCAATCCGGTATTGATATCTTTGAGATAGTTGAGGTAAATATCCCAAATAAAGGCGAAGATTCTATTTCCACATTAACCTTAATCGGAAAAATGTTAAATCAATTGGTGGCACAGGCTGTGAATAATCAAACCATACCAGTGATTCTGGGGGGTGACTGTCTTAATGCGATTGGTGCAACTGCCGGTTTGCAAAAAGCCCTCGGGAAAAAAGAGTTTGGCATCGCTTGGGCAGATGCCCATGGGGATTTCAATACCCCCCAGACAACCCTTTCTAACTTTTTACCCGGGATGAGTTTGGCAGCTATATCAGGTTTTGGTTTACAAGAATTACGAGAAGAGATTGGCTTGGAAATCCCGATTGATCTGGGACATATCATCCTTTTGGGCACTCGAGATTTGGATCCGCTAGAAAAAAAATTACTTGAAACGACCCCCATGAGTTATCTAAATCCAACCGAAGTTGCTGATGCTAGGACAAGTGTGGCCGCTGGTTATCATTTTAAAGATGTTATTGGTTTTTATTTACATATCGACATGGATGTACTCGATCCAAATATAGCCCCCGCAGTAGATTTCCCGGTGAAGGGTGGATTATCCCAGCAAGAATTGGTTAATGCGATCCAAGAAATTACTGTAAATACACCACTGCTCGCCATTAGTCTATCCGCGATAAATCCAACATTAGATCCCCATAATAAAACGATCCGATCTGCAATTGAGATTTTAAGGGAAATATTGATTTCCTAAGCTGTATTATTTCCCGTGAAATTTTCTAATTTTATCTGAATCGAATTTCTCGATGATTTTTTTGTACTCAAACTCACTCCGGTGACGAGCACCTTCCATTGCATAGGGAAATAGCTCACCCATTATTGGGGAATCTAAGTTCATATTTGCATGAGAATCTGCGGGTAAAACGGGGCGTAATATCGGGCGCATGAACTCAAAATAGGTCAAAGCCTCTAGCGGATAATAGACCCTTGCCGTGTATAACTCATCGCTATTTAATATCGTTTCATCCACCCCCGAAAAATCTTTTAATATTGGCAACTTCCCTGGGGAATATGTATCCATCCATAATTTTATATAATTGCTGTGGGAATAATAATCTTGGACAGCGTGTAAAAGTCGTCCGAAGGCAATCCATGCACTTTCAAGATCACTTAACGAGATTGACTTTCGCACAATCAAATGTTGCTCATTCACAAATGCCCAACTGTCATCAAATTTATTATCATCAAAATGATATTCAGGATGACCAACCAAGCCTGTAAACAATCCATCCTGTTTATGGTTCGCAGCAATGATTATTTCTAAGGTTTTTTCGCTAAAATGGGTGCCAATAGCTTTTTGACAAATTTCTGAATGATAAATAAGTTCCATGAATGAATAATCCGTTTGAAATAAATTATTTGGGAAAAATGAATCGTCTAATCTTCGACTATTATCAGATCTTTTAATTGTTCAAAAGTAGAAGGACCAATGCCATATACATTTTGAATTTGCTCAATACTTGTAAATTCACCATGAGTTTCACGATAGGTGAGAATATCCTCTGCCTTGGCAGGTCCTATTACTGGAAGAGCCTCCAATTCAATCTGGGTGGCCGTATTTAGATTAATGGGAAACACGATCTCAATTTGCTGCTCCTGAAAGGCCTCAGGATTTAAAGCGGGTTGATCCGGATCCGAAATAAATGAAACAGCTACCTTATCCCCGTCAGATAGATTTTGAGCCATATTTAGGTTATAAATAAATGCGCTATCAAGAAATCCCCCCGCCATATCTATCGCATCTTTCACTCTGCTGCCAAGTTCTAGGGTGTATACACCAGGATTATAAACAGCACCACTCACATGTACGATAAGGGGAGTAATGGTCGGGGCGGGTCTCAATACTAATCCTTCCCCTCGTGGAGGCCCTGTAACCAGGAATAGCAGGCCAGCGGCCAATAATCCTATAAGTACTGCGGTGAATATTTGCACCCATGTTTTCATCATCCCACTAATTATAGTTGCATATCATAATTTTTTCATGCTTTTATTATGAAATTTTCAAATGTTCCTCAAAATTGACCTAAATCAACAATTTGATCGATTTCCCCTTAACAGCCCAGTGAATGAGTTATATAATCGGATAAACATATTTGAGGAGAGCAAATGACCGGAACAATATTAAACATTATTACCGTATTAATTGGGGGAACGATCGGTTTAATCTTCGGTTCCCGTTTTCCCGATCGCTCGCGCCAGACCATTGTAGCTGGCCTAGGTTTATTCACCATGGCGATTGGCCTGAATATGTTTAATGATTCAGGCAATATCCTAATTGTATTAGGCAGTCTGTTGGTAGGGGGCTTATTAGGGGAGTGGTTGAAAATCGAATCAAAACTAGAAGCCTTCGGAGCTTTTTTAGAAAATCGGTTTATCGGTGAATCTGGGAAAGAGAGAAAAGAGAGTAATTTCATCAAGGGATTTTTTACTACCTCGCTTTTATTTGTAATCGGCCCCATGGCAATTCTTGGTTCCATTCAAGATGGTCTCTCGGGAGATTACGAACTTCTAGCCATCAAATCCATTTTAGATGGATTTGCCGCGATGGCGTTTGCCTCCATCTTTGGTGTAGGAGTTTTATTTTCCGTGATCGTTATTTTAGGTTTCCAAGGGGGGATCAGTCTTCTGGCGGTTCAAATACAGTCAGTATTCAATGAGGCGATGGTAAACGAAATGACCGCCGTTGGAGGTGTAATACTATTAGGTATAGCCATTAGCAGTTTGCTAGAGATAAAAAAAATCAGAGTAGGAAATTTCTTACCCAGCCTTGCGATTGCACCCATCATTGTCGCCATTTTAGCTTGGATCGGTGTATCAGGATATTGATCCTACAAGACAATAAAAAAGAGGCAAGGAATTCCTTGCCTCTTTTAATTTACACTATTTCAAATTATTTTCCGAGTTCAGCCAATGCGGTGTTTATCGCCGATTGGAAATTCGCATAACTATCATTCCCGGGGATTGCTAAAACACCATTGAACAAGAAGCTCGGTGTTCCTTGAATTCCCGCATTAATCCCATCAACTTGATCCTGGGTAACGGTGTCTTTATATTTTTCAGATTCGACACAGGCATTAAACTCATCCATGTCCATTCCAAGATCTTCAGCCATAAAGGCTAAGACTTTCGCAGTGAACCCGTTAGTTTGTGCAAAGTCATAATTTGTAAAAATATAATCGTGCATTTCCCAGAAATTATCTTGGTCGCCCGCGCAGTAGGTGGCTTCAGCGGCCCTTCCAGAATCTGTTGTTCGATAACCGAAGGAATTATAGACAAAATATACTTTTCCAGTTGCAACAAATTCATCAAATAATTGCTGCTCATTTTCATCAAAAAATCCTTGGCAGTGAACACATAAATAATCAGAATATTCTTCGATCACCAAAGGTGCATTTGGATCACCCACCGCGTTAAAATCTGCCATCGGGTGAGCTCGGGCAATCGGGGTGGTCAGTCCAGTAACAGGTTTTATTGATGGCCAAAGTAATACGAACACCAATAAAGCTGAACCAAGAATAATAAATGTGACATTTGTTAATTGTTTTTTTCGTTGAGCCTTTTTAGCGCGTGTTTGGCGGGCTTTATATTGTTCTTGTTTTTTTGAGCCTGTTTTAGTGCTTTTTTCATCACTCATACTTTAAGTGCCTCCTTGGGCATTTATCAATCTCAAATTGTGCCATGGGAGAAACAGTTTGTCCAGGGACTACAATTTATTCTTAGAAAAAGTTTATTTTAGTTTGTATTGGAAAACCGGATATATTTCACCAGTTAACTCAAATCCAGCCTTTTTATACAATCCAAGGGAGGCAAAATTATTATCCTGGGTATTAACAGAAACCCTTGTGGATAACCTATCCTTAAACATAGATTGAACTTGGCGGGTAAGATGAAATCCAATTCCTTGACCTTGTGTTTCTGGCAAAACAGCCAGTCTGGCTAAGTGGGCACCGAATGGGCTGGGGGTACTGATCTGATAGCCAAGGATTTTTTTATCCTTGTCGATAGCCACCGAAGCCGCTAATGCCTGGGTATAGGCCAACTTCAGCGTATCTTCCGAGTTTCGCCATATTGGACCAAAGGCGGCTTCGTCAATTTCTTGAACAACCTCCAGGTCATTTGGTTTCATTGGTCGTATTGAAAAATCACCATTGGAAACTGGGTTTTCCAGATTTTCACTTTCCCAAACCAAAATGACCACATTATGCACATGTTCAAAGTTGTTTTGAATCAATATATCCTTAAACCAATCCTGAAGGGGAATCGCAACCACGGATTCTGTCCCCATTTTAGTCAAGATTTCCTGAGTTTTAGGCCAAAGTAGATTCCAAGCTTTTTTCCCGCCCAATTTACTCGTGGCTGCAAAAACTCTTATCCATGAAATTTCTAATGGGTCAGGAGGGCATGCCAAAGCTCCAATCACCCGTTTATTTTTTTCAGCAATAATATAAGGGGTATGACCGATCCAGTCCAGCGGGGGGCGCCAATCTAAATGTCGATGAACATAAGATTCGAAATGGATGATGTGGGCTAATTGTGCACGATCTTCTTTATTCGCAGATCGAATACTTATTTCAGTTTCTTTTATCATAATTCCGTTTGAGAATAGTTTAGAAACATTATCGAAATGAATTATCGGTTAAGTAGTTTGGACGGTAATTCTAACAGTTTTTTTATCATTCTTTGCCGAATATTTGGACGCTTAATTTCATCAAATCCTGATTGCATATTGGCAATTGCTTCAATTTGTCGTCCACTTTTCAGTTGCAGCGCAGACAATGATTTCATTGTTTCGGCATATAGCTGATCTTCACTGAGCTCCTTAAAAATCTTCGCACATCGTTTGTATTCAATTTCAGCTTCTTCTATTCTTTCCAAGGCATCTAGGGCAGAAGCACTATTTCCAATCGCCATAGCCATAAAAAGAATTTCATTTTCTTTTTCAAAAACGATTTCTGTCCCCAAAACAATATCTAATGCCCCCTGGGGATTTCCAGATTTTAACAGGGCAACACTTTGATTATTTGCCATTTCGGCGACTTTTATGGGTAAATTTTGAGTTTCGAAGGATTTTCGGGCAACCGAAAACTCATGGGCTGCTTGTTTATAATCCCCTTTATTGTAAATTTCCCTTGCGTGAGCAACCTGTTCTTCGGCGGATAATATTTCCATTAAAAAAGGGTGGGGATCTATATCGTAATTTCCAATAAGCCTTCGGCCACTGCGCGCAATTGCTCCGTAGACAATGTGCTTAATCGGGTAGCAAGATCGATATAAGGTTGATTGATCGGTTGACTTATGAATTCCTGGGTTTCAAGAGGGAGGTTTTTAAAATCAGAGATAAATTTTTGCTCGTGAACCCATTCCCCAACTGGATTATCTGAGGCAATAATGTCAATCAAACGCAAGTTCAGCACATCACACAGAATTTCCAATTCAGATAATTGAATTGAAGATTCCCCACTTTCATATTTTTTCAATCTCCCTGGGGTAATTCCTGTTTTCTCTCGAATATCTTTTAAACTTAGTTCTAATTGGGTTCTGGTTTTATTCAATATTTTACCAATTGCAAGATTCCTTAAACTTATATGATGCTCAATATGCAGATTTTCTGTACCTTCCGAAGGATCAATCTGAATATCCGCTCGCCAAAAATATTCGATCGGAACCCTTAAGGAAAGGGCGATCATTTCCAATTGTGGCAGGGAGGGGCTTTTTACACCATTTTCAAATGAATTTATAGTCGAGCTTGAAACACCAATACCTTGACCACATTCTTTTTTCGATCTTCCGGCAGCTTGGCGCGCATTCCGTATGAGTACCCCCAGTTTTTTTGCTCGAATAGTGGTTGCCAATTTTAAATTCATTCAGTTTTACTCCTGTATAGGTTCCTTCCAACATTTGTCATTATACTAAAGCTTACTGTTTTATGCTCAATCTTCAAGAAAAAAATAATTTGGATTGCCTGTCATGTGAATAAGGATCCAAATTACCTGATTTCTTCCAATCTTTGAAGAATTTTTTGGCTGATTTCTCGCAAGGCGATGGGAACGATATTATCCGGGAATTTTTTATGTATGGGTAAGTTCGAGTTATTTGCTAATGAAAATTCACCCCGAATATAAGGAAGGTTTCCTGTAATCTCATACCCAATGATCTCATCCACTTCCCGTTTGGGCAGTCCCTCTAAACCAACAGCCCGATTGATTAATGGATATACTATTTGTCGATTTTGCCCCTCACCTCTTAGGAAATCCAAGACGGTTTTGGTGAGCGTAACAGTAGCTTGATCCAAACCTAAGATCATTATCACTTGATCACTATGCGTGATAACCGGGATACTAATTCTTGACAAAGATTTTCCAATATCAATGAATAAATAATCGAATTCATTTTTCAAAGATTCTATGATTATGGGAATTCTAGAAATATCGCAATTATTCGCTTCTTTTGGGCTTGTCGCGCCGGCCAATAATTTGAACCCCCAATTTTCAATAAAGGGTAATTTATTCCCAAAAAACCCCGGGGTAATTTCTGCGGCGGACATTAAGGAGGCTTCAACAATATTCAAATTATCTTTTGAACCGACGATTGGAGCAATTGAACCGATTGGGAGAACTAAATCAAGAATTACAATATTAGCTTTTGGTTTTAATTTGGCAAACATCGAAGCCATATTTGCACACACAGTTGAAGTTCCCGTTCCCCCCTTAGCACTAGCTAACACAATAGTCTTGCAATTATGTGGCATCGAAGGAATATTATCTTCAGAATATACGAACCCGGAAACTCTTTTCCCCAGCTCCTCAGTTGAATCTTGCCCATCATCCACTAACTCTAATATCGCTTGCTTAAGTACCTCGAGTATGTCGGGTCCCTTCGACAGGAATCTGTCAAAATTCAGGTCAATCGCATTTTGGAGTTCTCCTGGTTCTGTTATCGAAGATAAGGCGATTATTTTTGAATGGGCAGTCCGCTTATCTCTCCTCAGTTTATCCATTAATTCCTCAATAGGAATGTCTGTAATAACCGGATCGATAATGATGATTTCTGGTTGATCTCTATAAGCGGCTACTAACCCTTCTGTTCCGCTATCTGTACTCCCAGTTTTATAATCTAGCTTCCCAAAGGTGAATGCGAGAAATTTACTACTTGTAATATCTGGGTCTATGAATAATATTTTTAGCATAGCCAATTAGGTCTCCTTTTTATCCCTTGGCATCAAATAACCAACCCCTGATCGGGTGGTAATATGTTCCGGTTTCTTCGGATCATATTCTAATTTTTGGCGAAGTCGCGAAATACACACCCAAAGAATTTCTTTATCAGTTTTATATTCCTCTCCCCATACATTTGAAAGTAATTCTTCGGCTGAAATCGTTTTCCCCGCATTATGAGCAAAATGTAGCAAGAGTCTATACTCAGTGGCGGACAATAAAACAGCCTCGTTATTATTGGTAACCTCAGCTTTTGCATAATCAATTTTTAGGTCACCATGAGTAAAAATATTTGATTGCCCGGGAGGGAAAACTTTTTCAGTTCTTCGTAAAACGGCTCTAACCCGGGCTAATAATTCATTCGCAGAAAATGGTTTAACAATATAATCATCTGCTCCCCGGTTTAACCCCTCCACACGATCTGCTTCCTTCCCCTTTGCTGTAAGCATGATCACAGGTACTGATGAAAATTCCCTAATCCGATCCAAAACTGTAAATCCATCCATATCTGGCATCATCACGTCTAGCAAAACCATATCCGGGGATTCACTTACCATCATCTCAATCGCTTCAGCGCCATTTTTTGCGGTGATTACTTCAAACCCCTCGGTCGCCAAATTGGCTTCAACCAGACGGTTAAACCGAGGTTCATCATCGACTGCAAGAATTTTTATGGTCATTTTTCACCTCAATTTACGTTTCTGCGATAGGTAATAAAATGGTGAAACAAGTGCCCTCATCAATATCTGACTCTACACTGATTTTACCATTATGGGCATGGATTATCTGTTTACAGATATATAACCCTAAACCGGAACCTCGCACACCATCTCCCTGATCTCCAACTCTATAAAACCGATCAAATAAATTTGCCAAATGCTTAGGGTCAATTCCTGGGCCATCATCCTCTATTTTAATTATTATTTCTGAATCATTATTATCTATTTTTACATTGACCTTGCTATGTGGTGCATATTTTGTCGCGTTATTAATTATATTATCCAGCACTTGAGAAAACCTTTTCGGATCCACTTTTGCCCGAATATTTTTTTCTTTTACGTCCACATTCATTTCTAAATTTGGATAGATGAATTGAAGCCGTTCTATATGAGTTTTGGTCAACCCATCAATATTAACAATTTCGAATTCCATCGGCAATGTCTGATCTTGTAATCTTGATGAGTCCAAAAGGTTTTCGATTAGGTCACTTAACCGATCTGTTTCTTCATCAATAATGCTTAAAAATTCTTTTTTGGCTGCTTCATCCCATTCCGTATCTTCCCTTAGCAGGGTGGTTGTGTACCCCTTAATGAATCCCAAGGGTGTATTGAGATCATGCGAGACCATATCTATAAAATTATCTTGCAATAGATTCAACCGCCGGTCAGCTTCAAGATCGGCCACTTTCTCTACTAATTTTTCTCTTTCATACAAATGGGAAATATGCGTAGCAATAAATTCAGATAAATTTACTTGCTCCTCAGAAAAAACTGGTCCCCCAAAACGAATAAATACCAATGCCCCCGTGGCCTTTCCACTGACCAACATCGGTAAACCCAAAAAGAAATGTTGATCCAATCGATTTCCCAATGGGTCGATTACACTTTGATATAAATAGTTTTGACCCGTCTTGATCACTTCCTTCGCCGCTACCTCTCCCCACGCCATATCAGCTTCATGAGAACGTCCCCGTCCAACAGCTCGGGCAAAAATCGGTTCTAACTTTTTTTCATCCTTGCCGGTATAGATCACAGCATTATCAAAAATAAAAACCTCTCGAGTAATTTTTGTAATTTCTTCTAATGCCACCCCAATATCAACGGTATCCGCAACAACCCTGCTAATAGCATATAAAGCTTCTAATTCATGATGTCTGAGGGTGCCTGTATGGATTTTATTTTTCATTTTATTGTGTAAGGTAAAGAAAATTTGAAAATGGAGCCCTTTCCAACTTCTGAGCTAACTTTTATATCACTATCATGAGCAACCAAGATTTGCCTAGCGAGAGAAAGGCCAATACCAGTTCCATCATATTCCCTTGTCGCCGAGGAATCAAGTTGATGAAAAGCTTCAAATATTTTTTTCATTTCCTCCTCAGCAAGTCCTACCCCAGTATCTTGCACACTGATGGAAATTTTATTGTCCAAGATTGACGTATCGAGGAAAACATTGCCAGCTTCTTGATTAAATTTTATTGCATTTTCTAATATTTGCCCAATTACCCAAGTAATTTTTTCTTGATCCGCAATTACATAAATATTATCTGCACAATTTTTATAGTTCAGTTGAATATTTTTTCTTTTCTCTTTTTTTCCTAATCCCGCAATTCCTTTTTTTATCAGTTTGGATAATTGGACTTCTGATTTTTCAAGAGAAATTTTTTTCTGGGATATTAATGAAAATTGAATAAGGTTGTCAATTAATGAAAAAAGCCGATCGTACGATTTATTGATCACCTCTAATGCTCTTTTTTGTTCCCCGGCTAAAGGCCCCAGAACCTCTCCCTGCAGCAATTCAATATACCCGATCATATGCGATAAGGGGGTCTTGAATTCATGAGAAATATTCGAAATGAAATTTGATTTTAGCTGATTCATTTCAGATAATTGTTCCAGCGCTTTCCTCAGTTCGCTTGTCCGATCATCAACACGTTGTTCAAGCATCAAGTTTGAATCTTTTAACGCGTTTTGCAGGTCATAAATTTGCTCGGTTACCGCCAAATCTAATTCCTCTCGATCAATTATTTTTAATTCGACCAATGCCTGTCCAAGAAGAATGGGAGTATTTAAGGAATTTTTTTCTTTTTGAAAGGCCAATGCCTCCCGGAGGTCTCCTTCAGTAATATCTCCCTTCTCAACTAAATAAGCCCCCACTTTAGGAACCAAGATTTCAGGGGAAACAGAATATTTATGATCTTTAATCAAACCCTCCACAAGTTTTTCGTCAGGCACAATGCTACCTATCCCCAAATCATGACCGCAATTTTTGCATTTCTTTGCCTGAAATGAATTATAAATATTGCAATTTGGACAAGATTTTTGTTCACTCATAAATAGTTGCCTTGAACAAGTATAAGGGGGGAAACAACGAAAAGCAATATTGCAAATAAGTTTTGATTTTCCCGTACGTTATAATCAATGTTTAAATAACCAAGGAAAATCAACAATCACCTTTATTCGGCCAAGCACTTAACAAATGACCAATCAATCTTACAATTTAAATTCAATTCAAGAAATATTATCCCATTTACCCTTGCACAATGTCGAATATTTTGAAACCATTGGGTCGACCAATGATCGAGCAGCAGAAATTGCCGCAAATAATAACGATCTTTTTTCAGTTGTCATTGCCGATGAACAAACCAAGGGTAGGGGGCGTTCAGGAAGATCCTGGTTTACTCCTCCCGGTTCTGCACTCGCACTTAGCATCGTTTTGCCCATTAACGCTAACAAGAATAATTCTGAAATTGCCCTGGTATCAGGCTTAGGGGCTCTCGCTGTCACTAACTCGATCAACAATAAGCTTAATTTGGATGCCAAAATCAAGTGGCCCAATGATGTATTAGTTTCGGGGGAAAAGGTGTCAGGTGTTTTAGCCGAAGCCCATTGGGTGGGGGATAGCCTCAAGGCAGTCATATTGGGAATTGGTGTCAACATTGGAAAAGAATCCATCCCTCCATCAGAAACCCTCACTTTCCCCGCAAATAGTTTGAATAATATTACTGGAAGAAAAATAAAGCGATTAGAAATTCTCAGGGATATCATCCAAAATGGTATTGCTTTATGGCCCTTAGTAGGGAGCAGAGAATTTATAAATACCTGGGAGAATGGACTAGCATTTAGCGGGGAATCAGTAAAATTGATTTCTGGCAAGAATATTGCAATATATGGAATAATAGAAGGACTTGCCGATGACGGCAGTCTCCTATTACGACTAGAAAATGGTAAATTGAAGAATTTCCAAGTTGGAGAAATTCAACTCAGACCAAATATTGACAAGAATTAGTTTTAAGCTAAACTAAAAAGGATAGAGATGAATGCTTTGATCGACATATAGATCTCATTCAGAATATCCTACAGGAGATACAAATGTTAGATGACATTACCGAATTAAATGAGAATACCACTTTTGTTGAAGAAGCAAAAACAATAGACGAAGAGGATTTGTATCCATTTCCCACCTCTGAAGATGAACCGACCACAAAAAGATTTCTTGGAATGACCCCAGCTCAATTATTCGTAATTTCCATTGAATTTTTCTTTATGGTTTTGATATTCGGAGTATTTTTTATGATTGTCACCGAGAGGATGACCATCCCCTTCTAAGTTTTTAATATAAATCCTTATATTCAGGCCTCAGCAGATTTGAGGTCTGTTTTATTTAAGGCAAAATTATGAAATTTTGAGTTTTTTTGAAAAGATCAGATTGAATTTTGGACTAAATAGCTGGAATAGTTTATATACTCTCCAAAAACCAACGGCAGCCATGCCGTGTGCGAAGACAGCAAAAATGGGGGGTTGCTCCAGCGTGTAGTAAGTCCAACACAATCTTGTGGTTCCCCATAATTCCAAGAAATATCCCAATCCACTGCCAGCAATAAACACCAATACAGTAGAACGATGATCTTTAGGAGTGAGAATTAAAAATACACTAAAGATTAATGCCATCATCGTCAAAGATTTTCCAATTGTCGGCCAAATAAAAACCAACATTAGCATAAAAAATCCCGGCAAAAGAAACCAATGAAGGATCGTAAATACTTTTTCAGGAATTTTCTTTGTAAATCTCAGAATAATCCGATATAACCGATCAATCGAAAGACTAGCGATTGGCCATGCTGGGATGATCCACAGCGGGGGTCGCTCATTCGTATAATAGGTCCATAATTCCGTTTGAGTCCCCCAACTTTCAATAACCAATCCGCCTGCCAGTCCGATCAAAATGATTGGCAGATCCTTTTTAATATCCGCTTGGGCCATGATCATTAAGGACATAAATAGAAATATGCCAATCAATAATTTATCCATCTGCACCCAAATCGAGATGTCCTCACGGAAATAACTAAAATATTCCACGACCAATGGCCACCAAACATACATAATGATCAAAATCAGGAGAATAAAACTACTAAATATCGCATAACTGCTTTTCGTCCATTTAAAAGAATCGAAAAAAGACCCTATCAAAGCATTTGCTTGTGAATAACCTTTTTTATTCGACATTATGGACGTCCAATTCCAATTCCCAAACATGAATATGGGCTGGTTCTGTTTGATTGAGATCTTTTACGAGAATTCTCAAATGGTCAGTAGAAATTGAGTCTGAAAAATCCAATATTAATAAGGGGCCGTCCACAGAACCTTGGTAAATTGTTTCAAAAAGAATGGGTTCTTCCCCTTCGTCCGCATACACTTCCACTTGCAGGTGAATATTTGCACTCCCAATAATCGTGGATACTCCCTCAATTTCGATTTTTTCAGGAAGGAATAACTCAATGATAAAAGGATTGGCTTCAATCGTCCGCACGACCGTATTTGGGTCATTATCAAATAAATGCCCAATTTCCCCCATATCCTCTGGTGAATATTTCACCGTGACGGTCTCCCCATTTATCCATACGGATTCATTCTTAAGGCTCCGCCGATTTGCAATTTCATTTTCTAGAATCTCTTTTATCGAATCAATATATTCCATACGCATAAAATAAAAACCGGGTTTTTCATTTGGATAAGGAATAATTTCTAAGATCTCAATATTTTCAAATTTACCACTTTCCAAAACTTCCTCATATTCCTCAGCAGGCATCACAAATGTTTTGTCTACAATATCAGGCCGTAAATTAAACATATATCCGTTAATATTTCCCATTTCGATCGGGGGGGTATCTCTCAAAAAATAAGTATTGAGAACCTGCGTACCATTTGCCCAATCGGGAGAAACATAAAAATTGATTTCCGGATCATCATCAATATATTCTTGCAATCTAGTGAATAATTGCTTGGCCCCATATTGCATCCCTGAAAGCCCATAATTCTCTTCCCACCTGGATCCATTGATCAGTGCATTGAAAAGCATACTCACGCTCACTGTCCCCAGCAAGATAAATATCAATAAACTTGCAACTCTCTGAGAAGACTTATGATCCCCCAATTTTTTCAACACCCATTCAACAAATTTCCCAAACCCAAGAGAAATCAAAATTGTCGCCGGGATGATATACGGCATTGCCCTCGTGATTCCGATCCCCACCATTGCGCTGCCGCTTGGCGCTACCAATAAAGCAATAAGTATTACTCGATAAGCGGGAGTTTTTATTTTTTTGATCGCAAGGATTAATCCTACAACCCAAAAAATAAATGTAATCGAGAAAAGATGGGGGGATTTCCCCATCAAATGTCTAGAAAGATCCTGTTCATTGGATAAGAACCAATATCCAGGGTTCAATCCATAGGCCCAATTGGAGAAGAATATCTGAAATTTTTCAGCAATTGGAATCGGTTTAATCCAATAAGATGCCAATAGTCGTAATTGATCTATCTGAGCAGTGGGGTAATTCAATTGAAATCGAATGAATGGCAATGCAAGAACGAGCAATAAGAGTGCCGATTTAAAAGTCGTTCGCCGATTCTCCCAATGATATTTAATATCAGTAAGTAATAGGAAGAATCCAGTCAATACAATAACCACTCTTCCAGGGTTATAACTATAAAAACTCAACGCGCCCAAAATCAGCGAATACTTCAGAAACTTTACTTCCCCTTGTCTATATCGCAGATAATAATAGATAAATCCAGCGTATAAACTTGCCATCATGCAGGTTTCAAAAGCCGTCCGAGAATGTAAAAACCATGCTGGACTAATCGCAAGGAAAAGCACCCCCATCCACCAATATTTAATATTAAAAATATCCCTAAGAATTGCGCTGATCCAATATGCACCCAATATAGTGATCACCACAGAAGTCGCTCGAGTGAGGAAAATGGATTGATCAAATAGGATTGTGGGAATGACTTGCGCATAAACCGTCAGCCCCAAACTATACTTGTCGACATTCTTAAAATAAGTAGGCAAAAATTCCTCATTATAATTTTTAAACCCATCGCGAATCAGATCATGCGCCAAGTTCGTTTGAATTGCTTCATCAGAAAAAAAGAATATTGGATAACTCTCTAATTGAATTAATCGAGTCCCCGCGTAAAGTATCAATGCCCCCAATAAAAGACTTTGTGCCAGGTTTAGCGGCCATTTTGAAATGAATATTCGAAATTTTCTTGCGATCCCCTTTAATGAAAATCCCCCAACTACAGGTTGGATTTCAGTAAAAACCTTCCCATCCGGTTGAATTGATATTGTCAAAGATTTATCTTTTTCAAGATCAATATCAAAAGATTCTTTTTCTGTGGGCTGGATGTTTAGATTTATATATTGTCCACCCTGAACTTGTATTGTTTTTTTATATTCAGTCGGTTGATCTTGCCCTAATATTTCCTGAGTTTCAACCCCTTTTCCCCACCTAATCAAAAAATAACCAATTCCCGTGGAAATGGCAACGCCAATCAAGGAGGTTATAAAGATGAGGAAAGGGGACATTTGCTTTTATCAGCCCTGACTAAGAAGTTCCGGTACTACCGTAAACCCGTTTCAAGACGAGAAATAACCAAGCGTTGAATTTCGCTAGTCCCCTCATAAATTTCAGTAATTTTCGCATCCCTAAAATATCGCTCCACAGGTAATTCCTTGCTGTAACCCATCCCTCCATGAATTTGAACTGCATGATGCGTGCAAAACATCGCCGTTTCAGATGCAAATAACTTTGCCATCGAAGCTTGCAATGTGTAGCGTTCCCCTGTATCTTTTGAACGGGTTTTTGCCATCGCCACATCATAGATCAACCCACGTGCGGCCTCAATTCGGGTTTTCATATCCGCGATTTTGAACCCCGTGCCCTGAAACTGCCCGATCTTCTTCCCAAATGCTTCACGCTCCCCTACATAAGCTACACTAGCTTCATAAGCCGCCTCAGCAAGCCCTAAAGCCTGGCAGGCAATCCCAATACGTCCTACATCCAAAACACCCATAGCGATCTTAAAACCTTCCCCTTCCTTTCCTAATAGGTTGGCAGCCGGAACCCTGCAATTCTCAAAGATCAATTCACTAGTGGGGGAAGCGTGGATGCCCAATTTATGTTCTTTCCGTCCAGCGGTAAATCCTGGTGTTCCCTTTTCAACGATAAAGGCGGATATTCCCTTAGCCCCTTTATCCGGATCCGTCATCATGAAAACCACCACAAAGCTCGCAACGGGTCCACTCGTCACCCAAGATTTTAAACCATTCAGTATATATTCATCCCCATCTTTCACTGCCTTGCCCCTCATCGTAGCTGAGTCAGAGCCCGATTGGGTCTCTGTCAATGAATAGGCCCCTAGAACTTCTCCCGATGCACTCGGCGTGACAAACTTCTGCTTTTGTTCCTCCGTACCGTGAGTCACAATGCCATGGCAATAAAGTGAATTATTGACCGACATCATCACTGCATGAGCGGCATCTGCTTTAGCGATCTCGATCAGCGCTAATGCATAGGCCAATGTATCCATCCCCGCGCCACCATATTCTTCAGGAACTTCAATGCCCATCAATCCCATTGCACCCATTTTCTTAATCGTTTCAGCAGGAAATTCCCCGCTCAGATCGTGTTCAGCCGCGATCGGTGCGATTTCTTTTTTAGCAAAGTCACGCGCAGCCTGTTGGATCATCTTATGTTCATCAGTAAGAAGGTGGGAAAAAGACATTTAATCTCCTCAATATCTTGGCATTTAGTATGAATTTATAATTAAAAAAATAAATTTCGAAGAGGGGTTCTTCAACAAATTATAGCATGGGAAAATCGCATCCAAACCTGATATTCCACGTCCATAATCTCAAATTTCAAAAATATATTATTGATTTGATTAGGGTAAAATAGGAACATCATTTTTAATAAGGAATCCCAATGGACGAAAAAATTACCCGAGAAATATTTGATCATATGGTCGATTTAGCTGCCTTAGAACTAACCGAGGAAGAAGCGGAATACCTTCGCGATCAATTAAATAAGCAGCTTACCGCAGTGGATGAATTGGTCGCCATTCCATTAGATTCCGATATTCAACCCGCCGCCCATGGTGTCCCATATACCTCGGAAAACAGTGCCCCCCTCAGGCAAGATATTCACGATCCATTTCCAAATGTAGAAGATATCTTGAAAAATGCGCCTGAAACTGAAGACCGATATTTTATTGTGCCTGGTATTCCGCTTGAGGACTTAGACTAATATGGAACTTTGTGACCTTTCTGCCTATGAGTTATCTATCCTCATTCGCACCCGAGAAGTTTCGGCTGTGGAAGCGCTAGACGCCTCTTTAAAAAGAATTGAGCAGGTCGATGGAAGACCCGGAAGTCTAGAAAAAATGGAACTAAGTGAAGAAGATAAAACACAAGTCCATGCTTTTATCTCCGTCACCGATAAACGTGCCAGAACACAAGCAGAGGAAGTTGACAAGAAAATCGCTGAAGGCATCATTCCCGGTCCCTTAGCTGGCGTGCCCTTTTCTGTAAAAGATATCTTTGCAGTCAAAGACACTTATTCCACCGCCAGCTCTAAAATTCTTGCCAACTTCAAAGCCCCATATACCGCCACCGCTGTCGCTAAAATTGAAGATGCCGGGGGAGTAATGATCGGAAAAGTAAATTTGGATGAATTTACCTTTGGTTCCTCCAACGAATCCTCTGCCTTTCAACCCCATCCCCGTAATCCATGGGATCCTAGCAGAGTAACAGGCGGGTCTTCCGGTGGGAGTGTTGCCGCCGTTGCCGCTGGTGAGGGCCATCTTTCTCTTGGGACAGATACAGCTGGATCCATCCGTCAACCTGCCGCATATTGTGGCGTGGTCGGCATGAAACCTACCTACGGTAGAGTTTCAAGATACGGATTGATCGCATTCGGTTCCTCCTTAGATTGCCCCGGTCCAGTAGCTAGAAACGTCACAGATGCGGCCATGATGCTCAATGCAATTGCTGGCCCAGATCGGCGAGATCATACCGCCGCAACCATACCCGTCCCTGACTATTTGCATCTTCTTGAAGAAGGGGTCAAAGGTCTAAGGATTGGCCTATCCCCCGATTATTTTAAGATCGTCTATTATGACCATGATTCTGGCCAGATTGAAGAAAGACCCGTCCCAGAGGAGATCAAGGCTTCCGTAATGCGTGCCGCAGATCTGCTTTCAGATATGGGAGCGAGAATCGTCGAGAATGTCCCCATGCCCCACACCTCTTATGGCATTCCCGCCTATTTTGTCATCTCTCGCGTAGAAGCTGCTTCTAACCTTCATCGCTTTGATGGCGTGAAGTACGGTCATCGTTCCAAGGAATCAGTATCGAATCTTAACCAAATGTACCGAAAGACCCGTGGCGAGGGTTTTGGTCTTCAACCTAAACTCCGCATCCTCATGGGGATGTACGTCAGCGCCGCCCAATACAGTGAACAATATTATCAACGAGCCCTCAAGATTCGCTCCCTAATCCGCAGCGATTTTGACAAGGTCTACGACAAAGATGGCGACTATGGTTTGGATGCATTACTCACCCCAACCACCCCCAGCTCCGCCTTCCCAATCGGAGATGTCTATGGCGATTCGGTCATGATGCAGTATGCCGACCAATTTAACGTCACCGCCAACCATGCCGGTACACCCGGCATTACCATCCCTGCTGGATTAGACGAAAACAGATTGCCAATCGGCATCCAATTATTAGGCCCTGATTTTTCTGAGGCCAATTTATTACGTATCGGTCGAGCCTATGAAATGGCCAGCGCTACAGACGCTTGGCGAACAGAAAAACCCCAAGTTTTAGCGAAATTAGATTAATCAAGAAACAAATTTTAGGTGAATTTTATGCCAGAATATGAAATTGTGATCGGCTTAGAAACCCATATCCAATTAAACACAGAGACCAAGATATTTTGTGCTTGCAAAGCAGATTCATGGGAAGAAGAACCCAACACCAATATTTGCCCCGTTTGTAGCGGTCTACCCGGGGTGCTTCCCGTCCCTAATGCTGCGGTTGCAGAAAAAGCCGTCCTTTTGGCCCAAGCCATGAATGCCGAGGTCCAAACAGATTCCTATTTTGACCGAAAAAATTACTTTTACCCCGATTTGCCAAAAGGCTACCAGATCACTCAATATGATCAACCCATCGCAACGGGGGGGTACCTAGACCTTCCCATGGGCGATTACACCCGTCGGGTGGAAATTGAAAAATTGCATATCGAGGAAGACGCCGGAAAAACAAAAAAAGAGGGAAATCGTCGATTTATCGATTTTAACCGTTGTGGTGTGCCCCTAATTGAAATGGTCACCGGGCCCAACTTGCGTTCTGCAGACGAAGCCGCCGAATATCTCATTCGCCTCCGCCAATTACTCCGCTGGCTCAACATTTCCGAAGCCAATATGGAAAAAGCGCATTTACGTGCCGATGCCAATGTATCCATCCGCCTCAAAGGGGAAGACAAGCTCAATACCAAAACCGAAATTAAAAATGTAAACTCCATTGAAGCTGTGCGCACCGCCATCCAAAAAGAAGCCAAACGTCAGATTAAAGAAGTCGAAGATGGAAATGATATTAAACCCTGGACCCTAGATTGGGATGAAGATACCGAAATGCTTAGCAAGATGCGCTCTAAAGAAACCGAAGCCGATTATCGACATTTCAAGGAACCCGATCTCCTCAAGGTGCACGTCGATCAGGCTTGGCAAGATCGCATCCTAAAAGATTTCCCAGAATTGCCTCTTGCCCGTAGACAGCGTTTTGTCGATGAATATCAATTACCAGCATACGACGCCGATATTTTGACCAACGAGCGTAGCTTGTCAGATTATTTTGAGCAAGCGGTAAAGGCTTATGATGGCGATGTCAAACGTGTCTCCAATTGGATGATCAATGACATTCAAAGAATGTTGAATGAAAGCGGAAAAATGGCTGGAGAATTAAAACTAAAACCAGAATATTTAGCTGAAATTATCCAACTCGTTGATTCAAAGAAGGTCAACAACCCCACCGGAAAGTCTCTACTGGATAAAGTAGAAAGTACCGGGAAATCCCCCCAAGAGATCGTCGAGGCAGAAGGACTCGGCCAAGTCAGTGATACTGGGGCTATCCGCGAGATTGCTCAAGCCATCGTAGACGAGAATCCTGACCAAGTTGAAAAATATTTAGGCGGAAAAGATGGCCTGATTGGATGGTTTGTTGGTCAGGTCATGCAAAAATCTCAAGGTAAAGCCAATCCCAATATGGCACGAGAAATATTGCTGGAGATCTTTTCAGAAAAGTAAGGATCTCCAAAATATATGGAAGAATATAGACTACGAAAAGCCACCGAAAAGGATACCAACCGCATAAAGGAATTGATCCGCGAAGGACAGATTAACCCCATGGGTTTGGACTGGCAGCGCTTTATCGTTGCTTTGTCCCCTAAGGGAGAAGTGATCGGATGCGGTCAAATCAAACCCCATCGTGATGGTTCCAATGAGCTTGCCTCCCTGGTTGTAACAAAAGAATGGCGTGGTAGGGGGGTCGCAAAAATTTTAATGAAGGAATTGATCGATAACCACCAAGGGGATCTCTACCTCATGTGCCAATCCAGTTTAGGTCCTTTTTATCAGCAATACAATTTTGAGCCAGTGACAGAAGACAACATGCCAAAGTATTTTCGTCGAATCAGTAAACTTGTCGGCTTTGTAGAACCGCTCACTAAACGAGGGGAAACCATTCTAGTGATGATCCACAAGAATTGAAAAAATATTCTTTGTCTTTGCCTGAATCATCAAATTTAATGGGGAGTTTTAACCATTTCATCATCTCCGATCTCCATGCTATACTAAATTATGACTGATCATATCCCTTTAGTTTTATTTGATGGTGTCTGTAATCTTTGCAATGCCACGGTGGTTTTTCTGCTTCGCTGGGAAGCCCAGCCAGTACTCAAGTTTGCAAATTTACAATCGGATTTTGGCAAAAAGGTTCTTGAAAGATATTCACTTTCCTCGGAAGCAATGGATACAGTCATATTGGTTGAAGATGGCCAAATATACACCCGCTCCAAAGCCGCAATAAAACTTTTAGATTACCTAAAATTCCCCTGGCAAATATTGAAAATATTTTCCATCATCCCGATAGCTTTGGGGGATAGGATTTACAATTGGATCGCGCATAATCGCTATACTTGGTTTGGCAAATCTGATCAATGCGCAATTCCTTCTCCGCTCATCCAAACTCGATTCCTCTCATGAAAAAGAATAAAACTCTATTTAGTATTTTTATTTTGGCTTTAATCCTTCGATTAATTCCTGTACTTCTTTCATCTGAGCTCAAAATTGGATTAGACGACATGTTTCAATACGATATGCTCGCCAGGAGCATCGAATCCGGCAATGGATATCGCTGGTATGCCCAAGAGGATTTGGAACAAATTGAAAGATATATCGATATGGATGTTGTCGAGGGCGAATATGATCCTCAAGGTGTGCTTACCTCTTTTCGACCCCCAGGATACCCCACATTTTTAGCAATAGTGTATAAACTATTTGGCCTCGAAAATCGTTTTTTTGCTGCCCGTATAGTACAAGCATTTGTGGGGGCTACGCTACCAGTTTTAACTTACATCTTAGCGACCCAGCTCTTTCCGGAAAAAAAGAAAATTGCCAAAATAGCCGGATTAATCATTGCCTGTTACCCCATGTTTGTTGTGTATCCAATCGCCTTAGCAACTGAAAACACATTTATGCCCTTAGCATTGGCATCAGTTGTAATGCTTTTTCAAGCATCCAAAACACATAAAATAAGAGATTACATCTTCGCAGGCATATTAATTGGCTTAACCACATTAACCCGCTCCGTGATCTTTGCCTTTCTTCCGATTGCATTATTATGGCTCTGGTTTGTGATTAAAGATAAAAAACAGGCCTGGATTCTATTAGCAACAGTTTTGATCTTAACAGTGCCTTGGGGGGTTCGAAACACAAAATTACATGATCGTTTCTTTTTTATTGAATCAGCCCTAGGCTATGACATGTATATGGGCTACCACCCAGAAAGTTTGGGTACTTTTCAATATGGTATTTCTTTAGATTTGATGCCTTATTTAGACGATGCGCTTCGAGATGAAGAGGGAATGCAAAAAACGATTGAGTATATCAAAGAAGATCCTGGAAGAATTCCAAATTTGATGGTAAGAAAATTGGGTTATTTCTTTGGCCTTGAGCATCGTGCCATTGCCTATTTTTATACCAATAATTTTATCGGCCCTATCCCCCAAGCCCTATTGATTAGCATTTTCTTAATCATTACCATGCCATTTGTAATCGTTACCTCAATGGCTGCTTTTGGATTTTCTTTTTCAAAATTTAACAAAGAAAAATGGCTCATTTTTCTTTTTGTTCTGGCCTATATCACTCCCCATGTGCTAATCTTAGCTGAGGCTCGCTTCCATCTTACTCTATTGCCTGTCTTTTCAATTTGGGCAGCTTATGCTTGGGTGAACCGAAAAGAAATTATTTCCCAAACTACCTCTAAATATATTCAATGGAAATCCGCCCTAGCTTTTCTTATTTTGATATTATTATTCCTTAATTGGGGTTTAGCCATTTGGCGAGATTCAGATAAAATTGCCTTGTTATTTGGTCCCGACGGAAATAAAGCAGGCTTTGATTACTAATGCTAAAGAAACTATTTAATTTTGAACTGAATTTCGATCGCGATATAGTAGTGATCACCGTTGTGAGCACTTTGTTAATCATGATCGATAGTTACCATAATTTCACGGGCTATAAAGCGCTAGACCGAGTCATCATTTACATGGTCGTCCCGATGCTCATCATCATTTTTGCTGAGCGGCGCTCCCCAAAAGAATATGGCTTTCAGTGGGGGGATTGGAAAGCAGGGTTAGCAATTACCCTCCTTGCCATCATCCTGATCGCCCCTGTTTTATATTTCGTGGCCAAGGGGGATCCCGCCATGGAGAAATATTACAGCCGTCAGCTAAGCTCTGTCACACCCATCTTTACATTTATAGACCTCATTGGTTGGGAATTCATCTTCCGTGGCTGGATATTATTTGGCTATCAAAGAAAATTTGGAGATCATGCCCTTTGGTTGCATGCCGTGCCCTTTGCCTTAGGCCACCTCGGCAAACCAGAATTTGAAACCCTATCGACTATCTTTGGGGGCTTTCTTTTCGGCCTCGTCGCTTGGCGCACGAAATCTTTTATCTATCCATTTTTAATTCACTGGTTCGTCGCCACCTTTACTATTCTTGTGGCTGGAGGAGCATTTGGCTAACGCATTAAGTTTTCAATACCATCCAGAAATAATAGAAACCTTTCCCCAAATACAAGCGGGCGTCATACTTTCTGAGGGAATGAGAAATTCTCCATCTTCGGAAGAATTAAAAGAAATTTATTTTGAAGAACAGAAAAAAGTGATCGAAAAAATTGGGGATACACCCTTAAGTGAACTGCCCTCCCTTTCTGCTTGGCGGGGAGCGTTTAGAAAGTTTGGTGTAAACCCAACCAAATATCGCAGTGCGGTAGAAGCTCTCCTCCGCAGATTAACCAAAAAAGGGGATATTCCCTCGATCAATACTTTGGTAGACATTGGCAATCTCATCAGCATTCGCTATTATCTCCCCGTCGCCATTTTCGATGTTTCCAAATTGCAATCTGGCATCACCGTCCATATTTCAGATGGCACCGAACGTTTCACCCCCTTATTCGAAAAAGACGTCCAACACCCTGAAGCGGGCGAAGTCGTCTTTTCAGATAAAACCCAATTGGTTGTTGCTCGTCGTTGGTGCTGGCGTCAATCCGACGAATCCGCTGCCAACCCCGATACAACTACCGCCGTCATCTGCACCGAAGCCCACCATCCTGAGGGCAGGGAGGACGTGCAAAAAGCTGTTGCTGACCTTCAGGACTTACTAAATATATATGCGGGGGGAGTCTTTACGTCTGGTTTAGTCAATGCCAAGTCCCCCATATTTAAAACTGATTAAAAATCACAAATAATTTTTATCGCGATCCGTTTTCTTTAAGCTTTTGACCACCAGCACATAAGAATGATCGATCATTTCTCGAATCACTGCATCTGGCACGCTGCCATCCAAATACACACTATTCCAATGTTGTTTATTCATATGGTAACCCGGCGTCACCGCTTCATATTCCTTCCGTAAGGCCTGTGCGTCTTCCGGATCACATTTCAAGTTCATCCGCACCGGGTCCATATCCTCCGAGAACAATGCAAATATCTTGTTCACTACCTTGATCACCGGCACCCCCGTCCCAAAAGGATAAGATTCAAACGATGCTTTCTTTTTTAAACAATAACGAATCGCTTCTTTATAATCCAACACAACCTCGAATTAATTATTGGGGATTTGGCTCATCGCGTATTCAGCCAGAGCCGTGATCGTCAAACTTGGGTTGATCCCCGGGTTCGCAGGCATGATCGAGCCATCCACCACAAAAATTCCCGGGTAATTAAAAACCTCGCAGGACAGATCGATTACTCCGTCCTCCGCAGATCTTCCAATCGGGCAGCCTCCCAAAATATGAGCCGTGGAGGGCATCCCCAATAATCCCTCAGCGATCGATCCTGCCGCGATCCCATCGATCTTTTCTGCATATCGTTTGGTCACTTCATGCCCAATATCGATCTTCGCCGGAATCTTGTCCTTTTCACCCTTTCCAGCCACCAAACCTTTTCTAAAAAATGTCCAAAAATTTCGCCCATGCGCAACTTTCATCTTATTATCGATCGTCTGCATCACCAATAAGATCGTTGACCGCTCTGCCCATTTTGGAAATGCCAAACTGCTCAGGAAGTCAATCGGATGCCGGATCATCTGCCATAAAATCTGCCCAATTCGATGAATCATCCCCTTGCTTGAGTCTAACAACGGCCAGGATAGCAAACGCATTAATCCATTTTTAGGCGGGTATCGAACCGGTTCAATATTGGTTACATCATCTGCTTGAAAAATAGACCCAATTGCAACCCCCTGCGAATAGTCCTTATCCCATTTTCTTGCCGTGGTACCCAAAAGTGCCTCACTATTTGTCCTCACCATTTCCCCTAATCGCTCCGACAGATTTGGTAAGGTTTTCGTTGTATTCTTCAACCGGAAAAGCAACTTTAAAGTCCCCATCACCCCCGCCGAAACCACTACATTTTTTGCCCGAATAGTTTTTTGCCCCTTGAATAGGATTGCAGTCGACTTCACATAATCAACCTCATAACGCGCCTCATCCACTTGCTCACCTTCCAAAGGTCGAATATTTCTCACCTCAGCTTCCGAAATGACTTCCGTTCCTAATCCTTTCGCCAGATGTAAATAATTTTTTACCAGGGTGTTTTTTGCATTATATCGGCAGCCCACCATACACCCCCCGCAATGGCGGCAGCTATTTCGTTCGGGTCCTTTTCCATCAAAAAATGGATCTGGATAAGCATCGCCATCCGACTGCCCCACCTGACCAAAAAAGATGCCCACCGTGGTTGGGGTAAAGGTCTTTCCCTGGCCCATATCTTCGGCAACTTCTCTAATCATTTCATCAGCCTGATACAACCGCGGGGTGGTCGCCACACCCAGCATTCTCTTCGCCGAATCATAATGCGGCCTCAAGATCGCTTTCCAATCCGCTAGATCTTTCCAAGCGGGGGCATTAAACATTTTCTCGCTCGGTTCCATCAGCACCGAGGCATATCCTAAACTGCCTCCTCCAACCCCAGAGCCGTGCAGAACCAACATGCCATTCAGCAGGGACATTTGGAGAATGCCAAAACTTCGTATCCATGGATTCCAAAGATATTTCCAAAAAGCCCAATTGCTTATTGCAAAATCTTTATCCTCAAACCGTTTTCCCCGTTCTAACACCAGGACCTTATACCCCTTTTCCCTGAGTCTTAACGCAGAAACACTCCCCCCAAATCCAGAACCAATAATTACAAAATCATAGCTTTCATTAGAAATGCTCAAATGAAAATTTCCTTCAAAATACTGCTTGTTTAATCGTAATCGTAAAAACCCTTTTTTGTCTTTCTACCCAAATACCCTGCATCAACCATTCGGCGTAGTAAAGGGGCTGGGCGGTACTTATCATCCCCCAAATCATTCATCAATATTTCCAAGATAAATAGCACCACATCCAATCCGATCAGATCTGCCAACCATAGAGGACCCATCGGATGCCCCATCCCCAGCTTCATCACCGTATCAATCCCCTCTTTTGTCGCCACACCTTCATCTAGCGCATAGATCGCCTCGTTGATCATCGGGCATAAAATTCGGTTGGATACAAATCCCGGGGAATCTTTCGCCACCACTGGTTCTTTACCCATCGTTTTCCCAATTTCAACAATTTGGTTCACTGTATCATCCGAAGTTTGTAACCCACGCACCACTTCCAATAATTTCATCAAGGGTACTGGGTTGAAGAAATGCATTCCAACTACCAATTCTGGGCGCGTGGTTGCTGCCGCCAATTTAGTCAAACTAATCGACGATGTATTCGAAGCCAATAGCACCCCCGGTTTCGCAAACTTATCCATATCAGCAAAGATCTTGAATTTTAATTCCGGGTTTTCTGTAGCCGCCTCGATTACCAAATCAGCTTCAGAGATCGCATCCATTTCGGTTTCAGTTTGAATACTAATCGCCGCATCATGCTGTGCTTGAGTAATTTTATCCTTAGCTAAAAATTTTCCCACCGATTTTCCGATTGTCGCTTTCCCCTTGTTCAGGGCTTCCTCGGCAATATCCATCATCGTCACATCATACCCAGCTACCGCCGCAGTTTGAGCAATCCCATTCCCCATAGTTCCAGCACCAATTACAAAGATTTTCTTCAGTTCCATTGAATGTTGTTCTCCGTTTTATGCTTCTTCTTTTTCTTTCCAGATTCGATAATTATTTTTTATTTGCTCAATATGCCCCGCCACATGCCCCGAATAAATTTTCAGCCACATCTCAAAGGTATAGGGTTCCGATACTTCAGGATGAATGACAGCATGTTGCCAAACTCCTTCGTCCAAATTATTTATCAAGGTGAGGGTCGTTTTCCTAGCCCATTTCAATCCTTCTAACGCATCTTTCCAACTCTGATCATGGTAATTCGTAGTTTCCACCCAGAGGTCTTGGTCATAACCCATCGAAGTTTTTCCAGGTTCGGAGATCAATAACCGCGCCCTCAATGCACTGTTGGTTTCACTGTCCGCCAAATGAATCAGGATTTCATGTACACTCCATTCCTTTGGTTCAGGCTTGAATTTCCATATTTCTTTGGGAAGTTCTTCAAGGCACGCAACCAAATCGTCATAACCCCGCCCATAAAGTTCGATCAACTCATTTCGTTCAAGAGCATCCATCTGTTCCTCCTGAATTTAATCCACAATCTCAATCGCCATTGCCACGGCCTCACCGCCGCCCAGGCAGAGAGATGCAATACCTCGCTTCAACCCCCGTTGTTTTAGGGCATAGATCAACGTCGTCAACACTCTCGCACCACTTGCCCCGATCGGATGCCCAAGTGCAATAGATCCCCCATTGACATTTACCTTATCCCAATCAAAGGCATGTCCTTTGGCAATCAGGTCATAACCGTCCGCCAACACCTGTGCCGAGAATGCTTCGTTCAATTCGATCAGATCGACATCCTCCATCGTCCATCCTACTTTTTCGAGCAGGGCAGGAATCGCCCGCGCCGGAGCAATAAAGATATATTTCGGATCGACCGCCTGTTGGGTATATCCCACAATGCGTGCCAAAGGTTTTTGCCCTAGCTCATCCGCCTTGGCCTGGCTAGCGATCACTACTGCCGATGCACCATCATTTAGCCCAGGTGCATTTCCAGCGGTGGATTTTCCATTTTTACTAAAAGCTGGTTTTAAATTTGCCAAAGCCTCCAGAGATGTGTCCTTTCTTGGAGCCTCATCCGTATCAAATACCGTAATTTTCCCCTTCCTGCCCTTAATTTCAACTGGTACAATTTCTTCTTTGAACTTCCCCTCTTCGATCGCAGCCAATGCTTTCTGATGACTCTTGAATGAAAATTCATCCATCGCCTCCCGAGTCACTTCATATTCATCCGCAATAAAATCAGCCGCATCTCCCATGATCCATTTCTCAAACGGATCCCATAGCCCGTCATATTGCACGCTGTCCACCAGTTCCGCATTTCCGTAACGCAACTGACCAACCCGGCCATGTACTAAAAAGGGTCCTCGGCTCATGTTTTCCATGCCCCCTGCTACAAAAATTTCCCCGTCTCGAGCCTTCACACCCGAAGCGGCCAACATCACAGATTTCAACCCAGAGCCGCATACCTTGTTGATCGTAACAGCCCCCACAGTTCCGGGGAGACCACCAAAAATGGACGCCTGACGCGCCGGGTTTTGGCCAAGTCCAGAAGAGATCACATTCCCCATGATCGTCTCAGCCACTTCCTTCGGGTCGATTTTTGCTCGTTTAACTGCTTCTTGAACCACTAATGCCCCAAGGTCGGTGGCTTTTTCATTTTTTAAACTTCCTAAAAAACGACCGATCGGGGTTCTCACCGCACTAAGAATAACAGGTTGATTATTAGCTTCCATTTTCCTTCTCTTTTTGAATAAAAACGTTAATAAAATTTTCGTCGACTACCAAATTTCTTTGATTTGTCGATAAGTTTCTTCCAAAGATTCGGGGATCACCCGAGTATTGCCTAACGAAGTCATAAAATTCGTGTCACCCTTCCATCGTGGCACAATATGTAGATGCACATGATCCCCAATTCCTGCACCCGCCGCTTCTCCAATATTGACCCCCAGGTTAAATCCTTCGGGTTGAAAAAGTTCCTTCAAGGTTTCTGTGCTTTTGTTCATCAGCTCCATCATCTCAGCTCTTACCGGTTTATTCAAATCGTTCAGACCAGAGACATGGGAATTCGGAATCACCATCATATGCCCATTGGAATATGGATATCTATTGAGGATCACAAATGAATTTTCTGCTCTATGCACGACGAAATTACTGCTGTCTTCATCCTGTGAAATAGCTTCACAAAAAACACAAACTTCTTTATTTTTAGGGGATTTGATATAGGACATTCGCCAAGGGGACCAAAGGTTTTTCATGGGGGTACCTAAAACTATTTTAACAGATTTTTAATCCAAATCTTTAGATAATTATGATTTTATCTACAAATTAATATCGGCTTTCGATATTCTCTCAGGACTTGGTCAACAGTACTACCAAAAGCCACTTCAATTATGGGAGAATGACTATACCCGCCCATAATGATTAGATCACATCCCTCGGATTCTGCCGTCTCCAGAATGACTTCCCCCGGCTTTCCCTCTCGATGAATATAATCTGCCTGAATTTGCCTTGAAGAAAAATATTCATTCACCTGGTTTTGATTTTGCATATCCTCAGCTTCTCCAACCGTAACCACGGTGATCTTTGTTCCCCAGTTTTTTGCAAGATAAGCAGTCAGGTATTGAGCCTCGACAGATTTTGGGCTGCCGTCATAAGCCAGCAAAGCATGAGACATAGGAGAAACAGCCGGTACCACAAGCAGCGGTCTAGAAACACTTTGGATCAAATTTCTTATCCCAGATCTCAACCGATCCCCAGGTTTATCTTCGGGGGGGTGGGTGAGTGGGAAAATCACGATATCATTCCACCTTGCCAACCTCGATATCATCTTAGAAACCTTCCCCTTTTCCACAATAAATTGATGATCAATATTATGAGAATGACTCACAACCTCAAATTGTTCGCGAATTACTTCAGGGGTACTGACTTCTCTCCCTTCGTTTTCAGATAGGATATGCACCCCACGAATTGATCCTTCTTCTTTTTTAGCCAGAATTAATGCCTGTTCTAATGCCTTCCAACCCTCTTCCTCACCGGTTATCGCCACCAAAGAGGAGCTAAACAAACGCTCATCACTTCTCGGAATAACATGAGCCTTTCGCCAATCCCCCGTCGGAGGACCTGGGTCAAAGGTTAAGGGACGGATTTTATTCAATAAAACTTCCCCAATCCTCTTCATAAACTGCCTGGGTCTCCCACCCTTTTCCCTCACCAACTCTTTCGCAATATAAGCAGGATCAACTTCCCAACCAATATTCTGCGTTAATTCTTGTTGCTGGTCTGAAATCCATAAAAATAGATCCGTCGGGGTTCTCCCAGGAAATTCTCTCAGCAATCCTTGCGATCGTATAATACGCAGGATGGGGGAATAAATCTGGTCCACCCAATCGACCACTGCTTCTTCATACTTAACTTCTTTTTTCGTCTCTATCCCCAAGAAATATTGGTGAATAGCAATATGCTCACTTAACTTTCGATATTGCCCCGGGGCGGTCACCGAAAAATCAACCTTGGGTCTCAAATGATCGAGTTTAGTTGTTTCGATGAAATTAACATGTTGCGTCTTTAAAATAATATCTTCGGCATCATCCTCGGGGGAGAGGGGCAGGTTCGTTTCAATTAAGGTTACATATGCCTGAATATAACTTTCATGGTTTTGCCTGGCAACCGATACACGATGATTCCCATCCAATACGAAATAGACTTCCCCAATTTGATAGACCTCAATCGGCTCCATCGTATCCGTCGAAGTAAATTTTTTCCGGATCGCCACCCAGCGTTCCTTATTTCCCTCCCGCCGTGGGAAGAATTTTCTCGTGAAATCTTGGTACCTTCCCACGCTTCCCACGATCGCATCCAATGGAATCTTATGTAACCCTCGAATTTGAAAACTCTTTTCTTTTATTTGATTGTTGATCTCTTCAAAGGACAATAAATTAGACGGTTTTCGCCTGATCGAATCTAAAATGATTTCAAGAGAGGCTTTACGCCTTGCGTCCCGAAAATCCTCCAACGCATTAGCCAAGTTCGAGGGTCTCACATGGGTCGACTTTCCGATCTGATAATGTTTTTTCCCTGCCTGTACCTCAATATTCACATAGGGATAAGTATTGAGCACTTGTGTCTGACCGAGCATGTACTCACCCTTTTCATTCGCCCGATCAATATGGATATGACCATGAAAATGGTAGCTAGGTTTAAATGTTTTTATTAGCCAAATGAAAGCCTTAAAACCCTGATGTACATGATCTGTTTCCGGGTATAACCCAGCAGGGGGGGCATGTGAGATCAAAATATCCAAATACCGCCCATACATCACCTTATTCCAAACCATTTTCGGAATGAGGTTAATGACCTTGATCCACATCTCCGTTTGCGAGTACATAAAAGGTCCTTCCTTATAACGCACAGACCCTTCAAAACCTGCAATTAAAATATTATTATGATTAACCAAATCCGAATCTAAATTGATCGCCCCCATCGGTTTTCTGCGAATGCCCTTTGCACTAAACTCTTCCAAATTATCATGATTTCCCCTCACAAAAAATGTTGGCACACCAAAACTCCCCATTACCCGTTCAATATAATAATAAGGAATATCCCCACACGCCAATAGTAAGCCAATATTTTGAAATCGCTCTTTAGCATTTTCATCAATTAACAGATCACTAGCTCGATCACTAAAGGCAAGCACTTGCACCGGTTGATTTTGG
This sequence comes from Chloroflexota bacterium, assembly GCA_018662365.1. Lineage (GTDB taxonomy): Bacteria > Chloroflexota > Anaerolineae > Anaerolineales > UBA11579 > JABJGH01. The sequence goes on along the minus strand of JABJGH010000015.1, from coordinate 7,994 downwards.
GCCATGCTTTGTTTATACCATATGTTTTTCCCATTTGATTTAATCAAAAAAGCCCCTCAATTCTGAGGAGCTTTTTGTTAGTAATTATTGAGCAAAATTTAATGTTGTAATATCTGGGAAAGGAATAATTTTGTTCGATCCTCTTTAGGATTCTTGAAAATATCATCTGGGGAGCCACTTTCCACGATGCTTCCTTCATCGAAAAAGAACATCCGGTTAGCAACCGCCCGAGCAAATCCCATCTCATGTGTCACCACGATCATCGTCATCCCCGATTTGGCAAGTTCGGTCATTGCATCCAAAACTTCCTTGATCATTTCGGGGTCTAATGCCGATGTGGGCTCATCGAACAACATGATCTTTGGTTCCATCGCCAACGCTCTTGCGATTGCAACTCTTTGTTGCTGTCCACCAGAGAGTTGCCCCGGGAATTTATCAGCTTGTTCAGGAATCCCAACTTGATCCAACAGATCCATTGAGATTTTTTCTGCTTCATCTTTAGATTTTTTCTTTACCCAAACCGGGGCCAAGCTCACATTTTGGAGAACCGTAAGGTGAGGGAATAAGTTGAACTGCTGAAAAACCATCCCCGTCTCTTTTCGAATTTCCTCAATATTTCTTACATCATGGCTTAATTCAATGCCATCCACGACAATCGTCCCTCTTTGGTGTTCCTCAAGGTGATTTATCGTCCGAATAAATGTCGATTTACCCGACCCAGACGGACCAAAAATAACGATCACTTCACCAGGCATCACATCCATGTCAATGCCGCGCAGGGCATGAAACTCCCCATACCATTTATGAACATCTGTACATTTAATAATTGCTTCTGTCATCAATTACCTCTTTTAATTAATTGCTCACACCCAAGGATGCTTCCACCCTTCGGCTTGCAACAGACATGAAATAGCTAAATACCCAATAAATCAGGGCAATGAAAATATATACTTCAAGTTGCAGTTGTAGAAAATCAGATTCGGAATTGATCACTGACCGACCAATACCCAATAGATCATTGATACCCACGATCACTACCAGGGTTGTATCCTTGAATAGTGAAATGAATTGACCCACTATTGCAGGAATAACCACTTTGATCGCCTGGGGGAGAACAATAAAAAACATCGTCTGAAAATTATTCATCCCGAGGGCATGGGCAGCCTCATATTGACCCTTCGATATCGACTGTAAACCACCTCGTATGTTTTCTGCAGTATAAGCAGAGCTGAATACGGTCACCGCCATCAACGCCCGAAGAAGTCGATCTAATCTAGCGTCTGCGGGTAAAAACAATCCCAATATGATCGAAAACATAAATAGGATCGTAATCAGTGGAACACCTCTGATCGTTTCAATGAAAATTGTAGAAGAAGCACTCACAATTGGCAGCGTAGACCGCCTCCCCAAAGCGAGTGCCACCCCAATCGGGAAGGAGATTAATATTCCCCCGATTGCCAACAGAAAGGTCACCATCAAACCACCCCAAGAGGTGGTGGCAACCTGCTTCAAAACTTCGCTATTTTCAATCCCAGCAAATAAGACAACAATAATAATTGGAGAGATTAGCCATAGGATGTAAATAAGATTTGGCTTTAATTTCTCAGCCCGTCCGAGAATATATCCGAGTGCCATCACAAAAACCGTGATCCCCAAATAGGTTCTCATCGCCACATCTAATTGAACATGCTTAACCGGTAAAATGGCAAGCACAAAAAATATGCCGCCTAAGGCTAACGAAACCGACTTTAATAAGCCGCCCCATTTTCCCCAACTGATTCCAAGCAAAAAGAATACAACTGTGACACTAAGACCCACTCGCCACATTTCTTCTCGGGGGTAACTCCCGATCACATAAAGCAAAGGAGCCTTAGTAACCGGTCGCCAATCCGCAGTATTAAAAAACCATTCAATAACCCCGCCAAGTAAAAAGTAAACAATTAATAAAGAAAAGATGGTCAGAATTGAGTTGAAAAGATTTCCAAATAAATTATCTTTCAGCCATTTGATCGGACCCGGTGGGTCAGGGGGAGGTAAAACTTGTGGATTAGTATTGATCGACATTTCTTTACCGCTCCTTAAACTGAATGCTTCGGTTATACCAATTCAGGAAGAAGGATGTGATTAAACTTAAGGACAAGTATGTCACCATCACCAAAGCAAACACAGGCACAGCCCGACCAGCCTGGTTAATCGCTGTCTTCCCAATGCTAAACAGATCCATAAATCCAATCGCTAACGCAAGACTAGAGTTTTTCGTAAGGTTTAAGTATTGACTGATCATTGGGGGAATTATGATGCGCAATGCTTGAGGCATCACCACCAAACTTAGCACCTGGCTAGAACTTAACCCAATCGCTTTCCCAGCCTCAAATTGCCCTTTATCAACCGCCTGAACGCCTGCTCTCACTACTTCTGCGATAAATCCTGCCGTGTATGTCACTAAACCTACGAATAACCCCGCAAATTCAGGAGTGATCCGATTACCTCCCTGGAAGTTAAACCCCTTGCGAAAAGGGATATCTAGCCAATAGGGTTCTCCACCCGATAAAAACCATCCAATAGTCGGCAATATGATTAGGATCGCAAAACTGATCTGCGAATAATAGGTATCTTTACCAGTGATTGCTCGTTTTTTCCGAAGAATGATGTAACTAGCAATTGCGGCAATGATTGCAATACCTAGTGAAATTGCAAAGATAGAACCAGTTTCAGTCAATCTCGGCCAAGCCAAGTAGATCCCTCTCAGGTTCAAATAACTTGGTCCAGGTAAAACAATTGAATCATCAACTTTGGGGAAACTTTTAAAAACGGTCGAATACCATAAGAATAAGAGCACAAGTAATGGAATATTACGATGGAATTCGATATAGAAGAGCGCTATTTTACTCATCAACCAATTGGTAGATAATCGCGCTAAAGCAACCAACGTCCCTAAAATTGTGGCTGCCACAATACCAATTAATGAGACTCTCAGGGTGTTAAGTAATCCCACCAAAAATGCCCTACCAAAGTTCATCGACGGGTCATATTCAATTGCTGGGTCACTGATTGAGAAACCAGCCGGATTTTTTAGAAAATCATAAGACAGGGTCATCCCTCTATTATCTGCAGCTTTTAAAAAGTTCACCGCTGCGAACCAAATGACAGCAATGATGAGCAAAGTAGAAATGATTTGAGCAATAGCCCTTATTCCCCGTTCGTCTCTCCAAAAGGGAATAGCGCTACTTGATTCCGAAATTTTTAAATCATTATTAGACATAGTAGATCCGTTTTGAAAAAAGGGATGCAGCAAACGCTGCATCCCTAAGTTTTATCCGATTTGTAAAACTATTTTACTGGTGGGGCGTAGATCAATCCACCTTCGGTCCAGAGATTATTAATTGCTCTCGGGAGTTCAAAGGCTAATCCACCTTCACCAAAGTAACGATTGTAGATTTCGCCATAGTTACCAACAGCAGCAATAGCATTTGCTAAGGCATCTGCGCTTAATCCAAGATCACCATAACCCCAGTCGCCTTCCTCACCAAGCAATCGACGAACATTAATGTTCTCACTGCTTTTCATTTCTTCTACGTTAGCAGAGGTAACACCTAATTCTTCAGCATTGATCAAAGCGAACATAACCAATTTGACGGTATCGAACCAAGCGTCATCACCATGGGGAACTGCAGGTGTAAGAGGTTCTTTTGAAATGGCACCTTCTAAGATCACATGATCATCAGGAGCAGCAAATCCTGCTCGAACGGAAGCCAATTGGGAAAGGTCACTGGTAGTCAAGTCACAGCGGCCATCTTCATAAGCACTATATACTTCTGCTGTTTCTGCAAAGGCTACAGCTTCAAATTCCATTCCTCTTTGTCGGAAGAAGTCAGCGAGGTTTTGTTCTGTGGTTGTACCTGTTGTCACACAAACTGTTGCACCATCAAAATCGTCAGAAGATGTAATGCCACTATCTGCACGGGTCATGAATCCTTGGCCATCATAGAACATAATGGTTGTGAAGTTACCCCATTGTGCATCTCGACTTGAGGTCCATGTAACATTTCGTGAAAGTAGGTCAACTTCTGCGGTCTGCAATACAGGTCCACGGTCAGAAGCGTCCAAAGGAACGATTTCTACAGCATCTGCATCGCCCAATACGGCGGCAGCTACGGCGTGACAAAGATCAATATCGAAACCGATGGTGTTACCGTCGGCATCCAAGTAACCAAAACCAAGGAGACTAGTTCGACCACCACAAACGAGTGTGCCATTGGCTTTTACTCGTTCTAAGATTGATTCACCAGCTTCGGCAATCAATTCGGGTTCTGGGTCGTCCATTGCTTCGGGTACGGCATTTGCTTCATTCGCAGTATTTTGATTGGCAGCATTGTCAGTTCCACCACACGCGGCTAAAGCCAAGGACATTACTAACAACAGGGCCAAAAATAGATAAGATTTTCTAGACATTTTGTACTCCTCCAATAGAGTAATTAATAAAAACATGAATCTGGTTCAAATTTAGTTAGATAGATTAATAGGTCATTATGCCAATAAATGCCTCCTGGTTTTCAATATTTATTTATCTTTTATTAAAAAATGTGAAACCTACCCATTAAAGATAGTTCAACCATTATAGGGGAATGATAGCCATATTGCAAGCATTTTAAAAATTTTCAAATGCAATAAAGTTTATACATATTGGTCATTTTTTATAAAATCTAGCACTTTTTGAGTTAATTTCTGCAAAAATGAAAAAAAGCAGAATATAGTTATATGGTTTAATCACAATATCTGTAAGATAGTTGACAGTTAAAGCTATCCCTAGTATCTTATCTTCAATGGATCAATTGCCTTTATTTCAATCTTCCCAAGCCCCATTTACTGTCTCAGAGGTTAACGCCCACATCCGAGATCTAATGGAAGCCGATGAGGTCTTGCAAGATCTTTGGGTACACGGGGAAATCTCAAATCTTTCCCGACCTAAATCAGGCCATCTATATTTTTCAATTAAAGATGGCAATGCAACTCTGCGCGTCGTCATGTGGCGGAACAGCACAGCCCGACTGATCTATCAACCTCAAGATGGCGATCAGATTGAAGCCCATGGGAATATTTCCGTTTATGAAGTTGGAGGGCAGTACCAACTTTACGCGGATCAAATTCGGCCCGCCGGTCTAGGTTCCCTTTTTCTCGAATTTCAAAAATTAAAAGAAAAATTAGAAAAAGAAGGTTTATTTGACCAAGAGCGCAAACGCGCCATTCCCAGCCTTCCAAAGGTAATTGGGGTGGTGACCTCGCCTTCAGGAGCTGCCCTGCGGGATATCCTTAATACCATCCGCCGAAGATATCCTTTAGTAGAGGTTATAGTATCTCCCGCCACAGTCCAAGGAGAATCGGCACCCAAAGAAATAATCTCCGCGATTAATCAGTTAAACCAATATACAAAACCAGATTTAATTATTCTAGCTCGTGGTGGGGGTTCAATTGAAGACCTTTGGGCGTTCAACGATGAAGCAGTAGCTCATGCAATAGCTGATTCCGATGCGCCATTGATCAGTGGGGTGGGGCATGAAACCGATTTTACAATTGCTGATTTTGTTTCAGACTTAAGAGCCCCCACACCCACCGCCGCAGCTGAATTAGCCACACCCAATAGGGGAGATATTCTTGCCAATCTTGGCGAATTGCAGGAAATCCTCTACCGAACTGTGTCTGATTTTATTCAAGAGGCCCGGTGGGGCTGGAAGGAAATCGCAAACCGTCTCTTGCGCCAGTCCCCAGAGAATCGTCTGCTTTCCGATCGTCAGCGACTAGATGAACTACTTAGTCGTGGGGCCTTGGTTTTAGGTCACAACATAAATTTACAAAAAACCAAACTAGCTGGCATCCAACAGCAGCTAATAGCCTTAAGCCCACAAAATGTATTGACCCGTGGCTTTGCCATGGTCACAGACCAAGATGGGGGAATCATCAAAAGCAAAACTCAAGTGAAAAAAGGTGAAGAAATCGATATTCGCTTATCCGATGGGAACCTAAACGCTGAGGTGAAATAAATTGGGGAACAAAAGAAGATATCTACTGTACCCCATATTATTTGGCATCTATCCCGTCTTCAATTTGATCGCACAAAATATAGTGGAAATTCAGTTGATCGATGTCTTTAGAACCCTAATTGCATCCTTGATTTTTTCCCTTTTACTATACTTCCTACTTCATAAATTATTCAAAGATCAACATATTGCGGCAATATTCACCACATTATTATTGATTATTTTCTTTTTTTATGGGCATTTTTATTTCTATTTCTCCAATAACCAATTATTCGGATTAGATCTCAGCAGAATAAGATATCTAATACCTTTAAATTTCATTATTCTTGCCATTGGAAGCTGGTTAATTTGGAAATTCAAAAATTCGGTTAAAAATCTAACGCCTTCGCTATTTGTGATATCCATAGTTCTATTGCTTTTCCCCATTTCCCAAATTTCTCAATATTACTGGAGTCAAAGCCGAAATTCCCTCACTCCAAACAGTATTGAATTGGCCTCCCTTGATGATCAATTACTCCCCGACATTTATTATATTATTTTAGATGGCTATTCTCGGGGAGATGTCCTTGAAAATTATTTTGATTTTGATAATTCAGAATTTCTTCAAAACCTCGAAGATGAGGATTTTTATATCGCCCAATGCAGTCAAGCCAATTACAGTTGGACATTGCCTTCCCTCTCTTCAACATTGAACATGATCTATTTGAATGTAGAATCTGAAAGTATAGAAATTGCTTATTCTGAAAACGAAATGTACGCCCTCATCAAAAATAATCAGGTCCGGAACATTTTGGAAATTTTCGGATATGAGATTATTGCTTTTGAAAACGGATTTAACTGGCTCCATTGGTATGATGCAGATTATTACCTTTCCTCAATTGGTGATGAAGAAAGCTTTTTAAGATTAACCCTTGGCCTAAATAGTTTTGAACTGCTCATGCTCGAAACCACTGCGCTCAGAATATTATTGGATATCAACTTGATTGAAAATCCTAATCAAGCAATTAATTTTTCAGATATCGTTTCAAACCCAAGAGAAATTCACCGGCAAAGAATCAATTTTATATTGGATAATTTGCCTGAGATATCATCCATTTCACGAGAACCAAAATTTATCTATGCCCACATAGTGTCGCCCCATGATCCCTATATCTATGGCCCTAATGGTGAAATCCTTCCCGAGGATCCTTTGAACATTGAGCAAGCCTATATAGACCAATTAAATTATATTAATGGGCAAATATTTCAAGTCGTTCAGCAGATCAAAAATAATACGGATGGTGAAGCAATAATTATTATTCAGGGCGACCATGGGGCGCCCATAGAGTGGTCCGAATCCGAACAAAATGCAAAACTTGGAATCTTGAATGCGATTTATTTGCCGGGATTAGATGGAACAAAGATGTGGCATCAATCGATTTCCCCCGTAAACACTTTTCGGATGATTTTCAATCAATATTTTGGGCAAAACTTTGAAATCTTACCCGATCTAAGCATTTTTGGCCAATCAAGTCCCTCTGTGGAATTGCCCTGTGAAAATTAAGAATATACTTTTTAAACATATTGTTAGTATTGGAGAAAATTATGACTGATAAAAAACCGATCGAAAAATTAACCTACGAGCAAGCCTTCGAGGAACTAGAAAAAGTGGTTGCCTCGCTAGAAGACGAACAAAAAAGTCTTGAGGACTCCTTGGCCCTATTTGAACGCGGCCAGACGCTCTCCCAGCATTGTGCAAAATTGTTAAACGATGCTGAATTAAAAGTACAACAATTAACTGAAGAAGGTGAGTTAGAACCTTTCGAGGAATAAGTTTAATAAATCAGGAAAATTTATTTTTTCCTAGCCTCACTTTGGATCGGTAGGGGGTCTACGAATCCTTTCTCTCTAAATTTCTCCACATATTCTCGTGTATGCCAATAGTTCAACCCCAATTCTCTCGCAATTTCAAATACACTT
>JABJGH010000003.1 GCA_018662365.1 Chloroflexota bacterium | reverse complement strand
GGACTAATTTTTAAAATTTTCAAGAAAGATAAAAACTTTACAAGTTTTATTCTCTATCGGGTGGTTTCATTAATCGGTGCAGTTGGGTTAGGGTTTGTAGCAATTTATGCAAAGATTAGCCTTCATGTCACAGATAATATGATCGCCAGCTTTACGATCAGCATGTTGGTTGGCCAAGCCATCAGTAACCTTCTTTTTGGATGGCTATCAGATAAAAAGGGACATAAAATTTGTTTAGAAATAAGCAATTTCTCAGGATTCCTCGTCCTGATCATCACACTGCTAACCACAAATCCTATCTGGCTCTATGTAAGTTTTTTCTTTATGGGAGCCTACATTGCCGGAAATATACTATCGGGGATTGCGATCATTTTTGAATTTTCTGACCCAGATATCCGCCCAACGTACATCGGCATTGCAAGCACATCCGGTGGGATCGTCACAGCACTCACACCCATATTTGCCGGATGGATCGCAAAAGGATTTGGATATCCTCCCCTATTCGTTGGAGCAACCTTACTATGGGTCGTGGGATTTTTAATGCTCAAATTTGTAGTTCAAGAGCCACGGGGTATGAAAAACACAATTTTAGAATAGAAAGATTAAATCAATCTAACTCATTCCAAGATCGACCATCATTTTGAATAAATTCTTCGAATTCCGGTGGACCCCAAGTGCCAGGGGCATAATTGGGGATTTCATCGGCAGGATGATCTATCCATGCTTCCACAATATTATTTACAAATTCCCAAGCTTCCAATACCTCATCGCTCCGGGTAAACAACGTGGTATCCCCATTCATACTATCCAACAATAATCTTTCATAGGCCTCAGGTGGATCCGCTCCAAAAGATTCTGCATAGGAAAAATCCATTTGCACTGGCTCAATCTGATCGATTGGACCGGGTTTTTTGGCTCCAAAACTCAAGCTGATTCCTTCATCTGGTTGAATATTAATTACCAAAGTGTTCGGAGATGTTCCCGCAACATTATCCCAATCAAAAAGAGAAAGAGGAACTTGTTTAAATTGAATGGCAATTTCAGTGACTCGGTGTGGCAATCGCTTACCAGAGCGAATATAAAATGGAACCCCTGCCCATCGCCAGCTCTCAATTTCCAGCCGAGCGGCAAGAAGGGTTTCGGTAGTGGAATTGGGTGAAACACCGACAGTATCCTTATAGCCTTGAACTACTTCCCCATTAATTTCTCCATTCGTATATTGCGCACGAACTGTATTCCTAAAAACTTCATCCCCCTTTAACCATTTTAGAGATTGAAGTACTTTAACTTTTTCATCTCTAACTGCATCCGAATTGAATCTAACGGGAGCTTCCATGGCTGTAAGCGCTACTAATTGCAAGATATGGTTTTGAAACATATCGCGAACTACCCCGGTAGAATCATAATAGGACCCTCGAGAATCAACGCCAACAGTTTCAGCAACTGTAATTTGCACATTATCAATATAACGTCGATTCCACAACGGTTCAAAAATGCCATTAGCAAAACGAAATACCAAAATATTTTGAACTGTTTCTTTACCTAAATAATGATCGATTCTGTAAACTTGCTCCTCGGAAAACACCTTGTGGACATTATTGTCTAATTTTTGCGAGGATTCTAAATCGTGACCATACGGTTTCTCGATTACTACTCGAGTCCAACCATTCTTTGATTTGGATAAACCGCTCTTTCCTATATTTTCGATAACGAGTTCAAAAATCGAGGGAGGTGTAGCCAAATAAAATAATCTATTTTCAGCTTTGGTTTCTTTTAATACATTTGCGATCCTTTTATAACCATCAGAATTATCAAAATTCATTTTTACATATTCCATACAATCTATGAGTTTCTGTAAAACATGGAGATTGATCGGTTGGCTGCGGGAAAATTCTTGAATTCCTTCAGTTAGTTCCCGCTTCATTTTTTGGTCATCCCAATCTCGTCGTCCAATCCCAATAATGTTTAGATCATCAGGCATTTGATCAGACAGGGCAAGTTGGTATAAAGCAGGAATTAATTTACGCTTTGCAAGATCACCAGTAATCCCAAAGATAACTAGTCCAACAGGTTCTTTTGGTTTTTCTGAATTCATATTATTTTTTTGCTTTCTTCACGGCATGCCCGCCAAATTGGTTTCTCATCGCAGCTAATATTTTTGCGGCATAACTTTCATCTTGACGACTTGAAAATCGCTGCATCAGAGAAAGTGTAATTACAGGTGCAGGAACATCTTGGTTTATCGCTTCAAATACTGTCCACCTACCCTCACCAGAATCAGGCACATAACCAGCAATTGCAGAGAGTTCTTGATCATTTTCCAATGCATTTGCTGTGAGATCTAACAGCCAAGATCGAACTACCGACCCATATCTCCAGGTTTCAGCAATTTGATGCAGATCTAGATCAAATCCCTTTCGGGCTTTCATGATCTCAAAACCTTCTGCGTAAGCCTGCATCAAGCCATATTCGATGCCATTATGAACCATTTTCACATAATGTCCCGAACCCACCGGACCCATTAATCCCCAACCTTGGTCTGGTGTAGGAGCTAAAGCTTCGAAAATTGGTTTTACTTGTTCCAAAGTGCTTTTTTCTCCCCCCACCATCATTGAATACCCTTCTTCTAAGCCCCAAATGCCACCACTTACTCCGGCATCCATAAATTGAATTTCTTTTCCACTTAAAAAATCTGCTCGTTTTATTGAATGATTGAAGTTTGAATTCCCCCCATCAATCACAATATCCCCAGCGGACAACAATTCATACAGGTTTTGAACAGTATGTTCTACCGGGACACCCGCCGGCACCATGATCCATACAATTTTTGGTCGATCAAGTTTTTCAACAAGATCTTCCAGGCTATAACTTGGAATCAAACCGACTTCAGTGGCTAACTGGTTCGTTATATCTCCAGTCAAGTTATACCCAACTACACTATGACCCGCCTTGATCAATCTGCGAGCCATGTTTGCACCCATTTTTCCTAAACCAACCATTCCGATGTTCATTTTATTCTCCCTTTCTATTCTCTTCCATCTGATGAGTCCGAAGAGGGTTTAATTACATGTGATAAAGCATTTATTATTTTCTAAATTCAGAATCCCAAAGCATCATGAAGTTTTTTCTTTCTAGCCGGCGAGCATCTTGTGGGGACATCGGCAAATTTTTTTTGTGCATCAAAATTTAATGCATTTCAGACTTCAGGGCAACTAATAGTTAATAACCCTATCATCCCTGCGGGATTTATCTCATATTGAATTGTAGACATAGCTTATGGGGTTTGCAATAGGGTTAAAGCGGTGTTTATCGAAAGGAGTAGGTTCTTTTGTTCTTCTCGTACCTCAGTTACAATCGGAATTCTATTTTTATTATTCAAACTTGATTCAATTCGATTCTTTATTCGAATTAAGATTGGTTTTGTTTCCATATATCCAATCAGACCAATAAAATCTGCCGCTAATCTTCTGCACTCAATGGTTTCATTCCGGTCTGCCAAAATAGATGCTAAATGTCTTCCGGTTCTTGGACAAAGGTTCAATAATTTTGATATTTCAGCCCGATTTTCCAGGTTTCCCTTTGATGCCATCAATAATTTTCTAACTGTAAATTCTGAAATATTTAAAAAATAGGTATGTATTTGTAAAATTACTTCTTCCGCTGCAAGATTACCAATCAAATCCGGTCCTAGGATTGAATTAACAACGAGAATCGCAAGCTGTCGAATATTGATTTCAGAATCCGAGAGCCTCGTAGTAACCATGTAAGTCAACAACGGAGAATATCGGATAACTTCTAACCTTTTCAATCCTTCTAAAGCTTGAAATCGTAATTTTTCATTCCCCCCAACTAAATTTTGCGCCAAATGCCATATTTCAGAAAGATTTTCCTCTGATTGGAACTGTTTTTGTTTTTCGACTAATAATAATTGGGGGGGTGTACTTAATTCCACATTTCCTCATCTACATATCTGGCAATTAGGATTAATATTATACATGAAACCGCTGGTTAATAATGATTCGAATAAATTAAAGCGATTTTCCAACAATCCTTATGAAATTGCTTCCAATCTCCTAACTTCTACGCTTTCCAAAAGTTCTTTAAAGGCTTTGCTAAAAGAGGCAACTCCCTCATCTTCCAAGTTCTGAGTAACTTTGTCAATTAAAATTCCAAAACTTTCAATATCCGAAATAAGCTGTTCGCTAGATATTCGACCACTCTCAAGTGAAAAAACTACCTTCCCATGATCGAGAAATGAACTTAGTGTTTTTGGGGGCACAGTATTTACAACGTCCGTACCAATGAGAGAATCTACATAAAGTGTATCGGGATAATCTGGGTTTTTAGTACTTGTTGAAGCCCACAGAGGTCTCTGTACCCTTGCCCCCAGGTTGGTAAGCAGATGAAAGCGGTATGTATCAAATATTTTTTGGAATTTCCCATAGGCTATTTTTGCATTTGCTATAGCAGCTTTTCCATAATACCCTTCTCCCCCACTAATATTTTCTAATTCAGCATCTATCTTCGAATCCATTCGAGAAATAAAGAAGGATGCAACAGACGCAATTTTATCTACTGGCAATTCTTTTTTAACCCTATCTTCTAAACCGGAAATATACGCCTCCATCACTTCTTCGTATCTTTTTACAGAAAAGATCAAAGTAACATTCACATTGATCCCTGCAGCAATTGCCTTGCGAATAGCAGGAAGTCCTTCCTTTGTGGCCGGTATTTTAACCATCAAATTAGGCCGATCAACCAACTTCCACAACCGTTTGGCTTCAGACAATGTCGCTTTAGTATCTGCAGCTAAGGTGGGATTGACTTCTAAACTCACATATCCATCGGCCCCATTTGTTTTTTCATAAAGTTCTGTAAACAAATCTGCAGCCCCACGTATATCTTCAATGGCCAAAACTTCGAATATCTCCTCAGCAGTTTTTCCAGATTTAGCGAGGGGAATTAAATCATCATCATAATCATTAGTTTTTGCGATCGCATTATGGAAAATACTCGGGTTCGAGGTTACTCCGTAAATTTCTCCCCGCTCTATCATTCCCGCCAACTCACCATTTTCTAATAATTTACGTTGGATATTATCGTACCAAAGCGAATACCCTAACTCATAAACTTTTTGCGAATTATTCATTTACCTTACTCCGGTTTTTTTAACTTTGCTCAGGGGTCTTTTTTTGAGCAAAGGAAGTATAACATGTGGATATTTTAAAGGGAATTTTTCAGTATTTCAAAAAATTTCCTATTCAAAAACAATCTTCTTTCCATCAAAACGTTTTTTCATCACTTCAATTGCTTCTGGATTTGAATCTACCAACAAAAATTTGCGGTCTAGTTCTAAGGCCGCAGCACCTGTAGTGCCGGCTCCAGCAAAAAAATCTACAACCATATCTCCAGGATTTGAAGAAGCCTGGAGAATGCGCCTTAAAATTCCCAAAGGTTTTTGGGTCGGATATCCTGTCTTTTCTTTTCCCGTTGGACTGACAATCGTGTGCCACCATGTATCGGTAGGGGTTTTTCCGCGCGCCGCTTTTTCCTTGCCAACCAATCCTGGTGCCATATATGGAATACGATCAACCGCATCTTGATTGAAGGTGTAATTCTTAATATCTTTTACGTATACCAAAATATTGTCATGCTTTGCAGGCCACTTGCGTTTTGATCGGCCTCCATAATCATAGGCCCAAATAATTTCATTGAGGAAATTTTCCCTTCCAAATATCTCATCAAGGAGAATTTTACAATAATGGACTTCTCGATAATCAATATGAAAATATAAGGTCCCATTAGGGGCTAATATGCGGTATGCCTCTTCTAATCTTGGAGAGATAAAAGAAATAAAATCATCAAAACTATCCTCATAAGCTTTTGTTCCTACAATTTTTGTTTGATAGGTTTGTCCTTTGAATCCTACCCGATCTCCATCTGAATTGCGTTCGGTTTTTATCTGGGTTCTTTTTTGAACCTTTCCAGTATTAAATGGTGGATCAATATAAATTAAATGTACACTCTCAGAAGGGATGTTTTTTAATGCTTTCATATTATCCCCAAAAATGATTTTATTCATAATTTCTTGATCCATTTGTGCGGAGTTATCTCCGCAAATAGTCCCGATTTATCACATCTTGTTAAATCTATAAAATTTATTTGAAAATCAAACAATTTGATTGATAAGATTCAGAATATTATCAACTGTAAATCCATAATTCTCAAAAATTTCATTCGCTGGAGCAGAGGCACCATACTTATCTATGCCAAGAATAGCACCTTTATCTCCAATATATTTTTGCCATCCCATGGAAATTCCCGCTTCTACAGCAAGGCGCTTAGTGATCACCGGAGGCAATACGGATTCTTGGTAGTTTTTATCCTGTAATTCAAAGATTTCCCAACTCGGGAAGGATACCAACCGCACATTTATCCCTTGCTCATGTAACTTAATTCCCGCCTCCATGATCAAGCTCACTTCTGAACCTGAAGCCATAAGGATATATTCCGGCTCACCTTCCCCCAAGTCAGCTAACACATATGCCCCTCTAGCCACACCACTTGCTAGGGCATACTTCTCTCGGTCAATGGTTGGCAATCCTTGCCTGGTAAAAATTAATGATGTCGGCCCATTCCTCCGTTCAATTGCAATCTTCCAAGCCTCAGCTGTTTCATTTGCATCAGCAGGACGAATTGTGACCATCTCAGGAATTGTTCTTAATGCAGCCAGGTGCTCAATCGGTTGGTGCGTGGGTCCATCCTCCCCTACCCCAATGCTATCGTGTGTAAAAACCCAAATACTTGGGTAATGTGATAATGCCGATAGGCGTAAAGAACCGCGCATATAATCAGAAAACACCAAAAAAGTTGCCCCATAGGGAATCACGCCAGGGTAAAGTGACATACCATTTATAACAGCCCCCATGCCATGTTCACGAACCCCAAAGTGAAAATTCCTTCCTTCGGGGGTTTCAAATTGAAATGCTGGACTGCCCTCTATCCAAGTTTTTGTGGAAGGGGCAAGATCTGCTGATCCTCCAATAAG
Source organism: Chloroflexota bacterium (assembly GCA_018662365.1). Taxonomy (GTDB): domain Bacteria; phylum Chloroflexota; class Anaerolineae; order Anaerolineales; family UBA11579; genus JABJGH01. The sequence goes on along the minus strand of JABJGH010000003.1, from coordinate 49,882 downwards.
GTCAGGCAAATTCTTAGCAATAGCATTTAATACCTTCCCTGACGCTGCTCTCGAGGCCATTCCCTTTTCATCCGTAGGGAAAACTGGAATTTCGGATGCCCAGTTTTCCGGAAGTTCTCCTTTTTGTATTCTAGAAAATTCATTTCCTAGGTCGGGGAATTCCTGTTTATACGAGGCTAATAATTGTTCCCATTCTTTTTCCTGGGTTTTTCCATCATTTATTGCCTGTCCATATAATTCCATAACATCTTCAGGAATATAAAATTCTTTATCCGTTGGCCAAGAAAGTTTTTCTTTTGTCCCAGCCAATTCTTCAGCTCCAGGGGGTTCCCCGTGAGCTTTTGAGGTACCAGCCCGGTTTGGCATACCATAGCCAATAATTGTCCGAGCAACGATCAAGGAGGGTCTAGGATCAGCCTTGGCAGCAATTATTGCTGCATCTATTGCTTCCACATCATTTCCATCCTCAACATAGGAAACGTGCCACCCATAGGCCTCGAAACGTGCGCCACGATCTTCAGTAAACGCGATTTCCGTACTCCCATCGATCGAAATTTTATTGTCATCATAAACGTAGACAATCTTTCCTAATTGCAGATGTCCAGCCAGGGATGCGGCTTCTGAGGCAACACCCTCCATTAAATCTCCATCGGTAACGATTCCAAATATTGTATGATCTACGATTGGGTACTCTGGTTGATTAAATCTCTTGGCTAAATGAGCTTCGGCAATTGCAAAACCAACCCCATTAGACAACCCCTGCCCTAAAGGGCCAGTAGTAACCTCCACGCCCGGTGTATGACCATATTCAGGATGACCGGGTGTTTTACTGCCCCACTGCCTAAAATTTTTGATATCTTTCAAGGATAGATCATAACCAGAGAGGTGCAACAAACTATATAAAAGCATTGAACCATGACCACCGGATAGAATAAATCTGTCCCGATTCATCCAGTTTGGATTTTTTGGGTTATGGCGCAGATGTCGGGTCCAAATGGTATATGCGATCGCTGCGGTACCCATCGGCAAACCAGGATGTCCAGAATTAGCTTTTGTTATCGCTTCCGCGGATAGCACTCTTAGCGTATTGATCGCTTGTTCTTGCAATTCATTGGAAACTTTCATTTAATCTCCATCTTTTGTGTATCGAATATTCTGAATATTATAACGCGTGCCAGAAAATAAAAAATCATATTCCCAGAATTAGCGAAAAATAGAGATGCTAAAAATTATTAGAATCTAACCGATATATTCGATTATATTAAAAAACAGGCGGGGAAATAATTTGAACCGGAGAATATGCCAAAATTCTCGAAATGATAAAACCCATTGATTAAAAAAGCCCCGAAAAAATTCAGGACTTATATGGATATCATTACAAACTATTTGAGATCAATTATTCCAGAGGCAAACCAATTTCTACTTTTCCATCTACGATTCGGACAGGAAATGCTGGAATATCTACAGTCGCTGGCATTGAAACCGCCTTCCCATTCTTAATATCAAATCTGGCACCATGTCGAGGACAAATAACTTCTAAATCGTCGTTTACTTCCCCATCTCCCAGAGGGTTATCATCGTGAGAACAAGTATCTGAAATAGCAAAAATTTTATCTGCGATGTTAAAAACCACTAGGTTAAATTCGTCGATTTCAATAAATAATCTTTCCCCATTGGGAATTTCACTTAATTCTGCCACTTCCACGTATTCGATCTGTTCCGCTTTTAACTCTGTGTAATTTACATTCATTTTAATTCAGTATTGGGACGCCTATTCGATGAGATCATCGCCTGCTTCTCCCACATTAAGACCATACACACCAGCCTTTACCACCTTTAGGGATAATAAAGCGCATTTTAATCTTACCGGTCCTAATTCTATTCCGAGAAGGTCCAGAACATCTTCCTTTGTATAATTTTTTACCTCAGCTAAAGTTTTTCCAATCACCGATTCCACGACCAGGTCTGCCGACGCCTGAGATATAGAACATCCTCGGCCATCAAACGCGGCCTCAGTGATCACATCATCATCTCCAACCCGCAGGTCTATCCGAATATGATCCCCGCATAATGGGTTATCATCCTCAAAGCTAATATCATTAGGATCCAGACTCCCACGAAATTGAGGGTTCTGAAATCGATCAATGATAAGTTCGCGATATAGATCATCCATAATGTTTTTTGGCCAATTCAAATTAGCCAAATATCTCCTTAACTTTGTAAAGACCTTCTGCCAGAAGATCTATCTCCTGTTCGGTCGAATATATATAGAAACTTGCCCTTGCTGTGGCATTAATATCAAATTTTTCGTGAAGTGGCATCGCACAATGATGTCCAGCCCTTACCGCAATACCATCCCTATCTAAGATCTGGGATACATCATGGGGGTGTACTCCTTCAAAAGTAAAGGAAGCAACTCCACCTTTTTTATCCGCGCTTGGACCAAATATCCAAACACCAGGGACTTCTTCTAAACGATCGTGGGCATATTCAATCAGTTCATGTTCCCGGGCTGCGATAGCATCCATTCCAATGGAATTAAGATAATCAACTGCAGCCCCGAATCCGATCACTTCTGCAATTGCCGGGGTACCTGCTTCAAATTTATGGGGAAGCGAATTACTTACGAAACTGCGCAATTCCACACGCTTAATCATATCCCCTCCTCCCAAGAACGGAGGCATAGCTAGCAAGATTTCTTCTTTTCCGTAAAGCACACCGATGCCAGTTGGACCACACATCTTATGGGCTGAAAATGCATAGAAATCCGCATCAAGATCTTGGACATCCACCGGAATATGAGGTGCGGATTGCGCACCATCTACCAAAACAATCGCGCCAGCTTCATGTCCTAATCTAATAATCTCTTTCGCTGGATTAATCGTTCCTACCACATTGCTCATGTGTACAAAGGAGACCAATTTTGGTTTTAGATTTAAGAGTTCTTTATAAGCTGCCAGATCCAATTCGCCAGTTTCATTAACTGAAATAAATTCCAATTGGAAATTAAGCTCAGCAGCCAGCATTTGCCAAGGGACCAAGTTTGAATGGTGTTCCATTTCAGTCAAGATCACCACATCCCCCTCGTTCAAATTTTTGCGTCCCCAGGAATAAGCCACCAAATTGATCGATTCCGTCGTGTTGCGAGTAAAAATAATTTCCCTAGATTTAGCCGCATTCACAAAATCTGCGATCCGTTGACGAGCACCTTCATATTGTTCGGTGGCCTCTTCTGCTAAAACATGAATCCCGCGGTGAATATTCGCATTCGTATTCTGATAATAAATATCCATTGCGTCGAGAACTTGCTGAGGTTTCTGACTTGTCGCAGCCGAATCTAAATATACGATTGGTTTTTCATCGTGAATTTGGCGTTGTAGAACTGGAAAATCTGCCCGAATTTTGGCAATATCAAGTTTAGGGGCTTGGTTAATGGTAGTCATAGGGAATGATCACTTTTTGGGCTATTATTTACAAAGACTATTTTCTTGGGCGTCGTTTTACTTTCCGAGCAGCACGGATCTTTGGGGAGGTTATGGGTGACCAAAGAACATGATCTGGGATCATCCAACCATCGGTTAAATATACTTTTTCTTCAAATTGTACTGCAAGAATCTTGGGATCAACTTGGACTACGATACCTGTCAACCACCCTCGTTGACGATCTCCCTCTTTATTCTCGTGGTCACATAATACTTCTACATAATCTCCAACAAGATATTCTACTTCCTTTTCAGGGGCTGCTGAAAAACTTAAATTTGCCAATATGGCCTCCGTTTTAAAAGTCAACGACAATTTACGCTGGCTTGGTCTTCTTCTAGTATAGATAATTAATCTAACTTGTCAACAATCGCTTGTTGTAAGCGAGTTCTCACTTTTTCAAAAGGTATTCGTTGCATGATCGGATCAAAAAACCCTTCAATGATTATGCGTTTCGCTTCTTCTCTCGGAATGCCGCGTGCACCTAAATAGAATACTTCTTCTTCATCAATCTTACCAATCGTCGCACCATGCGTACAACGCACGTCATCCGCTAAAATTTCCAATCCTGGGATTGAGTCAGCCCTGGCATCATCACTCAATACTAAGTTAGGGTTTGATTGATACCCATCTGTCTGTTGCGCACCTGGGGCAACGTAGATCATGCCCTGCCAAACGGATCGGCTATTATCTTTTAATGCACCCTTAAACAACAGATCACTCGTCGTATGGGGTGCCATATGGTTTTGCTGAGTATCATGGTCGAGATGTTGTTCCCTATCGGTAAAATAAAAACCAGACATTCGACCTTCAGAACCTTCACCCACCAAATTAATTTCAGTAAAGTTCTTAGTAAGTTTTGTGCCCACCGCACCAAAGATCCAATCTAAGCGGCCATCTCTTTCAACGTTTGCACGCTCATGGCTAAAATTCCAAAGATGGTTTCCCCATGATTGTAATTCTACAAACCTCAAATTTGCAGCCTTCCCAACATGAATTTCGACAATCCCAGAATGCATACTTTGCGCAGCTTCATCCGGAGAGGCATATTCATGTACGTAGGTGACAGATGCTTGTTCTTCGAGGAAAACTAATAAATGGGAAAAGAAAGCTTTGCCTTCTCCCGGGCCCCATAGCACACTATGCAAAGGAGTTTCAACCTCCACACCCTTCGGAACATACAACAATACACCACTTTCTGCAAACGAAGCTGTCATCGCAGAAAATTTATCTTCGTCATACTTTACGATCTTACCCAGGATTTTCTCCAAAAGTTCTGGATGTTTAATCGCTGCAGATTTGAAATCAGTAAAAATAACGCCTTTATCGATAATTTTTTGATCTAAATATACTTCCGCACCTGCTGGGGTTAAGGTAATTTGTCCACCATGTTTCTCTCCAGCTAAAGGAGCCAACAACTCTTCAGGAACTGCTGCACTTTTGGAATCCTTTTCATAAACCGAAAAACTATCCGTGGCCAAACGACGAATATCAGTCCTCCGCCAGGGTTCCTCAGTTTTTTTAGGGAGTTCCAGTTTTTCAAATGTTTCAAAAGCATTTTTTCGGAATTCGGTTAAAAATGCCGCTTCCGGCTGACCATTTGCCATCACCGGAATCATTTCATTGTTGAAATTAAATTTACCTTTGCTTCCTGAGGAAGAAGATTTCCTTCGGGTAACCACTCTTTTTTTAGTTGCCATTAAAATTTATTCCTTTCTTACCCGATCGAACCTTCCATCTGTAATTGGATCAGACGGTTCATCTCAATTGCATATTCCATGGGCAATTCTTTTACCAATGGCTCAATAAATCCTGAGACGACCATTGCAGCGGCTTGATCTTCACTCATTCCGCGGCTCATTAAGTAAAATAATTGATCCTCTCCAACCTTAGAGACCGAAGCCTCGTGCCCCACAGTCACATCTTGGGAGTCAATTTCGATATAAGGGTACGTATCAGAACGTGATTGATCGTCCAATAATAGGGCATCACAAACCACATTAGATTTGATGTTTTTTAAATCTTCATTGATCTTTAGCAGCCCACGATAGGATGCCCGACCATTTGATTTGCTGATCGATTTAGAAATGATTTGACTGCTCGTATCATCAGCAAGGTGGAGCATCTTTCCGCCGGTATCCTGATGTTGCCCTTTTCCTGCAAATGCCATAGAAAGGATCTCTCCATGAGCACCCTCTCCGATCAAATAACAGGAGGGATATTTCATTGTTAATTTTGATCCTAAGTTCGCATCCACCCATTCCATTGTCGCATTTTCATGCACCATGGAGCGTTGCGTCACCAGGTTGTACATATTATTTGACCAATTCTGTATCGTTGTATATCGGAAACGAGCATTCTTCTTCACCACGATCTCGATCACCCCGCTATGGAAGGAATCACTTGTATAAACGGGTGCGGTACATCCTTCAACATAATGTGCCTCTGCACCCTCATCTACAATAATGATGGTTCTTTCAAATTGGCCCTGGTCAGGGGAATTAATCCTGAAATAAGCCTGCAAGGGCATTTCAACTTTGACACCCGGGGGGATATAAACAAATGAACCCCCAGACCAAACTGCGCTATTCAACGCCGCAAATTTATTATCTTCAATTGGCACGATCGTACCGAAATATTCTTTAAAGAGTTCTTCGTGATCGATCAAACCTTGCTCAATACTTTTGAAAATCACACCTTTTTCTGCAAGATGCTCTTGAATGCTGTGATAGACCATCTCAGATTCATATTGTGCGCCAACCCCAGCCAAGAATTTTTGCTCAGCCTCCGGAACACCTAATTTCTCAAAGGTTTCTTTGATGTCATCAGGCACGTCGTCCCAAGTCCGGCTTTCTTCATTGGTAGGTTTTGTATAAAAATAAATTTCGTCTAGATCAAGCTCACCCAATTCCCCACCCCATTCGGGCATTGGTCGGCTTTCATAATGCTTTAAAGCCTTTAAGCGAAAATCAAGCATCCATTGGGGCTCTTGTTTCTTTTCCGATATTTGACGAACAATTTCTTCGTCTAACCCTTTTCGAGTCTTGAATACATGCGAATCAGGATTTCGAAAGTCAAATCGTTTATCTTCTATTCCCTCTAATAGATCATCATCAGTTAATACTTTATCTGAAGCCATATTATCTCCATTGAACTTGGCTAAATTGCGATCTTGCTATATTTTTCTCTGACCCAATCGTAGCCCTGTTCTTCAAGCTGTAAGGCTAACTCTGGGCCTCCAGATTCAACAATCCGCCCATCAAGCATAATATGAACAATATCCGGTTTTATATAATTAAGCATCCGTTGATAATGAGTGATCACCAACACACCTAAATTAGGACCTTTCAAGGCACCGACGCCTTCAGACACCGTGCGCAATGCATCAATATCTAAACCTGAATCAGTTTCATCTAAAACTGCGATCTTTGGTTCCAATGTGGCCATTTGCAATATCTCTGCACGCTTTTTCTCCCCACCCGAAAAACCATCATTGAGATATCTTCCTGCAAAACTATGATCCATTCCCAAATAATCCATTTTCTCTTTCAGTAATTTTCGGAATTCTGGAATTGGAATACCCTTATCCTCATGATTATCCGCTTTCCTACGCGCATTTAATGCAGTTCGTAAGAAGTTTGCCAGGGTAACCCCCGGAATTGCTACAGGATATTGGAAAGCCAAGAACATTCCAGCTCGGGAACGCTCATCAGGAGACCACTCCATAATATCTACTCCATCCAGGTGCATTTCGCCACCATTTACCTCATATTTGGGATGTCCCATCAATGCGTAAGAAAGAGTTGATTTACCACTACCATTTGGACCCATTAAGGCGTGCACTTCACCCGCTCTAACGGTCAAATTAACACCTTTTAAAATTGCTTTATCTTCTACACTTACTCGAAGACCTCTAATTTTTAATTCTGACATAAAAAAAGAACTCCTGAAATATTTAGTTCTGACCTTTCCCAAAACAGAAAGATTATACCAACTTTCACGTATATCTGAGCAATTATAGCAGAGCGAAATAATACTGTCAATATTTAAGGGAAATATCTTATAAATTATAAATATTCCCTTCAAAACCCTTTACTTTTTGGGATTATTCAGGAAAATTCAGGAGTGCATCGACTAATTCTCATAATATTTATTATAAAAATAGTAAATTTGACATATTTAATATTTGGATGGTATACTGATTTTTAATTGAAATTAAATTCTTAGAAAGGTTTGTATTTTATGGGAAGTACGCGGGAACAGGTTTTACAAAATTTGCTCAATCGACAGAGATGCACGATCAATGAACTTGCCGATGCGGTAAGTATTAACCCGATATCTGTTCGGCACCATATTACCCGCTTAGAAGCAGATGGCCTCGTTTCTTCAGAGGAAGAAAGACACGGAGTCGGTCGTCCTAGAAGAATTTATTTTTTGACCAATAAAGGTATGGAAAAATTTCCAACCCGATATTTAAATTTATCCTTACGCCTTGTAAACAAATTAAAAGAAACTCTTCCAGAAAACACTTTAGAAACCTTGTTCAAGGAATTGGGTACCGGGATGGCAGAATCTGGATTCTCGAACGTTGATTTTTCGAATTTAGATTTGGGAGACCGTGTAGAACTCACTCGAAAAGTATTGGTAAATGAAGGCTTTAATGTGCAGGTTTCAAAAGAAGGGGATGATTTCCACATCATGGAAACAAGCTGTCCTTATGTACATATTGGGAAAGAACACCCCGAAATATGCATCGTGGACGAAAGTTTGATTTCAACCATGTTGTCCATACCTGTGCAAAAGACTGAATGCATCCTAAATGGTGATAACCATTGTGTTTATGTGGCCTCAGAAAACGGCCAAAAAAATTAATATAGAAAAATTTAAAATGACTATGAAAAAGGTAATGATGATATGAGCCCTGCAATCGCACAAGATCCAAGTAAACAAGCCATTTGGGAAATTGAGAGTACCCACCCTGATAAAACAGAACCCGTGGATAAAGCGCTGAGAGAAGTGATCGATCCAGAAATTGGAATGAACATCATTGAGCTCGGACTTATTCGAAATGTACTTTTTGACGAGGAAAATGAAAAAGCAAAAGTGACTATGGTGATGACCACCCCATTTTGTCCATATGCCCCTGCCCTTTTAGAAATGGCAAGGACAAAAGTGGAAGAAACCTTAGGGGTTACTACCACGATCGAAATGGGGATGGAATTATGGGATCTAACCTATATGGAAGAAGGCGCCGGCGCAGATTGGGGATTATTTTAGTTAGACAATAAAACAAATTAAAAGAGCCTCTTATAGAGGCTCTTTTTACTTAACTTTTCAATTAACTCAGTTTAAACATTTCCGCGAATTTCATCGCTAAATTGAGATTACCCTGCAGTTTTACCTTTCCCTGCATGAAGGCATTCATTGGGTTTGTTTTTCCCGTAACAATGTCTTTATAATCCTGGGAATCTGACGAAAGTGTCATCGTAGCGCTCTCATGTTTTCCCTTTTCTACTTTGACGGTTTTATCCTTGATCACCAAATACCAATCACTGGCTTCTTCGCCAGATAATTCAAATTGGATGACCGCATCCAGATCCCCAGCTTTTTCTGGGATAAATGCCCCGGGTAATTTTTCAAATAGTTCTTCGATCGTAATAGCCATTTTATTCTCCTGTATGAAAATCCTTCTCAGCGATCAAGAATAATTTTCTTTCCTTATTTTCTTATCACTTGTGGATAATTTTACTGTAAATTTTCAAAGATGCCAGCAGCCCCCATGCCGCCGCCAATACACATTGTCACCATGCCATATTTAGAGTCGCGTCTTCCCATCTCATGGATCAGCTGGGTGGTGAGTTTTGCCCCGGTGCATCCAAGGGGATGTCCAAGAGCAATCGCGCCTCCATTGACATTTACTTTTTCAATGTCTAATCCCAGTTCATTGACTACTGCAACAGATTGAGCAGCAAATGCCTCATTTAATTCAATCAGGTCTATATCTGCCAATTCAAGACCTGCTTTTTCTAATGCCTTCGGAATAGCAACGATCGGGCCAATCCCCATCACTTCTGGTCTCACCCCACCCACTGCGTAGGACACAAATCTGGCTAAAGGGTTTAAACCATATTCATCGGCTTTCGCCTGAGACATGATCAATACTGCCGCTGCACCATCGCTCATCTGGGATGTGTTACCTGCGGTTACAGATCCCCCCTCTCTAAACACCGGTCGGAGTTTGGATAATCCCTCCGCCGTAGTATCCGCCCTCACTCCCTCATCCACGGAATGGGTAATCGTTTTGCTGCCATCGGGACCAACCAGTTCGAGGTCCACAGCAACGGTTTCAGCATCAAACAAACCTTTCTCAATGGCCAAGGCAGCACGCTGATGGCTACGAGCCGCGAATTCATCTTGGGCTTGACGGCTTACATCATATTCATCCGCTACATTTTCAGCGGTGATGCCCATACTCACATAGGCTTCGGGGTAATCCGCAGCCAGGGTTGGGTTGGCAGAAAAAGCAAACCCGGTCATTGGCACATTGCTCATTGATTCCACCCCCCCAGCAATGATCACATCCCCCATCCCAGACATGATCTGCATTGCAGCCTGGGAGATTGTTTGCAGCCCAGAAGAGCAAAAGCGATTGACTGTTTCAGCAGGTACTTCAACTGGAAAACCCGCTCGTAACACAATTCGGCGTCCAAGATTCAATCCTTGGGAACCCTCTGGCATCGCGCAACCAATAATCACATCCTCGATATCGGTTAGCGGCACTTCAGGGATACTTTCCATCAGGCGTTTGATCACCAATGCACCCAGATCTTCCGGGCGAGCGGTGGCCAATGCCCCTTTAATCGCTTTTCCGATCGGTGTTCTTTTGGCCGCAACAATTACTGGCACCCGTTTGGGGTCAAGATTATTTTCACTCATAAGGTTCTCCTTCTAATTCCTCAAAGGTTTGCCGGTCTGCAGGAAATGCCAAATCCGTTCTTGTGTCTTTGCCTCACCACATAAAGAGAGGAAGGCCTCACATTCCAGGTCTAAGATATATTGTTCATCGACCCACTGACTTTGGCTAATATTACCGCCAGCAAGAATATTGGCAACATGCTTTCCAACCACGGCATCATGTTCAGAAATATATTTTCCATCCAAGAATCCGTTAAGACCTGCTCTGAGGGAGGACAATACATCCCGTCCCGCCGCAAAGATCTTTTCAGGCATTGGCGCTACATACCCTGCGTCGGCCATGTGCCGTGCTTCTCTTTTTGCTTCAGCCAACAGATGATCTTGATTGGTTACGATTCGATCGGTGGGACTTAGCATGCCCATTTTCTTGGCTTCATAAGCACTTGTTGCGACCTTTACCATGCCAATCTGCATAAAGGATCTCTGCACATATGGCAAATAGAAAGCGTTTTCAGTGCGCATTGCAGGGTTAATTACCCGCCGCATAATTTCTTTTGTGCCACCACCAGCGGGAACCAGCCCCATGCCAGCTTCCACTAACCCGGCATATGTTTCAGCTGCGGCTACTACCCGGCTTCCATGCATGGTTACTTCCGTGCCACCGCCAAGGGTATATCCGAAGGGAGCCACAACCACGGGTTTCTGTGAATAACGCATGCGCATGTTCATGTCCTGCAAGTCATTAATCACCTTTTTCAATTCATCCCATTGCTCTTGCTGCGCATACATCGCGATCAGAAATAGGTTTGCTCCTGCACTAAAATGTTCTCCCTGGTTGCCTATTACCAAAGCATCGAAATCAGTATCAAGCATATCCAAAACCTTATTGACCATTTGGCCAATATCGGCATCCAAGGCATTCATTTTGGTATGGAATTCTAAAAGGGCTACTCCATCTCCCATGTCCACAATGGATGCACCATCATTCTTCTCCACCAATTTCCCGGCATCTTTCATGCTTTGCAGATTGATATAGGATGGTGAAAACTTATACGCTTGATATTCTTTCTTTTCGGGATGATAGACCCCAATTTTTTCTTTCCCATTGTATTGGTAGAAAGTATCAAAACCAGCGTCCAGCATTTCCTTTACCCAAGCCGCAGGTTCAAAGCCTTCCAGCTTCATCTTCTCAATCGTTTCTGCAACCCCAAAGGCATCCCAAAGTTCAAAGGGACCGGCCTCGTGCATAAATCCCCAGCGAGTGGCGTCATCGATCGATTTAGGTAGATCGGAGATCTCTGGGATGACCAAACTGGCATAATAAAAACCAAAATAGGTCATAGCCCGGGCTAATTTGGCCGCACGATCGTCTTCGGCAACTAAGGCTTTAAGCCGACTCGCTGGATCATCGATATCTTTTACTTTACCAATCGACTCAAATTTTGGTTTCTCGGGGGGAGGCTCATGCTCCAAGGTTTCTAAATTCAATGTCCAGAATTCTTTCTTTCCGGAATCATTGATCACCATTTTGTAAAAACCTATTTTATTTTTGTTCCCCAGCCAACCATTCTCTACCATAGCATTAGAAGCCTTATTGGCTTTTTCTGATCTTAAATATTTTTGCGCAACTTCATCCTCTGGAATCAGATCCGCCAGATTGTCACGCACATGATTTGCAACATCCACCCCCACCAGATCAATCAACCGGAAAGTGGCAGTATTGGGACGCCCCATCATTTTCCCGGAAATCGCATCCACCTCTGCGACTGTGTATCCGTGTTCTGCAATATAGTCCATTGCAAAGGATCCACCCACTGAAAAGAATCTGTTCCCGATGAAATTAGGCGTGTCCTTACAGAGCACGATCCCTTTTCCCAAGCGTCTTTCGCCAAATTCGCTGATGAAATCGATCACTTCGGGTAATGTCTCAGGACCTGAGATGATCTCTAAAAGTTTGAGATAACGAGGAGGATTGAAAAAGTGAACGCCTAAAAGGTGTTTTCTAAAACTTTCCGACCGCCCTTCAGCGATGGAAGCAATCGGGATACCAGAAGTATTTGTACTGATAATCGCATGCTTTCCCCGGACCTTATCAATCCGCTCCATTAAACTTTGCTTGATCGCCAAATTCTCTACGATCACCTCGATCACCCAGTCGGCATTTGCAACCACGTCAAAATCATCTTCGAGATTTCCGGTGCTCACATGCTCAGCGAGGTCTTTGGCGTAGAAACTTGCGGGGCGAGATTTGATCGCAGCAGTTAATCCATCATTTACAATCCGGTTGCGAACCACTTTGCTATCTAATTTCAATCCTTTTGCTTTTTCTTTTTTATTCAACTCTCTTGGCACGATGTCTAGAAGCGTAACTGCAACCCCATTATTCGCTAAATGAGCTGCAATTGCTGCCCCCATTGTGCCTGCGCCGATTACTACGGCATTATTAATTTTGTATTTCATTTTTTCTCCCATTTTCCCGATTACCTAAGATCCTTGCCACGGTAGCCTAAAATTGCCCGGGCTGCTACCAAACGATTGATCTGACCGGTTCCTTCATAAATATCGGTGATCTTGGCATCTCGCATCCACTTTTCTAGTAAGAATTCCCGTGAATAACCCATTGGGCCGAGGAGTTCTACCGCTTTTTGAGTGACCTTTGAGGATACATCCCCCGCATGCAATTTGCTCATCGCCGACTCTTTGGCATTTGAGATCTTATTGTCGGACATCCAAATGGCTTTGAGGGTTAATAACCAGGAGGAGCGCACCATGCGTTCCATATCGATCACATCTCGTTCGATGCTGGTCATTTTATTTCGAGGGAGTCCATCTCGAAGCACAACCCCCTGCTCTTCAAGCATCTTTTTGACTTCTTCTAAGGCGGCTCTTGCGACACCCAGCCCGGTTGCTGCAACCAAAGGCCTGGTGACATTGAAAGTTTGCATTGCGCCTTTAAAACCCTCAGTAGATTTTTCGATCTTTGGGTTACCAAGGATATGGTCATAGGGTACGCGGCAATCTTCGAGGACAAAAGTGACGGTATCACTTACCCGTATCCCTAATTTTTCTTCTTTCTTGGCAATCTTGAACCCGGGCGTTCCCGCGGGAACCACAAATGAGCGGATTCCAGATCGACCAGCTTCTAGATCTAGGCTTGCCCAAATAACGGTATAGCCCTCTGTGTTTTCCATCGAAAGCCGGCCGGCGGTTACAAAGATCTTTTCTCCGTTCAATATCCATTCATTCGTTTCTTCATCCAACACTGCTGTGGCACGGATTGCGGAATTGTCTGACCCCGCATCTGCCTCGGTGATTGCCATGGAAGTAAAGATCGGCTTTTCACCATTCAATATGGAAAGAAATTTATCCTTTTGTTCGGGCGTCCCGGCAGATTCTACAGCCGCTGACCCTAAGCCGCCACGAGGAGTACAGAGATAAAAACCGACATCTCCCCAGGAAAGCATTTCGATCTGATGGGCCATGACCACATAGGCCTGGCGAGGTTTCTTCGCTTTTTCGGCTTCTTTTTGTTTTTCATGATCAGGAGTCAAAGAAGCAGAACCCATCTGGCGTAAGGCACCATGCATGAATTCAATATAATCCCAGGGAATCTCCCCTTCTTCTTCATCGAAATAGCGGGAGACTGGACGCATCATATTGTCTGCGACAGTTTGGATCAGGTATTGTGCCTGAACGACAGCTTTTGATTTTTCAAATGAGATCATCTTTTTCTCCTTAACCCATTACCAAGCCGGTTAGGCTGGCGATTCCACGACCGTTCCGGAACCATAATTCAACAGGATGTTCACGGATATACCCATGCCCACCTAATATCTGCACACCCCGGTCTGTGACCATCATTGCCATGTCGATCGCACCCATCAGGGCGAGATAGGCGGAATGTGCGGCAGTTTCCTCCCCTTTATCCAACATATAAGCTGCTTCCCAGGTCAATAAGCGAATTGCTTCGACTTCGGCGGCCATTTCGGCGATCATAAAGGCGATGGATTGTTTTTGAGCAATGAATGAGCCCAATACAAATCGTTCTTTCGAATAATCTCGGGCATATTCAAAGGAAGCCCGGGCGACACCCACGGCCACGGCGGCGAGTGAGGTTTGAGCAGCCGCTAATATGGGCGCAAAATCATGCCCGGCTTCCCCACCTAACCTATTGGCTTTCGGAACTTTGACATTGTCTAAGACCAAAGAAAAGGTTTGAAGACCGTTTGTCCCCAGGGTAGCTTCACGTTCTCCAACTTCTAATCCTTCTAAACCTTTGGGTACGATAAATCCTTGGGTTTTGCCATCCAAATTGGCATAAACGATGATCGCTTCTGCCTGGTCGGCGAAGGGTACAAATCGTTTCTCCCCTTTGAGAAGATAGGAATCCCCGTCCAAAGTGGCGGTGGTTTTTAATTCGTTGGGGTCATAATCGTAGGCATATTCGATCATTGCGGCGGTATAGGCTTTCCATTCTGCTTCGATCACCGGAGGGATCCAATTCGTTTTTTGCTCCTCGGTTCCAGCGATTAAGATCGGGGTGACAAAAAGTGAAGGGGCAAGGATTGATAATGCTCCCGCCATATCCCCGACAGCCAACTCTTCAAGGGCTAGCACGCTGGTGAGGAGGGAACGGTCTCCAAATCCACCATAGGTGTCAGGAATTGAAGCTTGGAGGATACCAAGCTCCCAGCCCTTTTCGATCAATTTTGGATCAAAGATTCCCTCTTCCTCGGCCTCGTGCGCCGCTGGGCGTAAATCGGTTTCAGCGTAGCGCTTGGCCACATCGATCAACATTTTTTGTTCTTCGTTTGGTTCAAATGAGTACATACCCTTTTTCTCCTTTTTTTTCCAAAGTTTTTAACATTTCTAAAGCATCGTTTACCCGACAGTATTTTATGACCGCGGGCCTTGACTCTTGATTTAACTCTTCCAAGTTATAAATCGATAAGTATCCATATTGATAGAGATATTCAACATGTGCGCCTGATTCTTCTATAGCTAATAAGGTGTTATATCCCTCCGCTTTTCCAAATAAATTCTTGGAAATTTCGGAGACTGTATTGGGTGTTTCTAATAGTTGGAGGATCTCCTCTAAGCGGTGAAAGTGTAGGGCTCGGATCTCATCCACCCGTTTTCCAAGATCAGTGAGCGGGTTTTTATGTCCGCCCAAAACCAATTTGACATCTGAAGCCCAAGTTTTCACTTTTTCTAAGGACTCCAAATAATGGCTGAGACCTGTGTTTAGGGTGAGGCGTTCGGGGGCTTGATGGGGGCTGATGCCGCTGAGAATATGGTCCCCACTAAAAAGAATATCGTGTAAACGAATGACCACCGCACCTGCCCCATGACCGGGCGTATGTAAGAAGCGGAAGGGGCCGACCTGCATATCCACTGCTTGGTAGGTAAAGTCCACGTCAACAGAGGAGAATAGACTTTTCGGGAACATATAATAGTCATAGATCTGATTTCGTTCTTCCGCTGGAACCCCAGATTCTCTTAGAAATTCCATCAGGCGCTGCGCAGCGACCAATAGACGTTCTTCATAATTGCTGAGGATGCGACGGTCAAGTTCGTGTACTCCGATCTGGGCTGTGCTATGTTGGCGAATATAGGCCAATCCGCCAAAGTGATCGATGTGGCCGTGGGTGATAAAAATATGGCTGAGGTCTGCTAAATTAATTTGTTCTTCGATACTTTCGGAAATGCTTTCAAAACCTTCTTCTAAGCCTTGGTTGCTTGTCCCCCAATTCGATCCTGTGTCGATGAGTACTTTATAGTCATCGATCAAAACCAGATAGGCATAGACCCAAAACCCGGGAAAGGCATTGAGGGGGATCTGGAAGATCTTTGCGCCTTCGGAAGTTTGAAAAAATTCAACCGATCTTTTAGAAGAAGCCATTTTTTAGCCAGCCTCCGGAGTTGAAAATCCCTCTAAAAGTAAGATCGCGTTCTTTTCTGCAATCTCGGAAATGGAGAGGGGGCCATCTGGTCGGAACCACATAATTGTCCAATTGGCGATGCCCAAAACTTGTTTGATCGCTAGATGAGGATCTTCTGAATGAAATTCCCCTTTGGCGATACCTTCATCGATAATGCCGCGCCAGAGGGCTTCAAATTTATCTCGTTGGGGGACATGGCGGGCATGCATCTTAGAATCGAGCGAGCGATGTTCGAGGAGTAAGACGGAGCTGAGTCCGCGATTGGTGATGAGGGTGTCAAGGTAGACCTTCATGGCGAGGATAAATTTTTCGCGGGAGGGTAAATCTTGATCGACGACATCTTGTAATTGCTCGATGAGCAGATCGAGAGCCATATCTAGGAGGGCAACGAGGATCTCTTGCTTACTGGAGACATGGTGATAGAGACTGGCTTTGCGCAGATCGACGGCCTCGGCGATCTCCTGCATGGAGGTGGCATGAAAGCCCTTTTCGGCGATGATTTTGGATGCAGCCATTAATATTTCATCTCTTGTCATATTCACTTCCCTACCGACCGGTCGGTAGTAACAGTATAGCAAAGGACAGTGGAGGCTGTCAACATTGTGTCTTTTTTCACGGATTTGAATGGAAATCCCCCCGTTTTTGTCATAAAAAGGCAAATGAATACTCCTTAGCGGAAGCTTGAAGATCCACCAAAAAGCTAGAATAAATTTCTTGATAAACGATAGTTGCATGGACTGGTATTGCATTATTTCCTCCCTTTCAAACGCAATTATATCATATAAAGCACATATGTTCTAGGGTAATTTATAGGCAATTTTTTGGACTTTTGTAGATTCCCCCCGACTTTCTTGCGATAAAAATAATATTACGCTATAATTTGGCTTGTCCTTCGGGGCGTGGCGCAGCCCGGTTAGCGCGCTTGCATGGGGTGTAAGAGGTCGGAGGTTCGAATCCTCTCGCCCCGACAGACCAAGAAAAAGACTTGCCAATGGCAGGTCTTTTTTGATTTATATTGTTCATGCAATTAAATGAATTTTTCAGGGTTATCCCAACTAATATATGGAAACAAATAAAGAAATTAGTAATTCACAGTTTTCACACTTAATTTTCAAAACTTTATCAGTACTTGAATACGTTTTATGAGGAAGCCATAGTTTTTATGAAATGCAATTGCTAACAATCAATTAGAAAAAAATGGGGAGAATAAGATGCTATCCCAGTATTCCCAAAAAGCCCCCTCTTTAAATAGCCACTCACCCCATTGTATCCGCAGAAATATAATTGCTAAAAAGAATGAAAGCAAGCAAAAAGATATTAAAGCCATCCAGTGAGCATTTCTTTTTCTCGTATTTCCCCTAAAACCGTAAGCAATTAAGGAACCTAAAATAAAGGTAGGCCAGAAAATAATTGCAAAATAATTCAATCCCATATATAAATTCCCATATTAAATGAAAGAATTAATAACCCTAATTATGCTGTTTAATATCACCAAATTTATCTTTTTGATTGTCATTTTCGATACCAAACAACTCCTAAATTGTCTGTTAAAGTATCTCCCTCTGGGTTATAGGTGTATGTAACAGGAAAAGAAAAACTATAACTAATAGGGCTGGTTTTACAATAAGCATCCACAAAAAAGCTTATAGAATTATCAATTATTGTTACTTCATTTTTTGCTTTCAATAAAGCATCAGTAGGTTCTCCAAATTGGGTTGAACAACTTCTGGATTCTTCAGCAATCATGGTCATTTTGCAAATATTTGTATTATTGTTACATCGTATTTTCAATGTTTGATGCACATAATACCCCTCTGGGACCCATCTGTTGGATTCCCATTTACCATGGAATATTTTCAATCCATCGATATTTTTTAAAGGTGATGCGGCATTGACGCTTAATGGAAATATCAATAATATAATTACAGCAATTACTAGTAATCGAGTTTTTAATGACTTTACTTTCATGACAAACCTCCTGAGAATAGAAAATTATCTCTCTAATTAGTAAAAACGGGGTTTGCTTGAAAGCAGGTTTCTCCCCCGCTTCAATGCAGTTATTATGTATTATATATAATACAGTTTTGTGAATTGAATATCAATAGAACAAATCATTATTAAAAAATTACCCTGGATTGCCTTGGACACATAATTAAGGGTTCAATGGGTGAAGAAAATAAATTTACATGCTTACCAACCATTGGGGATTTTACATTTTCAATGGGGTCTAGATCAGCCTGGAAAGCGCGCTTGCATGGGGTTTGGAGAAAAGTAAAACTTTTCTCCTTAGGAGTTTACTCTGCAAACTCCCCATTGCCTCGCCCCGACAGACCAAGAGAGACCCTGTCTTTATTACGGGTTCTTTTTGTTTAATCTGTATTCCCCCAAATCTAATAATTCTCTTTGATATTATTAATACTCATTTAGTCCTAATAAGAGATACTTATACTCTAATCAATTTTGCAGGAGTATAAATGAAGATCACAAAAGACACAAAAGTTTCTGAGATATTAGAAGAATATGGCGATATTGCTGACGTTATGGAGATTTTTGGGGTAAAACGAGTTGCTAAATATTCTTTGAGAAAATTCATCACTAAAGCAATTACTGTCAAAACTGCCGCTAAAGTCCATGGCGTACCCTTGGATGAGTTTATGGATAAATTGAACCAGGCTGTCGAGATGAAAACAGAAATGGTTGAGTAATTAATATATCCTTGAAAACAATAAAGCCTAATCAGAAATGGTAAGGCTTTTTTGTTTTTCAGACTCTCTATATGTTCATATCAATAATCATTAGCAAGGTGAGAATGATTAACAACAGCGGAATAATGGCACCACCGAGATAGGCTGGCCAAGATTTTTTACTATTTTTTCCAAAAATAATTCCAGGAATAATCCCAATTAACCCTGATAGTAGTCCTACTAGTAATAAATATTGTATTGGAGTATTGTCTGAGTTTAATATTGAAAAAATCGGCAAAACCAAAAAGCCACCCACGAATCCTTTGAGACTATCCTGCATCCACTTTTCCATTATCTAATCCTCCTTGAATAAATAGCTCCGTTAATATTTTACAGGAATTCTGAATAATCTCCTAACTAATTTGCAGATCCTCACCCTCGGCAATCTTCTCTAAAACTAGGCGTGTGAGCTGGGTATCGGGGAGAGCACGGTGGCTATTTGCTTCAGGTAATTCGAAGTATTTTCCTGCAAAATCTAGGCTTTTCCATTTAAAGGATCCAAAGCGGGGGTTGATCTCCCCAAAGTACTGGGCGAATAACTCCATGACACAAAAATCTTCGGCATATGGCGGATGCCAATGGACGTCTGTGGCGGCACAGGTTTGCTGCATCATGCGTAGATCGAATTTCGCATTATATATCGCTAAAACTCTGCCATTGAGAGCGTCCTGTACTTCAGACCAGATCTGAGGCCAGGTCGGTGCATTGATCAACAAGATATCATTGATGCCATGCACTTTAGCTGCACCGGGGGAAATTCTTTTTGTGGGTTTAGTGAGGGAGTCCAATAATACACTGCCATCCCAATCGACAATGGAGATTTCGACGATCTGATCTGAGCTTTCTGTACCAGTGGTCTCGGTATCGAGAAAGACTGGTTTTTTGGCAATTATTTTTTGGGCTAACTGGGTTGCTTCTTGGCGGGGGTTTTTCATAATTACTCTTATTCGATTAATTTCTTTCTTCGTTTGAGACTGGATTGATCAATTCGCCCAGCCCTTCTATTGAGATAGTTACTTGATCTGAAGGAGATAACCGCCCCACCCCAGCAGGTGTGCCAGTTAAAATTAGGTCTCCAGGTTCGAGGGTCATCACGGAGGAGGCATAGGCGATTATTTGTCTAATGGGAAAAACCATATCTCGGGTAGAAGCCATTTGGCGAAGCTCATCATTGACGTGACAGGTTACTAAAGCGTCGGTAGGATCAAAATCGGTATCGATCCATGGGCCCACCGGGCAAAAAGTGTCAAATCCTTTTCCACGGGTCCACTGCTTATCCGACCTTTGCAAATCTCTGGCAGTGACATCATTGGCAATTGTGTATCCAAAAATATGATCGAAGGCTTTATCGATGGATATCCAACGTCCACGTTTTCCAATCACAAGAGCAAGTTCGGCTTCATGTTCCACTTTTTCAGATTGGGGAGGGAGGATGATCGGGTCATTGGGGCCAATAATTGTTGAAGGTGGTTTAAGGAATAGTAAGGGGAGGTCTGGCACCTCAGCGCCATGCTCTTCGGCATGGGCGACGTAATTCCTGCCCACACAAATGATCTTGCTGGGCTGCACAGGAGCAAGCAACTGCACTTCTTTTAATTCAATGTCTGCTTCTAAGCGACGGAAACCTTCTGAGAACGACCCTTCCACCTGACCAACCTTGTCGTTTAATATCCACCCATATTGGGGGGCTTTCTTTTTATGCTGAAACCGAATGATCCTCATTTTTTACCTCAAAAAAATAGTGACTGATTTCGAATATCAATCACCAAGAATAATCATCTTACCTTAAGTATATTCTAAATAAATAAAAGGAGGTAGTTTATTTTCCGGTTTGAATCCGTTCAAACAAGGCATCGATCGCTTCTTCTGCACCGATCAAGCGATCTTTATACTGCCAACCGAGTGCATCTGCCAGGGCATAGACGATCGCATCAACCACGACAATACTAATATTGACGTCTTCTTGATTTTGGGCGGCGAGGACTACTTCGGCCTGATTGGCGGAAGCATGTGAGGCAGACCCTACGATGGCTGCTGTTTTAATGCCGAGGGATTTGGCCTCAGCTAAGGCACGGGCGATAAAGGGCGCATCCCCGGTGACATCGATGACCAAAATGAGGTCATCTTTGGTTGCGGTGGAAATGGTGCGGGCGAGGTCTGTGGCGCTGGGTTGGGTTTGGGTTACTAAAAAGCCCCCCTGCTCCAATAAATTTACGAGGTTATAGGCGGCGGCCTGCCCTAAACTTTCGGGGGCGATGATCACGCGGCGGGCACTCCCGATCAGTTCAACGAGTTTTGAAACCGAATCGGGGTTGAGCATTAGACGAGCTTGCTCGAGCGATTCGCTGAGGCGTAACATACTCCCCCGAATGACTCCAGCAATAGAATTAGGATCATCGGCTTGCTGGGGACTAAGCAGAAGATCTTGCATTACGCGGTCTTTTATTTCAGTTTGCATTTCGGGGAAACCAGAATATCCAAGTTTTTGCGCGAAGCGAACCACTGTAGCAGCGTCGACATCCACCTGGTGAGCGAGCTCCGTAGCAGTCATTAAAGCCGCTTGGATATATCCATCCAAGACGTAGTCTGCTAGCTTGGAAAAACTCTTAGACATCCGAGGCCGTGCCTCACGGATGCGTTCTTCATAATTCATGTTTTCAATATAGCATAATTGAGAAACAAGCGCAATTGCAAAAAGGAGGTTTTTTGTAGTTTTGATTGCAAGGCAGGGATTTGAAGGGAGCAATATGAGAAGAAAATTGGTTAGGCGGAAGGAGCAAGATACAAATAGACTGAAAAAAAGTGGCAAATGCTACCTGCTAGGACGAAAATATGCCAAACAGAATGCATATAAGGCACCTTTTTTAATGCGTAAAAAATCACTCCCAGAGTGTATGCGGCTCCCCCAACTGCCAGCCAGATCAGCCCCCCGATTTCAATATTTTCGGATAAGCCATTGATCATGAGTACAGATAACCAGCCCATCAGCACATAGGCTAAGGTGGACAGTTTTTGGAATCGGTCAATGAAGAAAGCTTTGAAACCGATCCCTAGGGCAGCCAGACCCCAAATGACAGCGAATAATATCCACCCAAATTTGTTTTGCAATCCGACTAATAAAAAGGGTGTGTATGTGCCGGCAATGAGTAAAAATATCGAAGAATGATCAATGATTTTAAAAACTCGTTTGACTTTGGGGTTTTGGAAGCTGTGATAGAGGGTTGAGGCTAAATAGAGGATCACGAGGGAAGCGCCGTAAATACTGAAACTGACGACTTGGTATACATCTCCATTGTTGGAGGCGAGGAAAACTAGAAGGGTGAGCCCGGCTACAGATAAAGCTGCTCCGAAGCCATGGGTGATGCTGTTTGCGATTTCTTCACCGAGGGTATATAGGCGATTTGATGCATTTTTCTTAGTGAGTTTCGTATTTTCTTTCACAGTTTTTCTCCGTATTGCCCTAATTATACCGCTCTTCTCAGAGAAATTATTTAAGGTATAATTGCCGCCGATGGGCGGATAGCTCAGTTGGTTAGAGCGTCCCGCTTACACCGGGAAGGTCGTAGGTTCGAGTCCTATTCCGCCCACAGTTAAAAAACTCCGCTTTGCGGAGTTTTTGTTTGTAGTGTAGACAAACATCATGTTTTAGGCAAAAAGCAGTAACAATTCTGCCTGCGACAGCCTACAATGACAATATTTCAAAGTTTTTATTCTTACCACCTACCAAAACCAAAAATCGTGTAAACGACAGCATTTTTTGTTATTCAAGCATTATGGCTTTCTCAAAGTCGCTTGACAAATCGAGTTTTCATTATTATCAACAAAACTTCTCACAAAATTCGCGTAAAAAAAATGCTTTTACAAGAAATTGAGAGGTTTCCCTGACTTACAGAAAGCAATGAATCAAGCATACTTAATTTTTTGTCAAAGCTAAATAATATGCTACAATAATTTTTCAGTTTTATCATAATATTTGTCATCTTTTTCACTATAGCGGAGATAGCTTAATGTCAGCTTTTGGTTTCCTTCTAGTTCTGGGTGGTTTCCTATCCTACTTTACTTTGATTTTTGTTTTTCAACGATTTACTTACAAAACATGGATCTTTAACATTATTATTGGAGTAGGAATAGCAATGGCGGTATTGAGTTGGTTTCAAAGTGGGACAAATTTAATTTTCTGGAGTACGATTATTGTGGGCGTGGCATGGTTCATATTATCTAAAGTTGAATTGAGGCTGACGGGATCAAAAAAATTGAAGTTAAAACAGGGTTCTAATTTACCAGCCATGACCTTCACGATGATTGATGGTAGTGAGATATCAGAGCAGTATTTGATTGACAAAGCCCCAGTATTACTAGTGCTTTATCGCGGTTGGTGGTGCCCATCCAGTAAAACTCAACTTAATGAAATTATCCAACAATACGAACAATTTAGTAAGTTAGGGGTAAAAATTTATGCGGCCTCTGTTGATGATCCAATCGCCGCAGCACCACTTCAAGAATATGTAGGAGGAGACATTACAATCCTTTGTAATGTCTCTGAATCCTTTTTGGATAGCATTGGTGTTCGAGATCAACGTGGCGCCCCGTGGTATGACCGCATTTTATTTGGAGCTCCTAAACAAGATATCTCTATGCCATCCGCAATTGTTATAAACAAAAACGGAAAAGTAGTTTTCGCGGCCCGTTCTTTACAAGTGGACAACCGACCGCGTATAAACGATATGCTCGCCAGTCTTAAATAGTAAATAAAAATAAAAGCATTTTCATCTTACAAAGTAGTATTTAATCAAAAGTGGTTCGGAACATGCCCTCCTCCGCCACTACTTGAACCGCTTAACATCTGTTAAGCGGTATTTTTTTAGTTAGTCATATTTGCTCAAGATTTACATATCTATACAAAAACACTCCCCAGAACACACCCTTAAATTTTCGAATAATAAACATCATCAATTAATTAGCGGTGCACAGGGCAGGTCAATAAGGGATTGACATCGGGGAAATAATATTTATTATATCTGGTGGTATTCATGATGCCGTAACAATGGCGGTGAGGGGATCGGTTACATTTTTCTTTGTTCCCTGGTTTTTTCTGCTCGGAATCGGTGTCCTATTAGGCCGAACCTTTAAAATGGATATCTCGAATTATTCCTGGTGGATGCGTGTCTGCATCAATCTCTTTTACCTGAGTATTGGTGTTTGGTTAACCATACTGATAAAACAATCCTTTCACATTCCGTAGTTTAAAAACTACGCTTTGCGTAGTTTTTGTTTTAAGAGAATGTTGTTTCGCTCCATTTCCTTCAGGTTAATTAAAATTTATATAGATTAGAAATCCTTCTCCCATTGACGAAAAAACTCTGAAAGGCGATTTGTCCATTAGAGTTTCCATCTGTTTATAATTTGCATTAAAAGATAAGCTGTTCTTAGATGATAAAATAGACAATAATTATCATTTCAAAAGAAACCTCAATATTATGAGCAACTATAAAGGAAGTAGAGATTCTCGTTTCGTAACCCTTCGCAGGGGAGGTACTCTCAAAGATTCCGATCACCATTTACTTGCGGCTTGGGCTGCGGATTGTGCAGACCACGTTCTCCATTATTTTTTTAAGCAGCGACCGATGGATAATCGACCCCAAATCGCAATTGAACAGGCAAGGGCATGGTCACGGGGGGAAATTTCAATGACGCAAGCACGCGAAGCAGCTTACGCAGCCCACAATGCAGCAAAAGAAACCGAAGGTGCAGCCTGTGCAGCAGCCCGCTCTGCTGGCCATGCCGTTGCAGTAGCACATATGGCGGATCATGAACTTGGCGCTGCCGCTTATGCAATTAAGGCTGTTCGTGAAGCCTCCCCAATAGAGATACGCGAAAAGGTTGGAAAGATCGAGTGTATTTGGCAACGGGATAACCTGCCGAAGGCGATTTATGATCTCGTAATTTCTGATCAACAAACCCGGAATATAAAATTTTGGTCTTTCTTTGATTGTTAGGAAAATTGCTATCGCCTTCAATAAGACTGCCTATGAAGGATCTTCACGCGAGGGTTTCGAGAAGTAAGGGGCGATGAAGATGAATATGAGACGAGCGAATTTTTATCGGTTTTATGCCGAAGGGAAGATCGTTGAAAATTGGGATGCAATGCAGGAAATTCCAGAAATTAGCTCAAACGAAAACACGATGTACTAGCTCGCATAATAATTAACAGGCAAAATTGGGGGATGAATATCGTCGTATAAATTGAAAATGGTTCGGATTAGGGCTGCTTCACCCCATAAATAAATACCTACGGGTTGTTGATATTTTATGCTTTTTTGACTTCCCTCCTCAATGTATCTATAATGGGTTATTCACTAGGAGGCATTTTTGATCGTCGCCAAACAGGTTGCGGATTTCATCACGTCCTTCCGGCTGTTGATCGCAATTATCTTAGTATGGGTCGGAATAGAAAAAGGAGCATCAGGCATCGCACTCGTTGCCTGGATAATGATCGTCGATTGGTTGGGGGATATGTTTGACGGAAGAATTGCCCGCAGTAGCAGCAAAAAATATCAGACCTGGATAGGAGACCATGATCTAGAGGTGGATATGGTGGTTTCCCTGGGATTATTCATTTTTATTCTTCAGATAGAAAAAGTCGATCCCTGGCTAGGATTAGGATATTTATTGATCTGGTTAATCTATTTTTTAATTCAAGGAAAAATCCCAGATTCATTAGGAATGCTTTTTCAAGCCCCGATTTATGGATGGTTTATTTGGATCGCTGTAAATGAAACACCTAAGGCTGGATGGACGATAATTGTATTTTTAATATTATCAATAGTTTTCACCTGGCCCGCTTTCCCAAAGATCATGATTCCTAGATTTTTTAGTGGTTTTAATGGGGGAAATTTTGACCACTCACTCTGATAAAAAAACCAGTAAAAATCAATTTTGCTATATAAATTTTCTCTCTAATTCTAACAACCACTTTTTCCGATGCAATCCCCCCCCATAACCGGTTAGTTTCCCATCTGATCCAATCACCCTGTGGCAGGGAATTATAATTGCACTCGATTGTAACCATTCGCCGTACCAATATCAAACCAAACCAGCTTGATTTTCCCACTTTCATTTGGTACTAAAAATGGGAGCTTGACATTGGCAGGGTTTCATCATCAGTTTCCCTATCCAAATATTCCACTTTTCTTGAAAAATCAATTAATCCAAGTTATTCAAATACTCTTATTTTTTGGTGGAAAGACTTTGTAATATTATCCTTTTCTACATCAACATTACCAAAAATTCAATTCAGTATACTTTTTTTTGTACGCTCTCCTTAAGAAAAGGTAAGAGATAAAAAAATGTAATTCATCTAATTATGATATTATTCATCTATTAAATTATTGGGAGAGAAAAATGCCAAAAAATCAAATTCCTGAAGTAAATTTAGACCCTCAAGATTGGGACGCGCTGCGAAAACTAGGGCGTCAAATGATGGATGATACCCTTACTCATCTGGAGGAAATTGGAGACAATCCAGTTTGGCAACCGATCTCCCAGGATAGTAAAGATTTCTTTTCTGGTCCTGTCCCAAAACACCCCCAAGGGGAAGAACAGGCTTATCAAGATTTCAAAGAACAAATTCTATCTAACCCAATGGGGAACATTCATCCCCGGTTTTGGGGTTGGGTGATGGGGAATGGGATCCCTTTTGCGGCAATGGCGGATTTCTTATCTTCAGCTATCAACCCTAATATGGGAGGAGGGGAACATCTCCCTAATTATGTCGAAAGACAGGTGGTGGATTGGTGCAAAGAAATGCTAGGTTTTCCGCTAGATTCAAGTGGGCTGATTGCAAGTGGCGGGTCGATGGCCAATTTCACAGGTCTTGCGGTGGCGAGAAACGTGATGGCAGGATTTAATGTGCGCGATGAAGGCGTTGCAGCCGCCCCCCAGCCCATGACAGTTTATGCGTCGGTTGAGACGCATAGCAGCAATTACAAGGCGGTTGAACAATTGGGTCTGGGCAAGAACCAAATGCGTTTTATTCCAGTCAATGAAAAAAACGTGATTAACATTCAAGCGCTAGAAGAAAAGTTGAAAGAAGATAAGGCAAATGGATTTAAACCTATTTGCATCATTGCCAATGCAGGCACAACCAATACTGGCGCGATTGATGATCTGAATGCGATTGCGGATATTTGCGAAAGGGAGAAAATTTGGTTCCATGTGGACGGTGCGTTTGGTGCATTGGTGGCTATCACTGAAAAATATAAACATTTGGTAGATGGCATGGAGCGGGCTGATTCATTGGCATTTGATCTGCATAAGTGGATGTATATGCCTTTTGAGGCTGCTTGCATTTTGATCCGCGATTTTGATCATCACCTGGATACTTTTACAGTTTCCCCGGATTACCTTTCCCATATGCCCCGCGGTTTGGCTGGCGGAGAACATGCCTGGTTTGGGGATATGGGACTGCAACTTACAAGAGGATTTAAAGCTCTCAAGATTTGGATGAGTATCAAAGCCTATGGATTGGATCACTTTGCAAAGCAGATCGAACAGGATATTGATAACGCAAAATATTTAGCCAGTGAAGTGATCGATCACCCAAACTTTGAAATCCTTGACAATATCCCTTTGAACATTGTTTGTTTCTGTTATGTCAACCCCGCTTTATCTGAAGATGAGTTGGACAATTTTAACCTCGAAATATTAATGCGGCTTCATGAACGAGGATTGGCGGTACCGAGTTATACAAAACTTAGAGGGAAATTTGCCTTACGGGTTTCGATTACCAATCACCGGAGTAAACGAAGTGATTTTGATTTTCTGCTAGAAAAAATTGGGGAAATCGCTGAGGAAATGATCCAAGAGAAATAGCGTACATCCCAAAATAAATTCAAACCGAAGCAAGCAATATCTTCAATTGAAATGATTAAAGATATTGCTTGCTTTTCAATTTGGCAAATAATCTGCTATGATGGAATTAGGAGAAAACTTCAAATCCTAAGGAACAATAAATGGCGTTCGATCTTTCATCTGCCCCTCTTCCTCAATTTTCATCTTTAGATAAACTTTTTGAATTTATGATGGCAATGACGGATGATCCATTGGCTAAATCGGGATCAAATGTTGTCATTTGTAGAGGGAACCCAAACGCGGGTGTGTTGCTAATTGGGGAGGCACCGGGACCTCAGGAAAACATACAGGGAAAACCTTTTGTTGGAAAAGCGGGTCAACTGTTAGACCAAATTTTGAAATCAGTTCATTTTGATACCCAGTCAGATGTTTTTATTGTGAATTCTGTATTTCGGATGCCACCGGGGGAGAATGGCGTGGTTTTCCGCAAACCCACAAATAATGAAATCATTTATTATAGAAAATACGTTAGGGAAATCATACGCCTGACAAACCCAGATATCATTTTGTTGGCTGGCAACGTTGCATGTCAATCCTTATTGGATCAGACCGGAATTACTCGGATGAGAGGGGAATGGATTCAATTTGAAGGCCATTTGGTGATGCCGATTTTCCACCCCTCCTATTTGCTGCGAAACCCTTCCAGAGACGCTGATTCCCCCAAAGCATTGATGTGGAAAGATATTCAAGAAATCAGACGAAAATATGATGAGCTTAAGGGCGAAAACACCAAACCCGTCGAATAGTTTATTTCAGGATAGTCAAAGCTCGATTCACTGACCCCAATAATAAATCGGCATCAACCTCGGAAAATTGCAATGGCGGTTTGATCTTTAGGACATTATGACCTGGGCCTTCCACACTTAGTAAAATCCGATCTTCCAACACTTTTTCTATCACTTTTCCGGCCAATTGAGTGGCTGGTTTTCGAGTCTCCCGGTCTTCAACCAACTCGACACCCATGAACATTCCTAGTCCCCGGACATCTCCTATTTCTTGGTGCTCACTAGCTAAAGCATTAAATCCTTCCTGCAGGTACTGCCCCACCCTCTCTGCCCGAGCCAGTAATCCCTCTTCTTCGATCACATCCATCACTGCATGAGCAACAGCCATGGAAACTGGGTTGCCACCAAATGAATTGAAATATTCCATCCCATTATTGAAGGATCGCGCAATTTCTGGGGTGGTGACAACTGCAGCAACAGGATGCCCATTTCCCATCGGTTTTCCGATCGTCACAATATCGGGCACCACATCTTGTGACTCAAATGCCCACCAATGAGTTCCTACCCGACCCATGCCTACCTGTATCTCATCCACGATTGTGACACCCCCTACATTTCGAACATGCTCAAACGCAGCTTGTAGATACCCTTCTGGCATCACGATCTGCCCCCCACAACCTTGGATCGACTCCACAATGAATAAGGCCGGTGGCGTGTTATCTGCTTCCAGTCGTTGGCAAATATCTTTTACATACTCAGCATAAGCTTTTCCAACATCTAAATTATTTCCGCGATGAAGCCCTGCGTATGGGTCTGGTTTAATAACTTTATGAGCCCAACTCGCCAAACCTTTTCCTCCAGGGCCTTCGCATTTATAGGGGCTAAGATCTATAAGGGTCTGGGCATTTCCATGGTAGGCATCTTCTAGAACTATGACATCCTGTTTGTCAGTATGGATTCTCGCGAGTCGGATCGCCAGTTCGTTAGCTTCGCTACCCGAATTCACAAAGAAACAAACACTTAATGGATCGGGAAGGGTCGCCGTTAATCTCTCCGAATATTCGATCATGAGGGGATGTAAATAGCGCGTATTGGTATTTAGGGTTGAAACTTGTTTAGTTATTGCCTCAGAAATTTTTGGATGGCCGTGACCAATATGAGAAATATTGTTGACACAATCGAGATAGGCATGATCGTTCTGATCAAATAAGAATTGCCCCTGCCCTTTTACAATTTCCAATGGAGCATCATAAGCCAAACTCAAAGAGTACCCGATCGATTTTTCTCGGGCAGAGACCAATTTTTCAAATTCCCAATTGTTACGACCAACTTTCGGTAAGTGACGATGGGCAAATCCACAAGAACTTAATACGGCATTCTCCGCTTCCATCCAATTTATTTTTTGGAGTTTTTCGAGCATATCCCATCCTGAAGATTCGCTGGTTTGGCGGTGTGAGTTTTCAGGGTCTTCATGTGAAGCGATTGCCGACATCAGGACACTTGTACAGAGTCGCATGATGATTAGGGGGAGAAGAATCCTGATTTCGAATTCGTTTAATTTTCTCTGTTGATGATACCCTGCTGTAATTATTTGTAGGGAAGAAAGGATATCCTCTTGCCCTTGAATAGCGTAGGCGCATAAGATGGCCAATTCGTTGACCGTATGGGTTTGGATCGCATCTCCAAAATCGATCAGACCTGAAACATGCAGTTCTCCCTGCTGGTCTGGTTGCAGGAGAAGGTTGTCCCCATTTGCATCATTATGGATGACGCTTATTGGAATTTTATCCAAATATCGTTTCACTTTTGCTCGAAATTGGAGTAAGGCTCTTTCCACTATTCCCCTTCGATATGGGTCCTTGATGCTAGAGGTATGCTTGCTAATCCACTCAATCTGGGCGAGGTCCCATCTAAAGGGATATTGCATATTGGGATGGGAAAAATCTTTTAAAGCCGTGTCCACTTGCCCAAGAGTTTCCCCCACATGAGCAAGAGTATTTTCAGTCAAGGGAAGAACTGCATTCAGAGGCTCTCCCGGTAAATAGCTGAGCACTCTTAGTAAAAATTCTTGGTTTTCATTATCGGCGATTTTTAAGATCTGCTCACCGGATTTTGACTTTGTTAATATTGGGAATATATAAGGATTTGGAGTTTTAGATAATTCTTCAATTACAGAATTTTTGAATTCTAACTCTGATATTTGTCGAGATCGATTGGCAATCTTGACCACAAACTTGCCCAGATCTCCCGCATCTAGCAAAAAGTTTTGGTCATATTCAGCAGGAAGTACAGTTAAGATCCCCGCAAGATCATATTCATCTAATAAAATTTCATTGATTTCTGAATCTTTAAAATCAGGCTTCCTATCCGACTTCATTTCCATCAAAAACTCCAAATAAATCTAATTTATTCTTTAGGGCAAATTATAACTTAGCTAAACATTCCTAATGCGGAAATTTTTGGATTTCTAGTCGTTCATTGTCTAAATATTTTTCTCATAATCGTTTTATTTATCTGACAAATGCTTGACCAACTTTGATACTGAAATTAGAATCAATTTGTAGAAATTTTTGACAACACACCTAAGGAGTTCCCTTAATGTCTGATTCCCTATTTCGCGGTTCGATGCAAGATATCGATCCCGATGTGTACGAACTTACTCAAATTGAAGCTGAACGACAATATCGAAGACTCATTTTAATTCCTAGTGAAAGTTCTAGTCCTTGGGCTGTTCGTGAAGCCTTATCTTCTGCTTTTCATAATATCTATGCAGAAGGCTACCCAGATGAACACTCCCGCAGATTTACTGAAGAGGAGATCTTTGACTATGATGCGCGCCTCGGCTATTACCGCCGATATTCTGATCCTCGTTACTATAAAGGTGTGGAATATGCGAATATTGTAGAAGCCCTTGCACGTCGTAGAGCTGCTGAGACCTTTGCTGATAATGGTGTTAAACCAGAAGAGATTTATGTAAACGTGCAAGCTTTATCTGGGGGGCCAGCAAATAACGCGGTATATCATGCCTTGGTAAACCCCGGAGACACTGTGATGGGCATGGACCTGTTACACGGTGGTCATTTATCTCACGGATCACCAGTCAATCGATCTGGGAAATACTATAATATTGTTCATTACACAATTGATAATGAGACTGAAAAGATAAATTATGATGATGTTGAGGCATTGGCACTTGAACACAAACCAAAGATGATCATCATTGGTTTTTCCTCCTATTCATGGAAAGCCGAATGGCAACGAATGCGGGAAATTGCTGACAAGGTTGGTGCTTACCTATTAGCGGATATGTCACATGT
Source organism: Chloroflexota bacterium (assembly GCA_018662365.1). GTDB lineage: Bacteria > Chloroflexota > Anaerolineae > Anaerolineales > UBA11579 > JABJGH01. The sequence continues at coordinate 17,849 of JABJGH010000003.1, read as the reverse complement.
GGCTGGTCTGATTGCCGGGAAAGTCTATCCCTCCCCAATTGGTATTGCAGATGTGGTCACGACTACTACGCATAAAACCTTATGTGGCCCGCGCGGCGCATTGATCATGACCACAAGCAAAGCATTGGCGAGAAAAATTGACCGTGCCGTCTTCCCTGGGGAGCAAGGTGGACCACATGTCAATGTATTTGCGGCATTATCGATTGCCTTAAAGATCGCCCAAACCAAAGAATTCAGTCAATTGCAAACCCAGATCATTAAAAACTGCTTTGCCTTTACTAATCGATTTATTGAACGTGGATTTAAAATTCCGTTTGGCGGCACAGATTCACATTTGATGAATTTGAATACAAAGTCTGTGACTGGTCCGGATGGCACTACCCTATCGGGAGATATGGCCGCAAGAATTTTAGATTTGGCTGGCATTGTAGTCAATCGAAATACAATCCCGGGAGACCGATCTCCTTTGAACCCAAATGGGGTCCGAATGGGTACTCCGTGGATCACTCAGCGAGGGTTTGATGAAAAAGATTGCATCAAACTTGCGGATATTATTGCAGACTTGCTTGAAGCTTCTACTCCATACAAACAAAAATCATCTTCTGGCTTAAATCGACGGGCAAAAATTAATTTCGAAACCTTGGAAGAAGCAAGAATAAAGGTACGCGATATGGCTGAAAAAGCTGGGATCGATTATGAGACCACTGAGCATGGCTATCCGCATTTCTTTTATCTGGATGACAAAGCCAAAACTGATAAAGAAAGAGTGGCGTTTGAAGTGAAAGATGACAAGATCGAGCAATTCTTCAACATGGTTTCCAGTAGTAATGTTGGTGCTTTGAAAGATGGAGACAGCCAAGCCACAAAAATTCATACCCCTCAAGGGGATGTGCTTGGAATGCTAAGCAAAGTAAATTCAGAGCATTTTCGCCTAAGTGTTCCAGCCGAACAAGCAGGTTTGACCGCTGCCTGGTTGAGAGACTTGGGCGATGGATTTGTTCAAGCAGATGATGATATTTTGCGAAAATTTACTGGACCGATCTCAATGGTTGAGTCAAGTGAAGAAGCTTTTCCACAATCTGATGAGGATCCGATTTCATCTGAGAAACCTTATTATTTGGGCATGGGAGAAGGTAAAGGGGAAGCGCTTCCTGAGTTCAAATGGGTAGAACCCGAGATTGTAGAACCCAGAAAAACAGCGCTCAATGAAACCCATCGAGAAATGGGTGCCAAGATGATCGATTTTGGGGGCTGGGATATGCCAGTTTGGTATACCTCGGTTTCTGAAGAACATATGGCCTGTCGAGAAGCTGCTGGCCTATTCGATGCCACACATATGGGTGTCTACCAAGCTGAAGGTCCTAGTGCGTTGGTATTTTTAGAAGGCGTTTGTGGAAATAATATTAGTACATTGAAAGTTGGACAATCTTTGTATACCCATTTTCTAACGCCTGATGGTGATGTGATTGATGATCTATTGGTTTATCGTCGTGGGGAAGAAAAGTATTTAGTAGTTGTGAATGCCTCGAATGATGACAAGGATTGGGCCTGGTTGAACGCCGTCAAGAATGGCGAAGTGATGATCGACCGTACGCGACCGTGGGCAAAGGCTTATGGCCGAGATGTCATCTTACGAAATTTACGGGATCCGAAAGAGGGCAAAGATATGCGGGTAGATGTGCCTCTTCAAGGACCAAAATCACGGGATATTCTGTTGGCATTAGGTTGTGACGATGAGACCAAGGCACGAATTAAAAAACTAAAAAGAACAGAACTTTGTGATGCCACTGTTGGCGGTTTTGATCTGATCGTTTCCCGAACTGGATACACCGGTGAAAGGATGGCTTTCGAATTATTTGTCCATCCGGATGAGTCCCCAAAACTTTGGAAAGCATTGGCAGAAGTTGGAGAACCAATGGGCATGAAAGCCTGTGGTTTGGGCGCAAGAGATTCCCTTAGAACCGAAGCTGGACTTCCCCTATATGGTCAGGAGATGGGTGGTGAAATGAACTTAAGTGTTGGAGATGCCAATTTCCGCACCTACGTAAAAACTTATAAACCCTGGTTCATTGGAAGACAGGGATTTTTAGCTAGAGAATCTAAACGAAAATCTAAAGTGATCCGATTTAGATTTAGTGAAAAAGGCGTCCGAATGGCTCATTTGGGAGATCCTATCACCGATAAGCGAGGAAAGACAATCGGGGTGGTTACCAGTTGTGCAGCGGATAAAGATGGCTATTTGACGGGTCAGGCCTACGTCAATCTTAAGAACGCTAAAAAGGGAACAAGTTTGCTGATCTTCCCTCATGCCTCTAAAGAAGCAATTGCACCAGCAGAATTGAGCCCAGGAGATCGAATGACTGTGCCCAACCCAGCCACAGTGCTCCGCCGTTTTCCGAAACTGTAACTGAGATAATGCCCTCTTGATGGTCAAGAGGGCATTTTTTATTCTATAATAATGTCATATTGTCAGGCGTTTCAATAAGATATCTTAAAATCAGGAGTATAAAAATTAATGAAAACAAGCTGGGAGACCCGTTTTGCCTTTAGAACAAACACCTTGATGAGTTCTGCCATTCGAGAAATTTTAAAATATACCCAGATCCCAGACTTAATTTCATTTGCTGGTGGCCTTCCTTCCCCTGATGTATTTCCAATTGAGGCATTTAAAGCAGCTTGTGAAAAAGTTTTAAGTACCCAAGGAAGCACAGCGCTTCAATATAGTATTACCGAAGGAAATATTCAACTACGTGAATTTTTAGTTGAGCTCACGGCGGAACAAGGCGTTAAAGTCGATATTGATAATATTTTAATAACCAATGGTTCGCAACAGGGTTTGGACCTATTAGGAAAGATCTTTATCAACCGTGGGGATAAAATTTTAGTGGAAGCCCCCTCCTATTTAGGTGCGCTCCAGGCTTGGAATACGTATGGGGCGGATTATATTCAAATCGAAACGGATGATGATGGCATAATTCCTGAAGCTTTAGAAAAAGCAATGAGGGTGGGACCCAAGTTTGTTTATTTGTTACCCAATTTCCAAAATCCGACTGGAAAAACAATTCCATTAGGAAGACGAAAAGAGTTGATCGAGATATGTGAGAGATTTGGCACTCCGATCATTGAAGACGATCCTTATGGCAAATTAAGATATGAAGGGGAGGATATTCCTTCGGTGATGGCATTAGACAGCCAAATGCGCAACCAAACAGATCAACCTTATGATGGGAATGTGATCTACACCAGCACCTTTTCTAAGATTTTAGCTCCAGGGCTTCGATTAGCATGGGTGATCGCTCCCAAAGAGGTTATCCAAAAATTAGTTTACTCAAAACAGGGCACCGATCTACACACCTCCACCTTTGTACAGATGATAGCTCATGAAATTACCAAAAATAACTTTTTGGATGGGCAGTTGAAGATCATTAAGGAAGCATATGGAAAACGAAGGCAGGTGATGCTGGATACGCTTACTGAACTCTTCCCCGCGGAAGCGAGCTGGACTGTTCCCCAAGGCGGTCTCTTTTTATGGGTTACCTTACCGGAAAGTATTCGAACTGAGGATATGCTTAAAAAGGCTGTTGAGAGAAAGGTGGCTTATGTGCCAGGATCTCCATTCTTCCCCAATGATGGCGGGGAGAACACGATGCGCTTAAACTTCTCAAATGCATCTGAGGAAGAAATTGTCGAAGGGATGAAACGGCTGAGCGAAGTGATTAAAAACGAACTTGCAGGAAATTAGGTTTTATTTTTAACAAAAAAGAGGTGAGAGGAAAACCTCTCACCTCTTTTTATTTTCTTGAATTATTTAATATCGACTAACTCAACTTGAAAATATAATTCAGCATCTGGTGGAATTAAACCATTTCCAGCCCCACGTTCCCCATATGCCAAATCAGAAGGGATGATCAACATTCGGGTACCCCCTACTGCCATACCATTTACGCCTTCATCCCAACCTTTGATCACTGCCCCAGCACCCACAACAAAATCAAATGGAACGCCCCGATCGACAGAAGAATCAAATTTTGTTTCATCTGTGAGCCAACCTGTGTAATGCACAGAGGCCGTATTTCCAGATTGAATTACATCTCCGTCTCCCAAGACTAAATCCTGATATTTCAATCCCGAATCGGTGGTGATGATGTCTACTTTTGGATCAATTAACATACTTGGTCTCCTTAAATCAATAACATAAAATATTAAATAAATTACTGCGAGAATTACAAAAACAATTACTTTGGGGTCAAACTTTTTTTCTGTACCTTCTTCGATTGTCACCTTTCTCTCCTGAAATTTTTTGATTTTTCAATCCCATCAATTTATTAAGATTGCCGCCATAATTTGAAATCTTTTAATATCGATCCGCCAATAAACTCCCTCAAAAGAGAGTTATCTGGTATCCAATTTCCATCCAATGGGAGGAACCATTCAAGTAAAGCAAGCAGACGTTTTACCTCAAGATGCTCCGGGGTTCCAAATGGCACTTGGCGTAAAAGTGGTTCTGCTAATCTTTTCAACACAGATAATTCATAAACGAGGGCTGAATTGAACATAATGTCTGCATTTTCTTGATAAGGGAAGATGTAATTCTTCTCACCCTTCCGAACCGATTCCCAGCGCTGGATCGTTTGCTGGGGGGAATAACCCCGACTTTTTGCATCTCTTACGATCCTGCGAATTAAGCGAGTATCTGTTGTGGAAACCCGATTGTGGCGGTCGAGATTTAATTGGGTTAATGCAGATATATAAATTCTAAAAACTTGTTCCTCGGGAATGTCGCCAATCAGATCGGGGTTTAGCCCATGGATTCCCTCAACGATCACCACCTGATCCTCTCCTAATTTCACCATCTCACCAGGGTTACTTTTCCCCGTATGAAAATCATAGTGGGGCAATTGCACTTCTTGGGCATTGATCAATTTTTTGAGATCATGGTTCAATCTAGGGCGAGCAATGGCATCAATATGCTCAAAATTGAATTCCCCAGATTCATCTTTGGGTGTTTTATCTCTATCCACGAAGAAATTGTCCATTTCTAAGGGATAGGGTTGCAAGCCTTGGGATAATAATTGAACAGAAAGACGCCTAGAAGTGGTTGTTTTCCCCGAAGAGGAAGGACCCGCAATTAATACGACTCGAGTTTCTTTTCTTGCAGCAATTGAGGCTGCCATTTCCGCAATTTGTTGTTCATGCAAAGCTTCAGAGACCAATATGACCTCACGAATTCTGCCGTCTTTCACTGCGTCGTTAAGAGACCCCACACTCTGAATTCCCAATCTTTCTAACCAATCTCCATATTGTCTGAAGGTGTGCAATAATTTTGGATAATCGCCTAAGGGCATGATTTCAGTAGGTTTATGACGACGGGGAAATCGCAGGGTAAATCCATTATCAATCGCTTCTAACTCAAACCATTTTAGATATGAGGTGGAAGGCACCATATAGCCATGATGGTAATCTCGATGTTCTCCCAAGAAGTAGAGCACAAGATAATCTTTCCGACGATGCTTTAGTAATCGGACTTTGTCTTGATACCCTTTCTCTTTGAAATACTCAATAACCTCATCTAAAGGAACTTCCTTTTTGATGATTGGCTGATCCTCTTTAACGAGCTGTTTCATTCTTAGGTCAAGCTTATTTATATCTTCAGCCAGAAGTGGTTTAGGGCCTTTAACCTGGCAATAATAACCCCCAAAGGAGACCGAGTGATCAATGTTAATCGCAAAATCAGGATAAAGTTCCTCAAATGCGGCTTCTAATAACAGCGTAAGGGAACGGCGGTATATGCGCATCCCATCTGCCATGCTCATGGTCACTGGGGTTACATTCGATTCAATATCGATGCAATGGGATAATTCGCTTAATTTTCCATTAATGATCGCCCCGAGAATTGGGATGGACTCTTCCTTGATGATGGGTTTCAGTAAATCTCCAACTTCAGATCCCCTTGGACCAGAAATTACCTCGCCGGTGGGTAAGTGAATTTGAACGAACTTTGACGGTTCATCAAATTGTATTTTTTCAACATTTTCCATAGATTATCTACTCCAAACCTTGATTAAAACTGAAAGACTATTTTACCATTTTCAAGACTAGGGAACCAATCCGACCTCTTTCTCGTTCTATGAATAATACAAACCGGTAGAAAGGAGAAGAATGATGAAGTCCAATAAGTTTCACAGCTTAGTACTCTTATTTGTAGTTTTCTCAATGGTATTGTCTGCTTGCAAGCTTTTTTCTAAACCCATTGAAGAAAACCACCTTTTTAATTCCCAAGAGAAGAATATTGGGGTCAATGAAAACAGCTATAACGCCAATAGCCCAACATCTGACAATGATGCGTCATCCACTGCCCTTGGTGAACCCCAAGATACAATGCCATCAGTTGGTACAAATATCGCCCCTGGAGATCTGGGCGGACCCGTTGCCTCAGAAAAGGAAAGTGGAGGAATTGGGATTTCCCCTCCCGCCAATCAATATATCTCCCCCCCACCAGATCAAAGGTTAGACAGTACTTTTGAGAATTATGGTGTCAACCCCTTTATAGATACTGAAGATGACCACCTTTCAACCTTTGGAGTGGACGTGGATACTGGGTCTTACACAATTGCCCGCAGTTACATACAAGAAGGATTCCTTCCCCCTGAAGATGCCATTCGAGTTGAGGAATTTATCAACTATTTTCCTCAGGGATACAGAATGCCGTCCGAAAGAGATGTATTTGAGATTTCTATCGATGGAGCACCTTCCCCCTTCACTGAAACAGATCGATACGAAATGCTTCGGGTTGGTGTGCAAGGTTATGATGTTTCCAAACGAGATCGCAAACCTGTTTCTTTAACATTTGTAATTGATGTCTCAGGATCAATGGCCAATGGATATCGTCTGGAATTAGTAAAAGACTCCCTGAGGCTTTTGGTAGAGCAGCTCAACGAGGACGATCAGGTCAGCATCGTAGCATATAGCACCACCGCATGGGTTGAGCTAGAGCCTACCCCTGGCGATGAAACCAGGATCATAAACAAAGCGATAAAGAATCTTTATCCAATGAATTCAACCAACGCCGAGGCTGGCTTAGTATTAGGCTATGAAATGGCAGCAAGAGCCTTCCTTCCTTATGGGATCAACAGAGTTGTATTATGTTCAGACGGTGTTGCCAATGTTGGTAATACTGGACCTGACAGTATCTGGGAACAGATCAAATACCAAGCAAGTGAAGGAATCACCATGACCGCAATTGGTGTGGGAATGGGGAATTATAACGATGTGCTGTTAGAACAGTTGGCAGATCATGGGGATGGTTTTTACGCCTATATCGATACTTATGAAGAAGCCGAACGATTATTTGTAAGAGATTTGGTGAGTACGCTTCAAGTAATTGCGATGGACGCAAAAATCCAGATCGATTTCAACCCAGAAACAGTCTCCAGATATCGTTTGGTGGGCTATGAAAATCGGGATATTGCCGACGCAGATTTCCGCAATGACAAGGTTGATGCTGCAGAGATCGGCGCTGGCCATAACGTCACAGCTCTTTATGAATTCAAGTTATTCCCTGGTGCTAAGGGAGAGATCGCTACTGTCCATTTGCGCTGGGAGGATCCAGAGACAGGCCGGGTCTATGAAATAACAGAAAGATATTTCACCAATGACCAAGTAGATAGTTTTCGAGAAGCATCCCCCTACCTGCAGTTGGATGTGCTGGTTGCAGAATTTGCCGAAGTTTTAAGAAATAGTTTCTGGGCAGATGGTGATATAGAAACGATCATGCACCACTCAGAAAATTTATTTGGACACCTGGAAGAACCCGAAATATTCGATTTTATGGAAATGCTTGAGGAAGCTTATTGGCTGCTGAGCTAATCCATTATGAGAAATAAAAAAAGCCCTGGAAATTTTCCAGGGCTTTTTGTTGTCTATTCTCTATTCTGCTCTAATTGCATCTTCCGGCCATACACAACAAAGCACCAAATCTTTCGCTGCCTTTACCTCATCCATCCTTCGGATAGGCGTTGTCAATGGGGCTGCATGCAAAATTTCAGGCTCTTCATGCGCTTCTTTGGCAATTTTCAACATCACTTCCACAAAGTAATCCAATGTTTCTAGGTTCTCGGTTTCAGTGGGTTCGACCATCAAAGCTTCTTTAACAATCAAAGGGAAATAAGTGGTTGGGGGGTGAATGCCAAAATCCATCATTCGTTTGGAAATATCCAAGGCATGAATATCTGGCGCATCTTCCCAACGTCCTTCGATTACAAACTCATGCATGCAGGTGCGCTCATAAGGAATCTTATACGTATCCTTTAATTTATGCATTAGGTAATTGGCATTTAGAACAGCCATCTCAGAGACTTCCCTCAGACCTTTCGCGCCATGCATCAAAATATATGTGTAAGCTCGCACCATCATGCCAAACTGGCCGTGGAAGGCTTTCATGCGTCCGATGCTGTGTTTTGGGGTGACGAGATCATAGAAGGGATTCCCTTCCTCATCTTCCTCTACAATTTCGACTAAGGGGCCTGGGAGATAATCTACCAAGAAATCGACTACGCCCACAGGGCCAGAACCCGGGCCACCGCCCCCATGAGGGGTTGAGAAGGTTTTATGAAGGTTGTAATGCAAGATATCAATGCCAAATTCAGCAGGTTTTGCAATGCCTAACAAGGCATTCATATTTGCGCCATCGCCATAAACCAATCCCCCAGCATCGTGGACGATTTTGCAAACTTCCTGTACATTTTCCTCGAACATCCCCAAGGTATTTGGGTTTGTCAGCATTAATCCGGCCAATGTGTCGTCACATTCTGCTCGAAGGGCTTCTAGATCGATATTTCCGCGAGCGTCTGATTTGATCTCGACAACTTTGAAGTTATTCATTGCGGAGGTGGCTGGATTTGTGCCGTGGGCGGAATCTGGGATCAAGATCTTATTCCGCTGAGTTTCACCTTTCTTGTAAAGGTATTTGCGGATAATCATCACCCCGGTAAGCTCGCCATGAGCGCCAGCAGCGGGTTGAAGAGTAACCTGTGAAAAACCACTGATTTCAGCTAAATATTTCTGGAGCAAGTACATTAATTTTAGATTTCCTTGTACTGTTTCAGAAGGTTGGAGTGGATGGGACTTAGCAAAACCAGATAAACGAGCAGTTTCCTCATTTATTCTCGGGTTATATTTCATCGTGCAGGAACCAAGAGGGTAAAAGCCGGTGTCAACACCGTGGTTCAGCTGAGATAAATTGGTAAAATGTCGAACCGCTTCCAATTCATCTACTTCTGGAAGCACTAAATCTTTGCGCAAAAACTCATTTGGCAAAGCAGTTAATGGGACTTCTGGTTTTGGAAATCGAACTGCACGTCGGCCAGGAGATGATTTTTCGTAGATTGTTTTTTGTTCAGTCATTATGCCACCTCCTTTAAAGCGCTAACAAGTGCATCAATATCTTCCTTGGGGTTCAGTTCAGTAACAGCAAACATGAGGTGATTTTCCATGCCATCAAAATCTTTTCCTATTTCATAACCGCCAATGATCCCTTTTTCCAATAAAGCCTTATTAATCTCTTCTGCTGGTTTGGGACATTTAACGACAAATTCATTGAAAAATGTTTGGTCTGTGACCAATTCAAAGTTATCAAGACCAGCGATCTGGGAAGCCGCATAATGGGCATTTTGGTAGCAGAGTTCGGCAACTTCACGCAAGCCTTCTTTTCCAACCATTGTGAGATAAATTGTGGCTGCCAAGGCCATTAATCCTTGATTCGAGCAAATATTTGAGCTGGCCCTTTCTCGTCGGATATGCTGCTCACGGGCACTTAATGTGAGTACATAACCTCGTTTGCGTTCGACCAAATCCTCGGTTTCGCCAACAATTCTTCCGGCTAAACTTCTGACATGTTTTTTCTTTGTGGCGAGCATTCCTAAATAAGGTCCGCCATAGGAAAGACCGATCCCAAAGGGTTGGCCTTCCCCACAGACAATATCTGCATCAAATTCACTTGGGGCTTTAAGCATCCCTAATGCCATTGGATTGACCACCATCACTAGCAATGATCCTGCTTCGTGAGCTGCTTTTCCTAAGGCCGTATAATCAAATACTCTGCCGAAGAAATCGGGGTACTGAACAACTACGCAGGCGGTATCTTCATCAATTGAATCGATGAGCGTGTCTGGGTTAGACCATGGATCCAAATCCTCCCCACCGATATCAAAATCTGCTGGTTTAAAATAAGTATCAATGGTTTCGCGATAATGGGGGTGAAGAGCGGGGGAAATAATCGCTTTCTTTTTCTTTTTTCGAGAGATACCGTATGCCATATTTACTGCTTCAGCTGCAGCGGTTGCACCATCGTAATGAGAAGCATTTGAAGCGTCCATGCCGGTCAGGTTGATCACATGGCTTTGATATTCGAATATCGCTTGCAAGGTTCCCTGAGAAATTTCGGGTTGATAGGGGGTATAAGCAGTGAAGAATTCTCCACGACGTAAAATTGCATCTACGGCCGCAGGGACATAATGGCGGTAAGCGCCAGCACCTAAAAAATTAGGCATGCGAATGCCAGGGACGTTTTTAGTGTGGAGGCCATAAAGTGCATTATAGGCTTCCATTTCTGAATGCGTTTTTGGAAGATCTAGATCTGGAAAACGAATGTCTTCTGGAACGATCTCAAATAATTCTTCCAAAGATTTTGCCCCGATGGCCGCTAACATTTTTTCGCGGTCTGTATCGGTATGGGGATGAAACATTTTTATTCTCGTCCTTTGGTATCTGCCTCATAAGCTGCAGCATCCAACATTGACTCAACTTCTGCTGGGTCTCCCAACTCGATTTTGATCATCCAAGCTTCGCCATAGGGATCGGTATTGACAAGCTCTGGTGCATCGAGAAGATCTTCATTTACTGCGACAATTTTGCCGCCCACTGGAAAATAAACATCCGATGCTGCTTTTACGGATTCAATTGTGCCAAGGGTATCTCCCTTACCCACATCGTCCCCCTCGGATACGGCGTATTCAACGAATACGATATCTGAAAGTGCATCTTGAGCAAAATCAGAAATCCCGATAGTTGCTGTGTTTCCTTCGACACGAATCCATTCGTCCTTAGTCGTATATTTCAAATCTGTTGGAAAATTCATTTTAAACCTCCGAAAAAAATAGGGTCAATTTTGAGCGAATAACGATTAGTCATTTTGTTTCCGTTTATATTGATTGAAAATATTAATTTACTCAATAAAAAAGGGCGTACGCCAAGATACGGCATACGCCCTCTGTCTAAAACCTGAGAGATTCAAACGACCAAATGGTCGGATTTGCCCCGTCGGTGTTTGCAAATCAGCATGCAAACTTTCCAGAGAGTTGTACGATAACAGGGTCCTTTTACCTGAGAGTTTCGTCTGGTTAGCTCTTTATAGCCAGACTTGCCCCTTCGGTGTCCTGTGATATTTCCAGGATCTCTCCCCTGCTAACGTTAAATTGTTCGTTTTAATGATTATAAAGTGCCCTAGGTTGAAATGCAAGGGGACAAAAAAGCCCGTTCGATTTCGAACGGGCTTAAATAAAGTCTAACAATACTATTACCTAAATATAGATTAAGCCCAGCCCTGCTTTACAACAAAATCGGAGATAAATGGAATTACTACTTCTTCACCTTGATAGGCTTTATAACCAAGGTACAGTTGGTAGAACCATCCACCGAAACCGATGCAAACACCAATTAAAACAAAGGAGGTTACAAAAGTAATTACAAACAAAATCGCACCATAAACCAATGCTTGTACGTAATGTTTCTTAATATAGGGTCGATCTTTTTTGCCTTCCATCAACATCAATATGATGGGGACAATGGGACTAAATACATATGATAGCGCTGCCCATAATTTATCATCCTGAGTTACTTCCATTCCTGTTTCTTCCGTCATTTTTACTGCCTCCTGAAATTTAGGTTCTTTCTCTATTTTAACATCAACTGTTGATTTCCCGCCATGAATTTCCTGATTTACTTCTAAAACCCCAAAAATCCAATTCAGTTGCGAAATATTTTTTGATATTTGGCCTCCACATATTCTATTAAATAGAAAATTTTCTTCATTTTCCTCTCGAATTCTATTTATCCCTGGGATGGCTTATTTTTATGTTAAAATCGAATTATGGAAAAAAGAATTGTATTTATGGGGTCACCTGAATTTGCAGTACCGAGTCTTATCAAACTTATTGAAAATTACAATATTGTGGGTGTCGTAACCCAACCTGACCGAATGGCTGGGCGAGGGAAAAAGCTAAAAGCGCCCCCGGTTAAATTAGCTGCACTTGAATACCAAATCCCCATTTGTCAACCTGTCAAATTGCGTAAAAATCCTGAGGCGTTTGAGCATTTAGAAAAATGGAAACCTGATTTGATTGTTGTGGCCGCATTTGGTCAAATATTGAGGAAAAATATATTAGAGCTTGCTGAATTTGGATGCGTAAACGTACATGCCTCCTTGCTTCCACGCTGGAGAGGGGCCTCACCCATAAATGCAGCAATATTAAACGGGGATGATGAAACGGGAATCACGATCATGAAAATGGATGCGGGGATAGATACTGGGGACATTCTCATGCAAAAGCCCATTTCAATTGGGGAGCAAAATGCAGGTGAGTTAAGCAAGACCTTGTCTACCGTTGGCGCTGAACTCCTTGCAAAAACTTTACCAGCTTTTTTTAAAGGTTCAATTGTTCCAGTAATACAAAATGATGAAGAAGCTACATACGCGCCAATGCTTAAAAAAGAGGATGGCTTATTAGATATGAACAAATCTGCAAAACAGCTCTCCTTACAAATAAGGGCATATGATCCATGGCCGGGTAGTTTCATAGTCCATGAGGGAAAATCCTTCAAAATTCACGAGGCTTTTGCCGTCGATGGAATATCCGGTACGACTGGGGAGAAAATTGCTTATGCGAATTTGCCTGCAATTCACACCGCGAACGGACTTTTGGTGTTAAGAACTGTACAGCCAGCGGGAAAAAAACCCATGGCTGGGGACGTTTTTCTTCGAGGGGCCCGAAACTGGGTCCAATAAACCACTTTTGTATCCTTTTATAAGGAAAAGGAAAAAATCATGGATAATAAGAAGTTTGTTGTTGAATTGATCGGCACGTTTGCATTGATCTTTATCGGTGCTGGTGCAGTTGCAATTGGTGTAGGTGGCTTAGTGGGTGTTGCGCTTGCCCATGGTTTGGTCGTAGCCACATTGGTTTACGCCCATGGACCGATCTCTGGTTCACACATCAACCCTGCAGTTACCTTGGCAGTAGTTATTGCCGGAAAAATGAACATTAAAGAAGCAGTGCCTTATTGGATCGCCCAATTTGCAGGTGGTGCATTAGGAGCTACAGCCCTATACTTCATTTTTGGGAATGCAGACAATGGTTTGGGAGCAACGGTTTTGGCTGAAGGCGTTGGCCCCCTACAAGGATTTGTCTTAGAAATGATCCTTACCTTCTTCCTGGCAAATGCAGTATTGCAAGGAACCATTAAAGGGAATGCAGGTAACTTTGCAGGGTTTGCGATAGGGATGACCTATACCCTGGCAATTCTAATGGGTGGACCAATCACTGGTGCATCCTTAAACCCTGCCCGAACTTTTGGTCCTGCCCTATTTACCGGCACGATGAATCAGTTTTGGATCTATCTGATCGGCACAGGTGCGGGTGCCACTTTAGCAGCCTTATTCTATAAATATACTGAACAAGAATAAGAAAGCTATTTTGTAAAAATCTACCCTCGATCAATATTTTTGGTCGAGGGTTCTTTTTATTTATTATAATGAGATACAATATTTTACAATTTCTCCTAACTCACGAGGACCTATGGAACCTAAATTAAATATACTTAGTATCGGGGCAGGCGCAATCGGTACTTATTTTGGTGGAAGTCTTGCCTTAAAAGGACATAATGTTGTTTTTCTTGAACGCCCTCAAGTGGCAGGTGAATTGGAGAATGGAAGTTTAAAACTTAGTATTAATGGGGATGAGCTTGAGATCAAAAAACCTAAAGTAGTAGATAGCTTACCAGAAGCCATTAAACAAGGACCCTATGATTTCGCTCTGTTCGCCCTTAAATCATTTGATACCGAGAGTGCTTTAGAGGGGTTCGCACCGTTTTCAGAGCAACTCCCACCTTTTCTTTGTTTATCGAATGGCGTGGAAAATGAGCAAGCCATTGCAAAAGTATTAGGAGAGGATAAAGTCATATATGGAACGGTGACGACTGCGGTGGGCAGGCGCGGGAACGGGAATATCATTGTAGATAAATTACGGGGTGTGGGAATTGCCAAAGGACATCCTCTGTCAGAACGAATTGCCAAGGCAATGGATGTTGCAGGTCTGCAGGCTATTCTTTATGAGGATCCCGCGTCGATGAAATGGTCTAAGATGCTCACAAATTTAATCTCTAATGCCAGTTCAGCAATTGTGGATATGCCCCCAGCCGAGGTATTTTCCCATTCGGGGTTATTTTACCTGGAAGTTAAGCAGCTTCGCGAAATGCTATTTGTGATGAAAGAATTGGGAATAAAAGTTGTAGACGTACCGAAAACACCAGTTAAAGCTCTTGCCTTCGCATTGAAAATATTACCCTTGTTTATATTGCGCCCCCTTCTCTCAAAAGCTGTTGGGGGTGGACGTGGAGATAAGATGCCCTCTTTTCATATCGATCTTCATAATGGGCGGGGGAAAAGCGAAGTGAGTTATCTAAATGGTGCGGTGGTAAGAAATGGGGAAATTTTGGGCATTCCCACCCCTGCGAATTTATTGTTAGAACAAAAATTGATGGCCTTAACACTAGGTCATGAAACTATTGATACGTACCGTCATAAACCAGAAAAACTTTTGGCAGATTTGTAATATAAGTTAGATTATTTTTAATTTTTAATCCCAATTTCCAGGTAACTCTTTTTAATTATTTTGGGGGAAATATATGTATATCTATTTACTTTCTATTTTATAGAATTTGACATAAAATGATAATTCTTTTATTGAAACTAATTTAATATATTCACGTATATCTTATTAACATGGCAAATTTTGAATCTCATTCCCAAATTAACGGATCGAACGGTCATCCCCCAAAAGCCAGCTTTGGTGATGTTCAATTACCCAATACCCACCTGCACTATGTAACCTGTGGAGAGGGCGAGCCCCTGATCATCGTACCAGCCACCGTATCTTTAATTGAGCAGTGGATGCCCCTCGCCCAATTTATGGGGCAAAGATATAAATCTTATTTCTTCGAGATGCCGGGGCATGGAAAATCGACACCTTATCCCTTTAAGTTCAACAGTTCCTATGTGCCCCAAACAGTGGAGGCCTTTGCAGATGCAATGGGCATCGAAAAATTTACTCTAATGGGTTTTTCATTCGGCGGTTTATTGGCTATGCGCACGCTCGAGCATTTAGAGCATCGAATTAATAAAGTGATCTTGCTATCTCCCCTCCTAAGTCAGGAAACCTTAAAGTATCAAAATCCAAAAAGATGGATCATAAAAACCGGGATGAATTTATTAAAGAATTCCAAAGCTCAACAGACTGCCCACCAAATCATGAATTCTAATTATTTTGAGAAACCGCTCATGTATGCGGTGAGCAAGATAACAAATGTAGAACAAAGTATATTAAAAAGTAAGAATGCCTTAAAAATTCCCATCTCGACTTTAGATGTTTTCGCCCATACGGTCGGTGAGATCTTCGAAATGGAATATAAAAATGGTGGACCTCCATCAGAGATCCCCTGCTTTTTTGGGATGTCTATTTACGATGATATGATCGACTTCGGGATGACCGAATCCATTGTAAAAAAGCATTTTAAAAATTTGACGATGCAAAAATTCTTCCACCCTTACCATCAACCACCTGAACCTCCCACCTTTGATTGGTTGGTAAATGGGTTTGATGAATTTCTTTCCATAATAAAGTAAACCTTTCTTATAGTCCCCCATATCTTCTCATAGAGCAAGCTAGGTTAGATTAGTTTCGCTTCTTCCTGGATTGTTTTCCATGCAATTTCAACATCCTGTATATCGCTATCCTCTTCTGGCATCCCCCCATAGCGAACCTTCATATAAGCGTTAGTAATAGTTACCATTTCAGGGTTGAGAGTAGATAGTTTTTCTTGCGCAACAACTATAAACTCCAGAGGCGTTTGGGCTTTCTTGCGGGGGATGTCTAGGTCAATGCATAAATTTAAGAATTTTGCATATATTCTGCGAATCCGAACCGAGGCTAATAAATTATCCAAATATTTTTCCCGAAGGGATTCTAAGCCTTCTTGGAAAGCCTTCAATGGGTTTTTGATCACGGTCCTAAATGCTTCAACCAAACTGGTTTGAGAAACCTCATCACCTTCATTCACCATATTTTTTATTCGGTTACTTTTAACCACCTTTCTTACTCCAGCGATAATCACAAACACCGCGATTAAAACTGAGGCCCAAATTATTATAGGATAAACAATTTCCCTCCCCCCAAAATCACTGATCGAATCGGGTGTCGCAGATGGACCGAAGATGATGCCCTCATATAATCTGGTTTGGTCCAATATTTCAGGGGCAACCTGATCATCTCCAACCCACCATTCAACCAACATCAATACCGGTAAAAAGATAAACCCGATAATTGAATAGAATACCTTTGCTACCCCACCGAAGAGGGATAATATTCCCCTTCCAGTGTCCCGCCCAAACACAAGACCTAATCCTAGGGCAAAGATAATCGTCATCAAGGCGGTGGTAGTCAACCCTCCAAGCCATTGAAAACTAAAGGGAATTTTTGCTCCACCGCGACTATATCCCACCAATGCCAACCTGGAAGTAGCCATGGCCATCAATGTGAAAAATGAAAAACTTGCGAGGGAAAGAAATGGTAAATCTCCACCAAAAAAGAGCGTAAATAAGGCAAAGAAAACAAACATGAAAATCCCTAATTTCAATTGCCCATAGACTCCGTTTTGAATTCCCTGATATCTTGCCAAGTTAAAGGCAGCCCGCCAAGTCAGTATCATGATCATGATAATCACAAAAGAATCGGGTAAATTTTCCCTAAGATCCTGAAAAGCTACCGGAAGATTAATTGTTTTTGAAAGCGGGATAGCTGCTGCGGGGGGGAGATCAATAATCTGTAAGCCAATCACAATAGATATTAGCAGTAAGATCACCAACATGATGAAGCTGTTTTGAGGATTACGTGTGCTAAAAACCAATGACCTCGCCACAATGTAGATCACCATCAAAACGATTCCAACGGCAATGGACAGCTTTATATATGGCAGAGCATGATCAAATTGGTAAAACCATTGGGTCCACATTAAAAACCAACTTAAGATCATTCCTAATACAAAAAGGACGGTGATGATCTGCCAGACAGATACCCCAAAATCCTTGAGATCGATCCCTTTTTTATCCTCAGCCATTATAAAGCCCTCTGGTTTTTTGTAAACTCATTGATCGTCTTTTCCCCTTTGAAAGGCAAATGGACGGTATGAATCCCCTCAATTTCTGGCGGGAGTTCTTCAGCAAATGAAAAGAGAACAATCCGACGACCATGTTGTCGAATGCGCAAAAGTGTCTCAACCAATTCGGGTTTTATGATCGCGGTTAGCACAACTAAGGTTGCGCCATAAGGTATCTTAGGCATTTCACTCATCAAAAATCGTTCAAATGGACCAACAATAAATGGGGTGACTCCAGCCAATGCCCCAAAGAGATTCGATAAATGACGAGGAGAACTGCCAGGGCTGATTCGCGAACCTCGGGAAGAATTGGCAATCATGCCATTCGAAATAAGCCCAATTTGATATCCATCTTTCATGCCAAT
>JABJGH010000004.1 GCA_018662365.1 Chloroflexota bacterium | reverse complement strand
TATGAACCAAAATGATAAAAAATACAATTAGAAGAATAGTCCCCGTCGAATAATTTGAGAAAAGTTTTTATACAGAATCGAAACAACATGTAAGTAGTTATTTCTGTTCTTGAAAACCCATACTATACAAATTGAAGTAATAGCCACCCTTACTTAATAATTCGGTATGCGTACCCCGTTCTAAGATTTTTCCCCCGCTGATCACCACGATCTGATCGGCATTAATGATGGTGGACAATCGATGGGCAATCACAAATGCAGTTCTTTCACGGAGTAGAACAGTCAGGGCTTGCTGAATTAAGATTTCGGTTTGAGTATCTACACTTGAGGTAGCCTCGTCTAAAATCAAGATGCGTGGATTTGCCAACAATGCACGAGCAAAGGAGATCAGCTGACGTTGACCTACAGAAAGCAGTGCACCACCTTCTTCCACCAACGTGTCATATCCCTTTTTTAGTTGTTGAATAAACTCATCTGCACCAACCACCTTAGCGGCTGCTTCTACTTCTTCCCGACTCGCAGATAAGTTTCCAAAATGAATATTGTCATATACTGAACCACCAAATAAGAAAGGTTCTTGCAGTACAATCCCCATTTGTCTTCGCAAACTTGCCTGGGTAACGTCTTTTAAATCATGACCATCGATACTAACAATGCCCTCTACCGCTTCGTAAAAACGGCCTAATAGCTTTATGATCGTAGATTTTCCTGCGCCGGTTTCTCCGACTAAGGCAATTGTCTGTCCAGGTTGGATTTCAAGATTGATATCTTCCAATACGGGAGTTGTTGGATCGTCATCATAATGGAAATTTACCTGATCAAATTTCACATGACCCTGAATAGTGGGGAGTTCGACAGCGTCTTCTTTATCCTCAATATCCACATGAGTTTGTAATAATTCTAGTATTCGTTCCCCACTGATCATCGAGGATTGGAATTGGTCATAACGGCGGCTGAGGTCTTGGATGGGTTGAAAAAATCGCTCGCTATATAAAATGAATGCAACCAACACACCCGCCGAAACTTGCTCTCCAATTACTGCTGCACCACCTAACCAAACTACTAAAGCGACCGCTATGGCTGAGATCAGAGTAATAGAAGGGAAAAATATCGAAACAAGCTTTGCGGACTTTAAGGCATTATCCAAATGAAAACGGTTTACAACATCTCTAAAATGGTGAAAATTATATTCTTGCCTGCTAAAGGCCTGCACAACTCTTACGCCGTTGATATTTTCCGCAAGGACAGAATTTACCCAACTCATGCCCGCTCGGACTTTTCTATATATTTCTTGGACATATTTTCGAAACAGAAAAGTTGCCAAGCCTAATAGGGGCAACACTAGGAATGTAATCAGGGATAAGCGAAGATTCAAGGAGAGCATAGCGATCACGATGCCCACCAAAGTGAATATATTTCGGAGGGAGGCAATGATCGCCCAAGTGACAAATTGGCGCAATGTGGATACGTCATTGATCACTCTTGAGAGTAACCGTCCTACGCTATACCGACTAAAAAAGCTTAGGGATAAGGCTTGGATGTGTTTAAATAGACTCGCTCGAATATCATAAATCACGGATTGACCAGCTTTTGCCATGATCCTAACCCTTAAAAATGTCACTGCCCATTGGGTAAGTGCTGCCCCGAGATAAATCAGGGTGGCATTTTTTAAGGCAATTGGATCTCCTTTGGCAATCCCATCATCTAAAGCTATCTTAACCATATAGGGACCAATTACGACGGCTATTGCGCCTAATGTCATCAATAAAAACGATATAAATAACGGTCCTTTGTAGGGTTTAATAAAACCCAGAATGCCCGCAAGAACTTCTGGCTTATAGCCAGATTGGGATTCTTCATCTAAGCCAAAATACTTGGGAGGGGAAATATTAGTTGCCATTTGAACCCTCCCCATTTTGAGTATCTAAGGTTTTTAGTTCTTTGATGAATTCTTCCTGTTGAGAAAGTTGAAGATCATAGATCTCTTTATAGAGACCCTCTTTTTTTAATAGGTCTGAATGTTTTCCGATTTCTACAATTTTCCCTTTGTCCATTACTAATATTTGATCAGCATTTCTCACAGTAGAGAGGCGTTGCGCAATTACAAAGGTTGTGCGACCTTGCATGAGGGTATTTAACGCCATTTTGATCAGATGCTCTGTTTCGGTATCGACACTGGAGGTTGAATCATCTAAGATCAAGATACGCGGGTTGATCAAAATCGCCCTGGCGATTGCGATGCGTTGGCGTTGGCCACCAGAGAGAGTGATACCACGTTCTCCAACTATGGTGTCAAAACCCTCGGGCATTTTATTTATGAATTCATATGCTTGTGCAGCCTTCGCCGCTGAAAAAATGTCTTCTTCTTTTGCATCGGGGTTTCCAAAGGCAATATTTTCTTTAATTGATGCAGAGAATAATAATGAGGTTTGCAATACGATTCCAATCTTTCTACGGAGATTAATCAAATCATATTCGTGAACATCTACACCATCAATTAATACCTGACCCTCACTGGTGTCAAAGAAGCGAGGAATCATATTCACCAAGCTTGTTTTTCCTGATCCTGTCGGGCCGATTAAGGCAACGATCTCATTAGGTTTCGCAGTAAAGTTGAGGTCACTGAGAGTCGGGTCTTCCCCTTTATCATAAGCAAATGAAACATTTTTGAATTCAACATTTCCTTTAATATCTTTTTCTGAAATTGCATTCGAAGGGGTTTGAATGATCGGATCATGTTCAAGTATTTCAAAGACTCGTTTTACTCCTGCAGCCGCCTCTCCCGCTGAGTTTACAAACCAGGTAAGTTGCCGAGCGGGCATGGCGAGCATCAACATATAACTATTAAAGGCGACGATCTGGCCCACAGTCATTTCACCATTGATCGCCATCTGCCCCCCAAACCAAAGAATTAGCAAGGTGCTAGCTGAGACCAAAAAGGCTGTAGTGGGCATGATCTTTGCCCATTCAGAGATGACCGTAATTCGTGCATCATAAAGTTCGCGGTTGGTTTGGTCAAAACGATCGATCTCAAATGGTTCACGTGTAAACGCTCGAACGACTTGAACCCCTGTGACATTTTCTTGCAATTTTGAGGATAGGTCGCCAAGGGCTTTATCAATTGCATAAAAGAGTTTGCTTGCCCGGCCACCAAAATTTGTAGTGATAAAAACCATTGGGATCATAGGTATCAATGCGATCAAAGCCAGTTTTGGGTTATCCAAAAGCATTAAGCCGACAGTCCCCAGCATAATCAATACGATTTGGAGGAGCTCCACAAATCCGGTACCAATAAATTGCTGCATTGAGCGAACATCTTCTGTGCATCGACTCATCAACTGGCCCGTTTGAGCGTGGTTGTGATAGGAGAATGAAAGATTCTGTATATGATTGTAAAGATTATTTCTCAAATCATATGCAATATGCATGGAAATATACTCGCTCCAATATCTTTGGAAAAAAGCTAGCACAGCCCGAATTATGCCAATTCCTAAAATGATCAATGCGGAGTTGATCAATACGGAAATTTTTCCTTCTACTAATCCAATATCCACCACATCTTGAATGATTTTTGGGATGAGCAATTGGGCTATAGTAACACCAGCAAGAGTTACCATCGCACCAATAAAATGCCCTTTATAAGGTTTTATTAATATCCTTAATTTAAATAAGATTTTCATTTAAACAATATCACCCTTTAATTTCAAAACTGCTTTCAAACCTTGCGACCACTTGGCGGGTCTCCCCCAAAATTTCCTCCGCGGGTGCACTCTCTCGTTCTCCTAATTTAAATTGGTCAAGGTCATTATAAAAAATGATCGCTTTAATTTTATAATTCCCTTTTGGTTCCTTCTCTCTTAAGTGAACCGTAAATTCCATTTTGTGGACCATCGATTCCACAATACTTAGGCTACTAATTTGCAAACCCTCTTGGTTTTCAATATTGATTTCTACGTTTGGTTTAAACTTAAAAGGGCTAATTTCTAGATTGATCATCACTCGCCGTCCATCGGGGTATAGCTCGGCACTTAACGCACGTACTTTCACCTTTTCAGGATCAACGGGGACATCATCTGGGTCTGTAAAAAAAATATCCATTAATTTTTAACCTATTCGATTATCATCTAAGTAAAGCAAAACGTATTATACCGCTGATGGAAAAGGTGGAAGAGAATTGGTCAAGAATTTGGATTAGTTTAACTGGGTTGGGGCTATTAATGAAAGTATATGAACGTTAAATATTTTTTGTGTTCCTTATTCATCATATAAAACGGTCGGTTCAAGATAAAAACGCACACCTTTTTTCCCCATTTTTTCCTTGAGCCATTTTTGCAGTTCTTCGTTTTTTATTGCGAGTGATTTTTTGGATTCCATTTTCTCAAGGGAGTAATTGACCCTTAAGGCTCGGGGAGCGACAATAAAACGAGTAATACCCGCAGGAAATAAATGTCCCTTTCCACACATTTTTATCACCTCAGGTACTTCAAAGGGGGGATAGACTAGTAGTGCGGTGAGGTCATGATACAACTCGAGGAGGGGGGAGATCTTTCTTACTCTGGTTCTATCTAACGAGGCAGCATTTTTATACACATCCATCACTTGATGTAACAAATCCACCCTATCTTCCAATTTATCCTTTTCTGTACTCGCAACATAAACCTTTTTTTCAGGAGTTTGAATATAGATAAGGATTTTTTGATTCCATAACTGCCTAAGGGCGTCTTCTTGATCATCCATTGGATATACTTTCAAGTCGGGTAAATCGCCCACCAGATCGAGAAATCCTTGTGTGGGCATTCCCCAGATCACATGATTCCAACTTTGCATTTCTAATCCAGGTGCATCTGATTCCACCACCTGCGCTAAAACGTGAGGAAATCCCATTTGTTGCAGGGCAATGGTTCTGTTTGCCCCGTCCATCACCATATATCTCCCGCTATTGTCTTCAAAGGGGGTCACAATCGGGGGGTTTTTCAATTTTCCGCTGGCGCGTAAACTTTTAATTAGTGGTGGAGTTCGTTGATTATCATGAAACTCATGGACCACTAAATTGTCTAACGAAATGATCTGTAAGTTTGGCAGGCTATCTAACATTAATAGTAAATTCCATGAAAAATTTAGATTAATTTAGGTTTGCAGAATTATACAGGCATGCGAGATGATTGGCAATCATCTCGATTTGAATATGTCGATGAATTCAATCAATATTGTCAATATATGATTGTTATTTTACAAATTCTTAATTATTAATGGATTTTCAATTCGCTTTCGTTCTCCCTTTATGGTTAAATACAGGTGATGAAAACGCAAATTTTGCATATTGAGCCCTATGATGATACTCACTCAATAAAAGATAAAATGAATTGGGCTAAAAGTGACCGGATTCTTTTGGTATTTCCCCACCGACGAATGGTTATCGATCGAAAGATTGATTTGTTATTGATCCAGCGACATGCAACATCGATTGGTGCCCAAATAGCTCTAGTAACAAAACAGGAGCAATTAAAAAGCTTTGCTGCGGAATTGGAAATTCCAATATTTCGATCGCTTAGGATAGCAAGACGCCTCCCCTGGGAAGCAGCGGTTTCAACGGAGCAGCAGATCTTAAAAATCAATCCTCCTGAGAAATCATTAAAAGAGTTAAAGGAAGCAACTCAAATTCCAGCTCGATTTCCGAAATTGACAACCCTCTGGGCAAGATTATTGATTTTCTCAACAGGAGTACTTGCGTTCACAATCCTCCTAGCAGCTTTGCTTCCCCGTGCTGAGATTAGACTGAGCCCCGAATCAGAAAAACAAGAAATGGCTATCGATCTTATCGCTAAAAAGCAATTTACCAGCTTTGGTCCAGCAGGAATATTGCCAGCAATTCCATTAAAAATCACAGTAGAGGGACGGGATAGCCTTCAACCAAGTGGGAGCATTTCTGTTCCTCAACAGGCTGCTGAAGGGGAAATTCAGTTCACAAATTTAACTAACCAGGAAATACTTATTCCTGAAGGAACCGTTGTTCGGACCATTGATATAAACCCCATCCGATTTGCTACCCTTTTGGAAGTTCAACTGCCAGCCGAATCTGGAGCCACAGGGTTCGTTGAGATTCGGGCATTAAACCCTGGAAATTCGAGCAATCTTGCAGTAGGGGCATTGATCGTGGTGGAGGGGGATCTAGGACTAGAAATAGCATCAGTGAACCTAGAACCCACATCGGGGGGCAGCGAACTTGAGAGTACGGCTCCTACTCCGGGTGATTATGAAGAACTTTCGGACCAACTTGAAGCTGCTTTATGGGAATCAGCAATTCAAGAAGCAAAATCCATCATTGAAGAAGGGGATTTTTTAATCATCACCGAACCAAACAATGTAATCATCAAAGAAGAAGTTTTCTCCCCCTCAACGCCACAACCAGTTTCAGAATTAAGTCTTCAACTCCAAATTGAATATGAGATTCTATATATATCAGGGGAAGATTTAAAATCGATTGGACTATTAAATTTAGATGCTTTACTTTCTGATGATCTTCAAGCAAAAAATGAAACTTTGTTGGTCCTACCCATTTCTGTGCCAGAATTTAATGATGACGATCAAGTGTATTGGCGAGTTTTAGTGCAACGTCAGGTGATTCAACAAATTAATACCCTGGATTTAAAGGATCAGGTAAAGGGAAAATCAATTAATGTTGCGATTCAAAAAGTTTCAAATGAATATGATTTATCCAAATCTCCAAACATTAGTATCTTTCCAAATTGGTGGCCTTGGCTTCCAGTAGTTCCTCTTAGAATAACGGTGGATGTGGAATAAGAAAAGTATGAGAATTTTAGGTGTTGATCCCGGAGAAAAAAATATTGGCATTGCGCTCAGTGATCCTACTCAGACCTTGGCCAAACCCTTGATAGTAGTGAAACATACTTCACGCCCAATTGATGCTGCAAGCATTGCACAACTGGCTCTTGAAAATGAAGCAGAGCGAATAATTGTTGGGCAGGCATTTGATCTGGATGGCAAGCCAAATTATTCAGGCAGAAAAGCTGCCCGGCTGGCTGCAGCAATACGGACACAAACCAATCTGCCGGTTGAATTATGGGATGAAAGTAATAGTACGCAAGAGGCAAGGTCTGCCAGAATAGCAATGGGCAGCAATCGAAAAAAACGTGGTGGACATCTGGATGAATTAGCCGCCACTGTAATCTTACAGTCTTATTTGAATTCAATTATTGAACTAAGAGAAGATTAATATATGGCTAAGAAACCTCGTTCTTTTATTGGGATAATATTAATAGTTTTGCTCCTATTAGTTGCGTGTTTAATCATTTTCTTTGCGAGCAATTATGTCCTAAGTATCCCAGGTCAGGCCTCAGAGATTTATGGGCCACCTAGTCAATCCCTTTCGACACTTCAACATTATCAGTTGTCATTTAGTTTAATCAATCAAGAAAGAATACTTAATTCTCCTTTGGATTCCGACAGGCAAGAGATAATATTTGTAATCGCTGCGGGAGAATCTCCCTCCAGTATTCTAAATAATCTGTTGAATGCAAAATTGATCTCCAATCAAGATGCCTTAAGAAATTACTTGATCTATTCAGGTTTGGATACCCAACTTCAGGCGGGAAGCTTTATGCTCAGCCCTGCGATGACCCCTATTGAAATTGTAAATTCCCTGTTAGATGCTACCCCCCAAGTGATTGAATTTAATATTCTTCCTGGCTGGCGTATCGAAGAGATCGCTGCAAATTTGCCGAGTTCAGGATTGAGTATTTCTACTGAAGAATTCCTTGATGTTGCATACTTCCGCCCAACGGAAATTGAATTTGCTAATCAGATTCCTGAAGGAATTTCACTGGAAGGATATCTCCTCCCAGGTTCGTATTCTGTTGAAAGAGATATTTCTGCTAATGAGCTATTGTTAATATTTCTCAGAGCATTTGAAAGTGAAATTACATTGGACATATTGGAAGCATTCAGCCATCAAGGATTGACCCTGCAACAAGCAGTGACATTAGCTTCGGTTGTGGAAAGAGAGTCGATTGTAGATGAAGAACAACCGGCGATCGCCTCGGTGTTTCTAAATCGGTTGGCAATTGATATGCGGCTGGAATCTGACCCTACAGTGCAATATGCGCTAGGATATAACGATGTCCAAAAGACATGGTGGACAAATCCGATTAGTTCAGATCAACTGCAAATCGATTCTGCCTACAATACCTATCGGTACGCAGGATTAATGCCTTCTCCAATTGCTAATCCAACAATAAGTGCGCTTCTGGCCGTTGCCTATCCTGCCCAAACACCCTATTATTTCTTTAGGGCAACCTGTGATAATTCTGGGTTACATAACTTTTCTCAAACTTATGAGGAACATTTAAACTTTGGGTGTCCGTAATTTGTAAACAAAAAAGAGTCAACAACTTGTTGACTCTTTTTTTGATTTAATCTAATTTAATTTAAATTTCATTTACCCAAGCTTCCGCATTCTCCAATGCCTCTTCAATCATTTCCGCATCCTCACCCCCGGCTTGAGCCATATGAGGCCGTCCGCCACCCTTTCCACCTAAAGGAATTGCGACCACATTTATTAGATCTCCAGCTTTCAATCCTTTCTTCACTAGGTCGTCTGTCAATGTGGCAACAAGCGCTGGTTTGCCATTTACAATTGTGGCTAAAACAGCAGCACCAGATGAATATTTTTCTCTGAAGTTATCTGCTAAATTTCGTAATGTATCTCGATCTGCACCTGGTAACACTGCAGTTAATAACTGAATACCATTAATTTCCTTCGTGTTTTCCAAAGCCTTTTCAAATCTCCGAGATGTAGCAAATTGTCGAATATCGGCCAACTCCTTTTGTGTCTCGCTTAGTTCAACCAAAAAGGATTTTATCCGTTCTTTAACTTGAGATGGCACAGATTTGACCATCTCAGCAAGTTGATCTATCATTTGAAATTGTTCTTGGATTTTTTCGTAAGCAGCCCTGCCGGTAATCGCTTCAATACGTCGAATGCCGGCTGCCACACTGCCTTCGCTCACGATTAGAAAAGTGCCAATCTCACCGGTGTTATCTACGTGGGTTCCACCGCATAACTCGTACGAGAAAGGCGTTTCCCCTCCGATTTGGATGGTGCGGACATTTTCCCCATATTTTTCTCCAAAAAGGGCCGTAGCCCCTTCTGCTTTTGCATCCACAAGAGACTTTACCTCAATAGCCAATTTATGATTATTGAGGATATGGTTGTTTACACCCGCTTCTATATTATTCAGATCTTCTTTTGATATTGCCTTGGGGTGGGTAAAGTCAAATCTTAATCGATCTGGAGCGACCAATGACCCCGCCTGATTAGCATGGTTCCCGATCACCTGACGCAATTCTGTATGAAGAAGGTGGGTGGCGGTATGATTGCGCATGATGTTTTGTCGACGGATTAAATCTACCTTGGCAGAGGATTGTGCTCCCACATAGGGATTGCCCTCTACTACCTCACCCAAATGGATGATTAGCTCTGAAACGGGGCGACGCACATCCTTAATTTTTACAGTCCAACCGGTTCCAGAAATTTCACCAGAATCTGAAACTTGGCCTCCAGCCTCTATGTAAAAATTGGTCGTGTCCAATACAATTTGAACCTCATCCCCAGGGTTGGCGGTTTCAATTTCCTCGCCATTTTTAATGATGGCTAAAATTTCTCCCTTTATTGGAAGCGGAGAATAAGGGTTATATGCTACTCCCGCCTTTTTTAGTTTCTTTTTGGCTAAAAGGGTTTTGAAAAGAGAAGAAAAGAATTCAACGTCTTCTCCACCTTGGTCGCCCATGGCTTTTCCCCCACCAGATGCCAACCGGTGTTTTTCTGCTTCTGCTTGAAACCCTTCAATGTCTGAATCATACCCGCGTTCTTGGGCAATATCTCGTGTAATTTCAAAGGGCAAACCATAGGTGGCATGTAAGCGGAAACTATCCTCCCCCTTTATCACTTTTTCATTTTTGTCTTTTAAGGCATTAAAAATATCTTCCAAGTGAGCAAGCCCAGATTCAACTGTGCGCTGAAATTGTTCTTCCTCACGGGTAAAACTATCAAAGATTGATTGCGCATTTTCCACTAATTCAGGATAGGCATCCCCGTATAGTTCAATGATCTCATTTGTTATCTTTGCTAAAAATGGCTCATTTAATCCAAGTTTAGATCCAAATCTTGCCGCTCTTCGAATGACCATTCTGGTCACATAATTACGTCCCATATTGCCGGGGACAACCCGGTCAGCAATTAAAAAGCTTGCTGCTCGAACATGATCTGCGATCACACGGTATGGCGTGAAATTGGTTTCCACTTCCTCGTCACTGTGACCAGTGATCTGTTGTAATCGTTTGATCACCGGCCAAAAGAGGTCCGTGCGATAATTTGATTCTTTATCTTGTAATACCGAAACGATTCTTTCTAAACCCAAACCTGTGTCAACGTGGGTTGCAGGGAGGGGTTCCAGAGTTTTTGCATCTATGCGGTTGTATTGAATAAAGACTAAATTCCAAAGTTCCAGAAAACGGGGGCCATCAAGGTCAACTGTACCATCTTCTCGATAGGTCAACTCTCCGTATTCCGGGCCTCGGTCAATATGTATTTCACTGTTTGGACCGCATGGACCTGTTTCTGCCATCTCCCAAAAATTATCTTTTCGTCCATAATATAAGATATGGTCGGTCTCTAAACCTAGTTGCTCTTTCCATTGTGATAAGGCTTCGTCATCAGTGGGAATCTCATTTAATTCATCCTTGAAGACCGTTACATAGAGGCTTTTTTTAGAGAGACCCCATACTTCCGTCAGCAGTTCCCAAGCCCATTCGATGGCTTCCTTTTTGTAGTAATCCCCAAATGACCAATTTCCTAACATTTCAAAAAAGGTATGATGGGTATCATCAAAACCTACATCTTCAAGGTCGTTATGTTTTCCAGCAACGCGCATACACTTTTGTGAATCTACCGCACGTACATAATCTCGTTTATCGGTGCCTAAGAAAACATCCTTAAACTGCACCATCCCAGAATTTGTAAAGAGCAGTGTGGCATCCCCTCCCGGTACCAAAGAAGAAGAGGCAACAACTGTATGCCCTTTTTTATTTTTGAAAAAGTCAATAAACTGTTGACGAACTTCGTTTCCGCTGATCTTTTTGGTCATTTAAACTCCAAAATCTTTAGGTTATTAGCTAACTCATCCATTATACGCAATCCTTTAAATTGGGGCAATGGGGAATTGAAATCCGTCTAACGAAGAGAGTGGAGAAATTAACTTTCTAGAAAATATTTATTGTTTATTGGATGCGCCTGAGGGGGATATCAGAATAACATCGCCCCTTCCAATGCCAGTAATTTTCGTTTTCGTTCACTATCCATTTCTCCGGCATATCCTCCGAGGGAACCATCGGAAGCTATCACTCGGTGACAGGGAAGGGCAATTGGAATTGGATTATATCTAAGTGCTTGACCTACAGCTTGGAAAGCTTTCGGTTTACCAATAATTTTTGCAATTTCTCCATATGTGGATGTTTGTCCGCGCGGAACTGCCTTTGTTGCGAGCAAGACTTCTTTTTGGAATGGGGAAATGATGGTGAAATCAATATCCAAGTCTAATTCTCGTATTTCCCCGGATAAATATTTCACTATTTTTTCGCTAATAGGTTTTAGATTTTCCTCTTCATTAATAAATCTGGCCTTGATTTTTTTGCCCAACCAAGCAATGAATTCTTGCTCGGAGAGATCATATTCAATTGCAATTAGACCCTTTTCAGTAGCAGCAAACCATATAGTGCCAAGGGGAGTATTCATTAAACTAGTATAAAAGATCTTAGGTGGCATTACAGTTTCCATCGTAGAAATTAAACTTTTCTCAGCTCTTTCAATTTCTTTTGAGGAGGGCTTTTCTTCAAAAAAATTATTCAAGGTGATATCGGCTTTTTCGTTTTCTTTAGACATTTTCAGGGGTCCTGTTCCTAAATTGATTGCGCAACTTCTTCATAGCCTGGTATACGTTTGCTCGGGCTGATTCTTCTGAAATATTCAAGATAAGGGCAATTTCAGGATAATTGAAGTGTTGAAAATTCTTTAGGATTAATGCTGATCTTTGTTTTTGAGGCAATAAATTTATTGCAATTTTGACTTCTTCCATTAAAAGGCTATTTTCAACATTTTGGTGAGTAGATTTTTCATTGGTTGTAAAAAGATCGATTTCATCTATAGTCCGTTTTTGTTCTAATGAAATCTTTTTTAAACGAGTATTGGCAGTGTTGGATGCAATTTTATATAACCAGGCACGTAAGTTGTCATGGTTATTTAACCTCGGGTATGCTTTATAGGCTTTGAGAAAGGTATCCTGCAAGCAATCTTCTGCTTCTTCAGTGGTGGGTAACATCCTCCAGATAAAGACGAATATTTCCCGATTGTGATTTTCAATTAAGGTCTCAAATTCTTGATACCAATTATGACTTTTGTTCACCATGTTATTAATATAACCCATCCAAGTTTATTTTGTGAAATTAATAAAAAATTCAATCGGTATCTCGGGGTTTATAAAAGCAATATCTCAGCTTGAGATATAATAAGGTGTTTTTTAGAATGACAAATAATTTTTTTTAGAAACTTTTAAACGAAGGAAATTTGTTGATGAATCGCAAATTATTATATTTTTCAGTATTTTCATCTGGTATGGTGACCCTTGCGGTTGAGTTGAGTGCATCCAGGTTGCTAGGAAATGTGTTCGGAACCAGTAATTTGGTCTGGGCCAGCATCATCGGATTGATCTTGATCTATCTTACTGTAGGGTATTTTGTGGGTGGCAAATGGGCAGATCGATCTCCCAACCCCCTTACTTTTTTCCGGATCATGTTGTGGGGGGCTTTTACCGCAGGGATTGTTCCCTTGATCTCAAAACCGGTACTTCGTGGGGCCGCCGATGCTTTCGATCACCTTGAGATGGGGATTCTGTTGGGAGCTTTTGCTGCAGTTTTGGTTTTGTTCATTGTGCCGATCACATTATTAGGCACCATGTCCCCCTTTGCGATTCGCCTGGCAATAACCACCCCAGAAGAAGCTGGAGAAATATCTGGGAAAATTTATGCAATTTCAACCTTAGGCTCATTTATAGGCACTTTTTTACCTGTACTGATTATTATCCCGATGGTCGGCACGGCCAATACATTCATCCTTTTTAGCCTTTATTTGATGGCAGTTGCTTTAGTAGGATTAGGATTTAGTATTAGTTGGAAACAAGCAGCAAAATATTCATGGATGCCCATTTTGTTAATCCTATTAGCTTGGGGCGCTTCAGCAACCAATTTGAAGAATTCTGCTGGACAGATCTATGAAACTGAATCCGCATACAATTACATTCAGGTTCAGGAATTTGATGGCTATACCTACTTGCGCCTAAATGACGGACAAGGTGTACATTCGATTTACCATCCGGATGATTATTTGTTTCGGGGACCCTGGATGCAATTTCTAGCGGGTCCATTTTTTAATGCCCCTCCATTTGGGGTGGGGGATGTCGAAAGAATTGCAATCGTCGGATTAGCGGGGGGAACGACTGCATATCAGGCAACTCAAGTATTCGGCCCCATTCCCATCGATGGATATGAAATAGACCCAAAGATCATTGAGGTAGGAAAAGAATATTTTGGGTTAGACCAAGAGAATATCAATGCCGTGGCCCAAGACGGTAGGTGGGGACTGGCGCATAGCGAACATCAGTATTCTCTGATCGCAGTTGATGCATACCGTCCCCCATATATTCCCTGGCACCTCACTACAAAAGAATTTTTTGAAATTACGTATGCTAAATTAGCGAAAGATGGTGTTTTGGTGATAAATGTGGGGCGTGCACCTGAGGATAGAGGGTTAATTGATGCTTTGGTCACAACTCTTTCCACTATCTATCCAAGCATTCATGTGATGGATATTCCCCGAACTTTTAATTCTATGGTCTATGCAAGTAAACAAATCACAAGTATGGATAATCTCTCAAATAACCTGAATCAGTTAATAATAAATCCAGACACTGACCCCTTATTGATCGAATCGATATTGCGGGTGATAGATTATCAAAAAGGCTTACCCGAACCCACCATTGTATTTACAGATGATCATGCACCTGTAGAGTGGATCATCAATAAAATGGTATTAGGTTATTTATTGTCCGGGCAATATGAGGAATTGCAAAAATGAAAATAGTTAAAAATATTCTCCATGGGTTGATTATTTTCCTTGTGCCGATATTATTATTGCTCACTGCGTTAAGAATATTGATGACCCCTTTATTTGTCCAATTGGAATACCGAACCCCTGATTTCCCAGGAGATAGTTATGGTTTTACCCAAGAAGATCGTTTGAAATATGCCCCCGTAGCTTTGGAATATTTATTAAACGATGCGGGGGAAGAATTTCTTGGAGATCTAAAATTTGTGGATGGAACCCCTCTTTATAATGAAAGAGAATTGGGTCATATGCTCGATGTGAAAACCCTCGTGCAAAAAGGACTTCCCGTTTGGTATTTTTTGATTGCTTTCTATTTAGTATTCGGGACGATTCACTGGAGAAAGGGAAAATGGGAGGATTTTAAGAGCCTCCTCGCTAAGGGTGGGCAAATAACCGTATACATAATTCTGTTATTAATTCTTTTTATTGCAATTAATTTCAATCAGGTCTTTACAAAATTCCACGAAATATTTTTTGAAGGAGATAGTTGGATATTTTATTTCTCCGATACTTTGATTCGATTGTTCCCAATAAGATTTTGGCGAGACGCTTTCGTCGTTGCTGCCTTACTTACTTTGATTGGAGGACTGTTCTTGTGGAAAAATGAGTGGTTTAAAGTCAGGCGGAAAAAGAAAAAATGAATTTTACACCCTCCCAAGTATTTATCATCATCCTGCTTGCAGGATATATATTCACATTGTTCATCCTTGAAAGTTGGATTTGGAGATTTCAACAAAAAAGGTATATTCAGATTTGGATGAGTTTTGCCGATTCGATAAAATTACAATTCTCACCTGGTTCTTTTGTGCCAAGGTCCACAGTTAAACCATTAATCACGGGAAGATACCGAAATCGGCAAATATCTGTAACCGCTGAAACCAGACGGCGATACGGTTTTCAAGACGCAATTTTTCGAGTTTCAGTATCTATAAAAAACCCAAAAACGAATGATCTTCCGAAAGGGGCATTCTTTGTCATTGGCGATCCCCGGAAAAAAGGGATATTATCAAGAATTTCAGGACAGACTGGGAATTTGATTGCTCTCAGACCAGAGGAAGTTCAGAAATTTCCCTGGAAAGCAGTGCCAGAAAATTTAGGCAATCATTTGTTGACTGCAAAAAGCGCTCAAAAAATATTGGGTGCTGCAGTTATAAATGATATTTTGATCGATCAAGGTCTGTTAAGATATCGACAAATTGGGTTCATAGCGGACCCGGCAGAAATGAGAAAATTAATCAATAACCTTGTTGAATTAGCGGAATCTTTTGAAAGATTTTCCAAAAACTGGATTGTTTCTTAGAAAATAACTATTTATTGATACCACTAACTGTTTCCTCCCGATGGTCACTTCTTGTGCCAAAGCAGGGCTTTGGTCTGGAATTTTTGCACTAGAAAGATCTAAACCGCAGACTTATTTTCAATTATTTAAATAAAAATATGGCATAAAGTTGTATGTCATGTTAGATATGATTTCCCTTTAAAAAAGCCTAACGAGTATTTTGCCGCTTTTAATTGAGATTGAATTACTTAAAGAATGAACCTCTCGCTCAAGGTCATTCCTATCAGGGAAAGTGTAATCAATACAATTTGGGTGGCTCCAGCCTTTGCTAAGCCTTCTTGAATACTGGCGATCCGAGCGATTTGTTCCGGGCTTGGGGGACCACCACCAGCCCTGATTTCACCAACAACTTTTTTCATTTTATCGGTATTGCCTTTTAACCCAATATACCCATTTATAAAGGCAAGTAGGCCGAAAATGGCCCCGAGGGTGAGTGCTATGCTGGTTGAACTAGAAAAACTGATGCCCCGAAAAAGTATCCAATACATTGTAAGTCCAGCTAAAACTGTGAGAATTCCAGATACGACCATTGCATTTACAAAATTTCCTTTTAAAGAAAAATGCTGCATGAATGCTTTTGATTCATCCCCCACTTCTTTTGCGGAAACGGAAATAAATCCCGTCATGATATAAGATCCACCAGCCCAGAGTACGCCAAACAAAATATGGATCAATCTTAATACGACCATGGTTGTGTTCATTAAACATCCTCCCAAACAAGATAAATACGATAAAATTAGTGTAATATAATATCGACATTGAGACAAGGATACAAATAAAAAGAATCTCTCGATCTGTGATAATCGAGAGATTCTTTTAGCTTAAATTAGAGATGTTTAGATTTCTTGATGGGGAGCTTGGTAGGCGGGGGATTTGTGCACATGGACCACTTTCCAGTGATGATCAATTTTTATAATTACTCGGCTTTCATTATGTGCCACTACTTTTACACCCGAGCCCGTACCGCTACTCACCAAAAGGGTATAACTGCAAATAGCAGTATTATCATATTCCTGGATCAATAAGTTTGATAGATCAAACCGAGAATTGACCTCAGCTAAGTTTTCATAATCCACATCTGCTCCGAAGACGGTGTTTCTTCTTGCATTTTCACTCATCATAAAATCATGGAAGGGCAATCCATCTAGTCGGTGGGGAGTCACAAACCATTCATATAAGGTTAGATCTTCATTCGTGGTGGCATGATAATGATCAAGATCATTATCAAATATGGATTGTAAATGGTCGAATAAGAATTTTTTGATTTCGTCCTGATTAGTCATATTATGCTCCAAATTTTGAGAGTCTTCCTGCATGGGCTAATGCCAGCGACATTGTTTCTGTAGCAGGAAAAGTTCCTAATCCCCCCAGGGCGCATGCCCTTTCTCCAAAAATGGTTTGTGAATCTGTAAGGGCGTATTCGGGAGAGGATAATAAG
Organism: Chloroflexota bacterium; assembly: GCA_018662365.1. Taxonomy (GTDB): domain Bacteria; phylum Chloroflexota; class Anaerolineae; order Anaerolineales; family UBA11579; genus JABJGH01. Next base: position 10,385 of record JABJGH010000004.1, on the reverse strand, counting down.
AAGGGAACTGGGTGCCAAGAATGAGCTTTCATTTTGGCAGGTGTAGAGTGATCTCCAGTAATGAGTAAGGCTGCTGGATTAAGATCTAATAGTATTGGCAAAGCTTGATCAACGGACTCAATAATCTTCACCTTGCCATCAAAATTTCCATCCTCGCCCATGCTATCGGTTTTCTTGATATGTACAAAGAAAAAGTCATAATCATTCCAGTATTTTGCAACTGTTTCAAATTCATCTTCAGGTTTTTCCCCTTGGAACTGAATAACATCCATGCCGACTAGATGGGAAACCCCTCGATACATCGGATACACTGCAACACATGCAGCCTTCAATCCGTAAGAATCTAAGTAGGTGGGGAGTTCTGGATTGGTGGCAAATCCCCTTAGGGTGAGGCCATTTGCTTGTTCTTCATTTTTTAAAACTTCACGAGTTTTGTCTACCCATTCTTGGAAGAGTGCCGCAGCTTTTTCGGATTCCATATTCTCGGCTTTCACATGTAGGGGAGGAACACCGGTCTTTTGAGGATCAGTATCTGAAATTTTATCGCTGAGTCCATCTCCACGCATCACAATCGTAAAGCGATATTCCTTTACATGGGCGATCTCAACCTCGACGCCAGATATTTTGAGCGACTTTAATTTTTCCACGATAGGCTTTGCTTCTTCGTGACCAATCCGCCCAGCTCGCCGATCTGTGATATTTCCCTCTTCATCCAAAGTGCAGAAATTTCCCCTTGCAGCGATATCTCCTGGGCGAACAGTTAATCCAACCCCCGAAGCGGAGAGCACACCTCTTCCAACATCATATTTTAAGGGATCATATCCAAATAATGATAAGTGGGCAGGACCTGAGCCGGGGGTAATTCCAGTTCGAATCGGGATCGTTTGTCCTAAAGATCCTTCTGCGGCAAGTTTATCCATATTTGGTGTATTTGCAGCTTCCAACTCCGTTTCCCCCCCCAAGGTCATTGGCAAACCCCCAAGACCATCGAGGATAAGTAAAATAATTTTTCCATTATTTATATTTAATAGCGGCGGAATATAATCGTAGGGCATTGAATTTCCTTAAATTTATTATTTATGTTAAATTATTATAAATTGAAAACTAATTTAAATATATAATCCCCATGGATTTTTCACATGGGGATTATATTAATAATACTTTTTGCTTATTACCGAATTGCCAATTCGGTTTCTTTATCAAAGATTTGCAGACCCTCTAGATCGAAAACAATATCAACTTCTTCACCAAGTTGAAAAGTGGATCGGGGGTCAATACGTCCAATAAAACTATTCTCGCCTATTGAAAAGTAGGTTAGTATCTCATTGCCCATCAATTCTAATACATCAACATTGGCTTTGACTGCTGCGAGATTATCGCCACCGGGTCCATAATTGGCATCATGAATATCTTCCGGTCTGATGCCCAAGAAAACATCTTTTCCAACCGAATCTTTCAAAATTTCTTTCCTGTCGGAAGGAAGTTCAAATTTGAATCCCTCACAATCGATGAATAGTGAACCATTCTCGTCTATGATTTTTGCATCAAAGAAGTTCATTGCCGGGGAGCCGATGAAGCCCGCAACAAATTTATTTTCTGGCTTATCATAAAGATTTTGGGGTGTGTCTATCTGCTGCAAAATACCTAAATTCATTACTGCAATTCGCGTAGCCATAGTCATGGCTTCCGTTTGGTCATGCGTTACATAAATAAAGGTGGTTTCAAGCTGCTTATGCAGTTTACTGATCTCTGCACGGGTTTGGACGCGTAATTTAGCATCCAAATTTGAGAGAGGTTCGTCCAAGAGGAAAACATTTGGTTCACGAACAATTGCCCGCCCAACCGCAACTCTTTGTCGCTGCCCACCTGATAATTGGCGAGGTTTTCGATCTAAAAGAGTTTCAATGCCTAAAATTTCGGCAGCACTGCCAACTCTTCTTTTGATTTCTGCCTTATCCATTTTTCGCAATTTTAGTCCGAAAGCCATATTGTCATAAACCGACATATGGGGATAAAGTGCATAGGATTGAAAGACCATCGCAATATCACGATCTTTGGGGGCAATATCGTTCACCAATCGATCACCGATCAGAATTTCCCCATCAGATAGTTCTTCTAACCCAGCCAATAACCTCAAGGCTGTTGTTTTACCACATCCAGAAGGACCAACCAATACCAAGAACTCTTTGTCTTCGACTTCAATACTTAAGTCGTTAACCGCGACAACATCGCCAAACCGTTTTGTTACATTTTTATATGTCACACTTGCCATGATCTTTTTACCTCGCTTTTTTATAGTATAGTGCCTTTATTATAATCAATTTTTAATGGAATTCTCAACCAAAACATTCGGAATACTAAACCTATTCGATTCAATCTCCTTGCTCAAATTCAAGCCAGACCTTAGAATGGGGGTATGGCAAAAACGGTTAAAAGTAAACCTAAAATAAGCCCAGTAAGAAAGCAATATCTAGATTTAAAGGGGCAGCATACAGATGCAATTCTGTTCTTTCGTTTAGGTGATTTCTACGAAACTTTTGACGAGGACGCAGAAATTATTTCCAATGTTTTAGATATTGTATTAACTTCTCGAAATGTGGCCAAAGGGAACAGGGTTCCGATGGCAGGCATCCCCCATCATGCAATGGAAAATTACCTTTCTCGATTGATTGACCGGGGATATCATGTGGCAATTTGTGAACAAGTTGGAACTGAACCGATCAATGGGTTAATGCCCAGGGAAGTGGTTAGGATCATCACCCCTGGTACTATCGTTGAACCGAGCCTTTTGAAGGGGGATGCAAATAATTATCTCGCCACCGTTGTAGTTGAAGAGAGTAAAGCAGGGATTGCATATGCGGATATTACTACAGGGGAATTTTCAGCCACGGAAATTGATAATCCAAATATTTTATCTGCAGTGCGAGCGGAGTTGAATCGATTAGCCCCGGCAGAGATCTTGATTCCCGATGACTTGGATTTAGAATTTGGCGCAAATAACCCCGTTCCAGGATATAAGACAGCCTGGCCAGCTTGGCGATTTGAACCGGGCCGCTGTCAAGATATTATTTTACGACAATTTGAAGTTTCTTCACTCAAAGGATTTGGCATAAAAAATAATTCCTTATCTGTCAGGGCAATTGGGGGAATACTTCAATATCTTACGGAAACACAACCCGCAGCCTTGAATTTGTTGATCGGATTAAGTTCCTATAGTCTTGACGAATTCATGACCCTAGATGCCAATACCCGGCGAAATTTGGAATTGACAGAAACTATTCGGGGAGCAAAACTAAAAGGTTCTTTGCTCGGGGTCTTAGATCGTTCAATCACCCCCATGGGTGCGCGAATGTTTCGGCAATGGGTGAGTAAACCTCTTTTAAATGTTGATGATATAAATTTGCGACTGGATGGGGTTTCTCATTTTTTTGATGATGGACTCCGACGAGCAGAAATTCGCCAAATATTGAAACCGCTAGCTGATCTTGAAAGGTTAACCAATCGTGTAGTGGGGGAGAGTGCCCTTCCCAGAGATCTAGTAGCTATTCGCGAGACTCTTTTGCGGGTTCCGGGATTGATAGCGTTAATGCCCACGAAGGAAAAAGCGCTTCAACCTTTGCTAAATAATTTAGACCCATGTGTAGAAGAATTGCAATTGCTTCAAGAGTCGTTAACAGAAGATCCTCCAGCGACATTGCAAAAAACAGGGATCTTTCGATCTGGCTATTCTGATGAATTGGATACCGTTTTGGAATCTTCTCGATTTGCCAGAGAGTGGATCGCAAATTTGGAATCTGTTGAGCGGGACCGCACGGGGATAAAGGTATTAAAAGTAGGCTACAACAAGGTTCATGGCTATTATATCGAGGTGACCAAGACAAACACCGATCTAGTTCCCGAAGATTATATCCGCAAGCAGACTCTGGTGAATGCTGAGCGATATATCACGCCAGAAATGAAAGAGTATGAATCTCAAGTGCTCTCCGCGGAAGACCAGATCCGTGAAATTGAGATTAGATTATTCAAAGAATTAACTTCTCAACTTGCAATATCTGCTGAGAAAATATTAAAAACTGCACGTTCTATTGCAGAATTAGATGTATTGGTTAGTTTAGCTGAGGTAGCCGCTTTAGAAGGATACATACGACCTGAAGTTGTAGAGGAAGATATATTAGAAGTGATCGATAGTCGTCACCCGGTAGTGGAAAATAGTTTGGCAAGTGGGGAGCGATTTGTACCCAATGATGCGGTTTTTGAAGAAGCCGAGCGAATTCGATTGATCACTGGACCAAATATGAGCGGAAAATCAACTTATTTGCGCCAGGTAGCTCTTTTGGCCCTGATGGCACAAATGGGGAGCTACGTGCCTGCCGCATCCGCAAAAATTGGATTAGTTGATCGCATATTTACCCGCATTGGTGCTCAAGATGAAATTCATGCGGGGCAATCGACCTTCATGGTCGAGATGGTGGAAGTTGCAAATATTCTCAATCATGCCACCCCTCGAAGTTTGCTGATTTTGGATGAAGTGGGACGAGGTACTAGCACCTATGACGGGGTTTCGATCGCCTGGGCGGTGGTCGAATATCTGCATAACCACCCTGAATTGAGATCAAAAACACTTTTTGCGACCCATTATCATGAGCTTACTCAGCTTTCAGAATTACTCCCTGGTGTTTATAACTATAATGTCGCAGTGAGTGATTCGGATGGAAAAGTCGTCTTTTTGCATAAGATCATTGAGGGAAGTGCAGATCGATCCTATGGCATCCATGTTGGCCAGTTGGCGGGTCTTCCAAGACCAGTTGTCCAACGCGCCCAGGAAATCCTGACCCAGTTGGAGGCTACCTCGGGGAATGCTGTGAATTTGAACCCCCAAGCTGCAAAGCAAGTAGCTCTTTTCCCAGAGACCAATCCCTTATTAGAAGAGTTAGAAAATATTGATATCAATGAATTAAGTCCAATGGATGCATTGAATAAACTCTATGCCTGGCAGAAGAAATTTATCCAAAGGGACTTAAAAAAGAAATAGGTTCATTTTGAATTGGGAAAATTATGAAAAAAACTAAATATATTGAAAAAATATTAGAAATGCAAAAGAATTCTGCCGCTGAGTATTTAGGCATTAAACCTGTAGATTTTGATGAAAATTTTATTGAGTTGCATATGCCAATTTCAGAAAAAGTTAAACAACCTTATGGCATTTTACATGGGGGGATGAATATGGTCTTGGCTGAATCTGCCGCGAGCATTCACGCTGCGTATGGCAGAAATTTAGATGAAGAGGTCCCTGTCGGCATTGAGATTAATGGATCTCACGTTGGAATGGCCAGTGACGGAAATGTGAAGGCGATCGCCAAGGTTGCAAATCGTACGAAAAATTTTATTGTGCATACGGTGGAGATCTGGCATATTGAAACGGACAAACTTCTTTCAACCGCACGGGTCACAAATTATTATAAGAAGATTAATAAATAAGGCATAGGAATGACGAAACTCTCAAATTGGATTACTGAAAAATCAACTGGAAGACTAACCTTAATTGCCTTATTTATTTTTATTATATTCATCGCAACCACTTTGCCCACCCAGTCAGAAAAAATGGAAGTTTATTCTTCTGAAGTTGGATCAGTAGACCTAAGTCTTTGGTACACTTCTGATGAAGTCTATGAAATGGCAGAAGCTTATGGGGAGGAAGGACGCCAAGCATATATACAAGCCTGGTTAACCTTTGATGTAATTTGGCCTATTATTTATATGGTCTTTCTCTCTATTTCGATTTCATATTTATTTAAGAAGATTTTCGATAAAAAAAAACAAAGCCCACCTTTTAAATTTAGTCCCGTTACTCAGTTTGATTTTTGATTATTTGGAAAATATTTCAGCCTCTTGGATCATGTACAAATATCCTGTCCAGCTCCCCCTCCTTTCCAATATTGCTCCCATATTTACTCTAATTAAATGGATATTGGTTATCCTTGGATTCCTACTTCTCATATATGGACTAGGGGCTTGGATAATAAAATCTACTCGAAGAAATATAACGACTTGATATTTATCGGATTTAATTAATCATCTAATTGAAATTGACCCGTGCAATTTTTCGAGTTGATTGCAGAAAAGACTAACCTGAAAGATAATGGGGGGATATGAATGAATATATATCGATCCTAAAAAAACGATCCAGCTTTAGATATCTTTGGTTATCCTCAGTAATAAGTTTAGCTGGGGATTGGTTTAATACAATTGCAAGTGTGATCATTGTGAATAGATATACTGATACAGGTTTAGCGATCAGTTATGTGTTGATTGCTCGCACTTTGCCCAGATTTTTCTTTGGCCCTATAGCCGGTGTATTTGCAGATCGGTTTAATAGAAAATCGATCATGGTGATCAGCGATCTTTTGAGAGCGGGAATTGTAATCAGTTTCTTATTTGTTGATCGAGCCGAAAGGGTTTGGCTCATCTATCTCTTAACATTTATACAAATTTCGGTCGCTTCTTTCTTTGAGCCCGCCTCCTCAGCCTTGGTTCCCAGTTTGGTAAAGGGTGAAAAAGAGCTAATTACTGGAAATGTAATGCAAAGTATTACCTGGTCTGCAATGTTGGCCGTGGGGGCAGGTTTAGGAGGAGGGATTGCAGCCTGGCTAGGAGCAGAGGCTGCCCTGATCATTGATTCGATTACATTCCTTCTTTCCGCTTTTTTAGTTCTAAAAATCGTCATGCCAAAAAAGGTTGAAACCCAAGAAGAAAGTAGACTGGGGTTTGCGGGCATCTCCGATGGGTTAAAATATATTTCTAAAAGGATTGATGTCGCAACTTTGACAACAATAAAAATGATGGGGCAGATCGGGAGTGGGGATATCATCATCGCTGTTTTGGCAGAAAGGTACTTTAATTTTGGACGGGAGGGGGCAATTTCATTAGGGGTGATGTTTGCTGCTGCTGGGTTGGGGGCAGTGGTGGGACCGTTGCTTGGAAATCACTTTACAGATAGAAGCGAAAAAGCTTTAAAAAACTTGATCTTACTTGGGTATCTAATAATCCCTATCTCATGGTTGGTTGTGACCATTGCACCAAATTTATGGGTAGCAAGTTTAGGCTTTTTATTGAGATTAATTGGCGCATCGATCAATTGGACCTATAGTAATGTCCTCATCCAACTCAAAGTCCCTGATAATTTTCTTGGTAGAGTGTTTTCTTTGGATATGGCGTTTTTTACAATTGCGAGCTCACTATCGATTTACCTAACAGGATATTTTTTGGACAAATATGAATTAGACCCACGCCAACTCACTCTTTATTTTGCGATTGGGGGTATTCTTCCCTTAATAATTTGGGCCCTAAATTTACTCGCTGAAAGGAAAAGGAAAATTAGCCCGATTTAAACCAATTCGCGACCAAAGGGCGCAAGAGATATTGGCAATAGTTTGATATGTTGTTGGGCGAAGGGGATTCCGACAATTGTAATGGCTAACACTAAAGCAGAAACTAAGTGCGCAACCGCAATTTCCCAACCAAATAGTACTGCCCAAACGATATTTAGCAATACGTAATTAGGCTCGCTGGCTTTTTCAGTTAACACTAATTCTTTTCCAAAGGGTGACATGGTGGCAATCCCGAGTTTGATCGCCTGTTGCCCAAATGGGATACCAACAATTGTGATACTTACGAGTAGTCCACCAATAATGTAGCCTATTCCGGCAAAGAATCCCCCAAAAATTAACCAAATTACATTCCCTATACAACTCATCAGCTTCTCCTAGATTTTATAAAGGCAATTATTTTTTATATGCCTCCTCTAATTATAGCAAAGGGATACCAAATTCAGCTATGAAGAAAGTAAATATTATTCTCTAAATTAAAGTTGGCAAGTTTCCTGCACTAGTTAGAGTGTAGTTAGGAGGTAACTATGTGGTCAAACAGTGATTATTTGCCAGGCATCGATGTGAGTGCATACAAAGAAAATATCGATTGGCAAAAAGTGAAAGATAGTGGAGTTGCTTATACTTTTATTAAAGCAACCGAAGGGACTACTTATTTAGATAAATATTTCGATAATAACTGGTCTGGGGCACGACGCGCAGGTGTGATTAGAGGGGCGTATCACTTTTTTATTCCAAATATTGACCCTGTTGAGCAAGCTAATCATTACTTAGATGTAGTGGGCGATATTCTACATAAATCGGACCTTCCTCCGGTTATTGATATAGAATCCTCTCCAAAATATGTTTATGAAGCATTTTTGACTTTAAGCATTGAAGAGCGTTTAGAAAGATTACAAAAATGGTTGGAAGTTGTAGAGCAAGCCACAAATAGAAAACCGATTATTTACACAAACTTCTATACCTGGAAAATTATGATGGGGAATTCAAAAGATTATGTGGATCACCCCCTTTGGGTAGCCAATTATGGCGCCGAAATTCCAAGTATTCCGGCAGATATATGGGGTGGGAATGGGTGGAAATTTTGGCAATTTTCGTACGAGGGAAGTGTGCCAGGAATTTTAAACGAGGCTGCTGTTGTAGATCAAAACATTTTTCGCGGAAAATTAGAAGATATGCATGATTGGATAGGAATTGAAAATGAACGAAAGATTCCCCCAAATCTAAACAACCACCAAATGTTGGAAGCTATCTCAAAAAGTGCCCTACAATTCGGGCAAACTGCCGAAGATTGGATTCTAAAGCTAAATTTGAATTACATGTTAATCGCTAATAACGCGGAACGTCCATATGATGGCCCCGCTGTTGAAGATTTACCTTTAGAGGATAATGAAAGGGCAGTATTGGAAGAGAAAGTCCAAAGCATTCTCACCGAATTCAAGGAGACAATTTATACCGGATTAACCAATCAGGGAATGATAAATGCTTTTTATCAAGCTGCCAAAAAATTAGAAACTGCTGGCTGGACCTTGCTTCAAAAGGCGGGGTTAACAGATATTGTAAATCAACGAGATGCGCTTTATACTGGCCAAAAAGTTGACCAGATGCAAAATTTAACATCAGATGAAAAATTAGCACTGGCGGAAGTATTGGGATTGAATCTCACAGATTTTATTTCGGAAGAACCCGTAGATGATTCTGAAGAGGATACAACGGAAGAAGAACCGGTAGAGGAAGATCCGGTTGGTGAGGATTCCAATGAAGAAGAGCCAGTGGCAGATGAACCAGAAGATGAGGAACCGATCATTGATACACCTGAGACCGAAGAGCAGCCAGATGAGGAACCTGAAACCGAAGATCCCCTGGAAGATGTGCCCATAGAAATACCGGATAATATTTTCGGCTTTCCAGCAGACTTGACGAACCAAGATATGATCAATGCGATCTATCAGGTAGCTGAACAATTTAACCTATCAGGTTGGGCATTACTGGAGTTTGCAGGGCTTACGCATCTGATCAAAGATAGAAATTCTGTTTACTCTGGTGAAATGCTCGATGAAATGTCTAATCTCTCTACTCAACAGAAAGAGGCAATAGCTGAAATATTAGGAATCGTTTTATTAGATACCCAAACAGATGAACAAGATCCTCCTCCTCTAGTTGACCCTGTGTTTTATCCTGGACCCAACAGCGATCCCCTCCCCGAGGAAGAAGAAAATGATAATGCAGAACCATATCCCGGTTTGGTCAATCAGGATATGATCAATTTGTTCTACCAAGTTGCCTCAAAATTCTCTGAAGATGGATGGGGTTGGCTGCTTCGTTCCAATTTGGCTTATATAGCCTCCTCTCGAGATCTTCGCTACCGTCCATATATTGGCCCGAAAATTGAGGATATCTCAGAATTCAACAATGATGAAAAGCAAGCTCTTTTGAGCGCTATTGGTGTTGCAGAAACCATTTAGTCTCTAAATTATTCTCTAAGGCTATATGTCACACAATTTAGAGGTCATTTGTCCCTTTTATATGTGTCTAGCTTTTGTTAATATGCTTAAAAGAATTTTTAAAATTCTTTTAATTTAAATGGAGTGAGAGATGGCATCCAATAGATATATCTATGATTCTCAAAGGAGCGATATGGCACCGTTTACTACAAATATGATGGACCTGATATTGCGGGTGATATCCGTGTCAATGGGAATCTCAGCTGTAGCATTACTGGCGATGAAAATGATTACAGTAGAAAACGCAGTAATTTTGCTAGGCATTGGCATTGTAGCAATATCCTTAGAAAGGTTATCCGAAAAGCAATAAATATAATTAGATTTTTCATGGATGACAAAAGCGCGATTACAGCGTTTTTTATTTTAAATAACCTAGACCGAAATATGGGGGAAATTTTCGGAATCTTTCAATTCAATGCACAGCCTGAATTTTATTAATATCCCCTAATTATGTCGGGGAAGGCTTGTGGCGCGTTCAAGAAAGTTCCTGTATATT
>JABJGH010000005.1 GCA_018662365.1 Chloroflexota bacterium | reverse complement strand
TTTGGCGACAAAGTTCTCCAGCTATCGATCCCCCCGCCCCTGTGATCAAAACACGCTTTCCTCTAATATGGTTGCTAACCCGATCATCATCGATCGGCGTATGGTTGCGACGTAATAAGTCGGTAATATTGACTTCACGTAACCGATTGACACTGACCGTGCCACCCAAAAGTTCATATACGCCGGGCATTGTTCGGAAAGGCATTGATTTATCACTGCATACTTCTGCAACCTGACGAACTACACGCCCCGGCGCACTTGGGACTGCAATGATAACTTCATCGATGAGTAATTCATCGATCTTTTCTGCAAGGTTTTCCAATTTACCGACTACTGGAATATTGAGGATCTGGAAATCTTGTTTTTCTGGGTCATCATCTAAAAAGGCGATCGGATTAATTTTTAATTGCGGATTTTTCTGTAATTCCCTTACCACCAAAGCACCCGCGTCTCCAGCTCCAACAATCAGAACTTGTTTTACACCTGATTTACTTCGATTGCTGATAAACCCTTCAGCGATAAATCGAGGCAAAAAACGGACACCCCCAACCGCTAATATTGAAAACAAAATATCAATAATAATCACAGAACGTGGGTATAAAGCAAAAACTTGAAGAGCTTGCAAACCGAGCATAACTAGTCCAACAATAATTGCTGCGAGAATTGCACCCAGAGTTACGATCAGGGCTTCACGAGAGCTGGCATAGATCCAAAATCGTTGGTAAAGACCAAATTTTCGATAGATAAAGGGTTTGATCAAAAAGGATAAGGCGATCATCCAGAGAATTGTTGGGATATAATCTCTGAGAACCTGAAGAAATTCAAGGCGAATTAAAAAGCTTAGAAAAATCGTAATTACGATCAGGATTAAATCTAAAGAAAAAATATAGCGGTTTCGCAAATGGAATTGTGGTTTCATGGGGTGGTATTACCGCCCTCTAAAACCGATGACAGTGGCAACCGTACGAAGAATAATATAAATATCCATTAAGATATTTCTTCGTTTGATGTAATAAAGGTCATATTCTAGTTTTACTGACATTTCATCTAAAGTTGAAAAATAATTTACGTTCACTTGCGCCCACCCCGCAATTCCTGGTTTCGCTAACAAACGGGCACGGTAGAAAGGAATCTGCTTTTCATATTCGGCAACGAGTTCAGGACGTTCTGGCCTTGGACCGACGATACTCATTTCCCCTCGCAGCACATTGATGAATTGCATCCATTCATCTAAATGGGTCTTACGCAAGAAACGGCCGACCTTGGTTGCCCGATCATCATGTTCTTCCGCTAACTGAGGTTTGCCATCCGCCTCTGCATCTTGCCTCATTGTTCGGAATTTCAAAATGGTAAAGGGCTCCCCCCCTTTTCCAGACCTGGTTTGAGAAAATATTATTGGACGCCCAGTTTCAAGATAAATTGCTAAGGCAATAATTGGACTGATCAATGCCAGGATAATCACTCCGATCAACCCCCCAATGATATCTAGGATTCTTTTTCCAATCTCAAAAAAGGCGCTAACTCGTGCTTCATCTACAAAGGAACGAATGATCCAATCAGTTTCAAGATAATTTACGGGAACCCTTCCCAAAAGATCTTCATAGGCGCGGGGCATTCTGGTGATTTCAATGCCATTTTCTTGTGCGGTAAGGAGCGTTTGGATTGTAAAGGGACTCATCGCACCACCGATCGATACAATAATATCGGTGATCTTTTCTTTTTTAATTAATCCTAGTATTTTGTCACTTGCACCCAAAACGGGATAGCCTAAAATCGTTTTGCCGATCTTTTCAGGATCCTTGTCCACCAGACCTACGACAAAAAATGGAGGCGGAATTAGTTCATCAATTACCTTTAATAATGCAATTCCGGTCACTCCAGCACCGACGATCAAGACTCGGTTCATAAATTGGGGCCTGCTAAATATCTGAATATAGATTAGACGCCAAAACATGGTTAATATAGATGCTGCAATTAAAAAGGCTGCAACACCACGACGGGGCAAAGATGTAGAGGAGGCGAAATAAACCGCCATGTACAAAATAAGCCCGATCAGCGCGGATGAGGCCACGGCAATTGTTGTATTTCTTAGAGAATTTGATTTTCGAGCATCATAACTGTCTGCTAAAAGTCCCACCCAAATAAGAGGTAAAAATAAAAACCAAGGTTGCAATCGCTGATCTACGAAATCCATAATTTCTAAGGGGCCATCAACAGCTGCAATTGCCCAGAAATATATACCAAATACTAGGGCGATCGCGGCCATAGCCAGATCACCAATTACGATTAAGGTTCTTCTTTCCCCTAAGCGTAAACGCCAGGGTTTTGGTTTTTTATCCTTTTTTGGAATTGCCATAATCCGCCAAATAAAAATAATTCGATTTGTTTAGTAGGCTAATCTTTTTTCCTGATCGAGCTCCATAAAAAAGCACTGCCCCAGAAAAAATGCATGGTTGCAATGGCTAAGGGAACACCAAAAATGTGAGTAAATCGCTTATTTTCAGACGCCAATTGCATTCCAACTTGGAATAAGGCTACCCAATATAATACCACTTCCAGTAATAATATCCAGCTAGCTAATGGCCACCAAATTGATAATAATCCTAAAATAATAATGCTTGTAATAAAGAGTGGGGGGACAACTTGTCTCCATCGAAGGGAATCTGGAAATCGGCGCAAGGTCTTTACTTTCCAGAAGCCATATCGCCAATATTGCTTGGCCAATGCCTGCAAATTAGGTCGTGCGAAATAAATTGCAGTAATTTTTGGATCTAACCAAATTCGGCCCTTTGCCTTTCGGACGCGCACATTAAATTCATAGTCTTCATTGGATAATAAGGATTCGTCGAAATTACCGACTTGATCGATCAGGGTTTTGTAATATGCACCAAATGGTACAGTATCCACGCTTTCTGCTATTTCGGTATAGCGATATTTTGCATCTCCGACACCTAGCGGATGCGCTGCTGCTGCTGCAATGGCATGTCCGATCCAAGTATCTTCGCTAGCTTTTATTTTCCATACTCCCCCGACAACAGTTCCTTTTTTTGCTTCCAGATTTTCTACACTTTTAGCAACATAACTTTGGTCGGGTACGGAGTGAGCATCCAACCGCAGAATGATTTCCCCTTTGGCTGCTGCAATGGCTGTATTGATAGCCGCAGGAATAGTGAGCGTGTGATTATCAATCACATGAACTTGTAATTTTGGGTAATCTTTTTTAAAATTAGCAATTTCATCCCGTGTCCGATCTTCAGAAAGACCGTCTGCGATAACCACTTCCATATCTTGATTTGGAAAAGTTTGACGATGTATGGCTTCTAATAAGAATCGGATGGTTCCTTCTTCGTTTCGACATGGAATGATGATAGATACTTTTGGCATAGGCGTATTTTAACCCGAATTGAGGATAAAAAGAAGAACAAGCTTTATTCAATCGGTAGGTCTACAATAAAACGACTACCTTTTTCTTCCTCACTTATTACCATCATTTTCCCCCCATGCCCCCTAACAATTTGCTCGGCGATCGCCAATCCTAATCCTACTCCCCGGTCGTCCTCTCTCGTCCGAGCTTTATCAATTTGGTAGAAACGCTCAAAAATACGATCCACCTCTTCAGGTGGAATTCCTTCTCCGGTATCGATCACGGATATTCGAATATTTTCTGTGGTTTGCTCCGTTTTCAATGTAATATCGCCTCCCTCTGGCGTGTATTTAATCGCATTGTCCACTAAGTTTGTAAAAACTTGAGCCAACCGATCGCCGTCCCCTAAAAAGAGCGGCATAGGATTAATATCAGAGGAAATTTTAATTTTTCCAAGCTTTGCCTGGGGGATAAATTTTTCGAGCACTGAAGAAAGCAAGATTTCTAAGTTTACAGGGGCCAGGTCAAGTTCTGAAGTCCCTGCGTCTAATTTTGCTAAGTCTAAAAGATCGACGACCAACCGATGCATCCGACCTGATTCATCAAAAATCACCTGGGCAGAATTTTCTAAGGATTTTGGGTCATTTGCAGTCCCATCTAAAATCGCTTGTGCAAATCCTTGAATGGAAGTGAGCGGTGTTTTTAATTCATGGGACACATTGGCCACAAAATCTCGCTGAGATTGTTGGCTGGCGCTCACCTGTTGGCTCATTTCATTGAAAGCTAACCCAAGATCTTGCACTTCTTTTGGACCTTTCAGTTCAACTTTGGTTTTTTGCCCTTTCGCCATTCCATCAACCGCCTCAGACATATGTTGCAAAGGTCCGGCGATCCACCGACTGATCAGGTAAGCGAATACTAGGGCCAATATCAAGGCTACCCATCCGGCCCTAAAAATAGGTTGAATCAGATCATCCAGTGCGTTCGAATTTAATATATCTTGAATGGGTTGTTTTTGGATGGAAGCGATTACAAGTACACGATTTTCAAGGAGCCGTGCACCATATTTCCAGGTTTTTCCATTTTCATCGGTATTAAGGAGTATTGGATGGCGTAAATTGTTTATTGGATAATCTTGAAGATTTTCCAAGGGGGCTTCTAGATCTTGGCGGGAATCAGCAATTATTTCCCCTTCAAAGTTATATGCAATAATACGAATATTGGTGGATTCGTCAATTCTCTCCACCCAGTCTTGTGCTTTCCCAGAACGATAAATCGTTGACCCCTGCTTTTCCACAAGGGAATTTAATACCCCATTGATCTGAATTGCCGTTTGAGGATTATCTCGAGCCAAGAATACTAAGATGGCCAATGCGACAATGCTCAGGGCGATAAAAATCACCAAGGCATAACTAAACCATAGCCGCCATCTCAGAGATCGAAACATTAGAGAACCATCTTATAACCAATGCCGGTAACAGTTTCAATTTTCACTGTGGCATTTTTTATTTTTTTTCGTAAATGGGCCACATGCACATCTACAGTGCGGGTTTGGCCAAAATATTCATACCCCCAGGCTAAGTTGAGCAATTGTTCTCTTTTTAATACCAAGCCTTTGTGTTCGGCAAAGGTGACCAAAAGGTCAAATTCCTGGGTTCGAAGGGGAATTTTCTCTCCTCCCACAATTACATCGCGACTTCCTTGATCAATACTAATATTGCCAATTTGAATAATTTCGCGACCGATCTCAGATGGGAGGGTAGCTCTTCGCAACAAAGCCTTAACCCGCGCAACCAACTCACGCGGA
This sequence comes from Chloroflexota bacterium, assembly GCA_018662365.1. Classification (GTDB taxonomy): domain Bacteria; phylum Chloroflexota; class Anaerolineae; order Anaerolineales; family UBA11579; genus JABJGH01. The sequence goes on along the minus strand of JABJGH010000005.1, from coordinate 81,936 downwards.
TTAAATGGCTTGGTCATGTAGTCGTCTGCCCCGATCTCAAGACCGACAATTTTATCAATATCATCGTCGCGGGCGGTTAACATTAGGATTAAGACAGCGTTATTATCTGCCCGAAGTTTCCGGCAAACTTCAAACCCATCCATTTCTGGTAGCATTAAGTCCAGCACCATCAGCGGAGGGTTGAGGCTTTCTACTGTTTCTATGGCGGCTTGGCCATCATGGACTGCGGTTACTGAATAACCCTCTTTTTCGAGATACATTTGGGATAATTCAGTGATATGAGGTTCGTCGTCCACTAATAGGATCAGTTCACCTGACAATTATTATTCCTCTTTTACAAAAGCTACAGCCTCAATTTCCACTAGAGCGCCGATAGGTAACCCCACGACTGCCACTGCAGAACGAGCTGGTGGATTTTCGGAAAAGTATTGCCCATATACTTCGTTTACAGGACCATAATCAGCCATATCTGTTAAAAACACGGTTGTTTTAATGATGGTGTCCATCCCAGCACCCCCAGCTTCAATCACTTTTTTCAGGTTTTCCATCACGAATTTTGCTTGCTCAACAACACCACCTTCAGCAAGTTTGCCAGTGGAGGGGTCGATGCCTACTTGACCAGAGGTATAAACAAGTTGTCCGTTTAACTTAATGCCTGGAGAATAAGGTGCGAGGGGTTTCGCACCGCCAACGGGGATAATCACTTCTTTCTTTTGGGGGGTCATGTATTTTTCCTTTTTACTTGAGAATTGAATAGCGGTTTAATTGTAAGCGAACAAAGAGGGCGGGTCAAACCTCGAAGAGGAAAAAGATGTAATCGTTTTGTAAAATCTATAGAGTAGAAAAGTTATTCCCTCGTTAAAAAATAAAAAGGGCTGATCGATTTGACCAGCCCTTTTATATTTTCATTTTTTCCAATTACAAAACAATATTCACCAATCGACCTTTGACTACAATCACCTTTTTAGGTTCTTTTCCATCTAAGAAATTTTGAATGACCTCACTTTCCATCGCTTTGGCCTTCGCTTCCTCATCCGTAAATCCAGCGGGAACCTGGATGCGATCTCTGAGTTTTCCATTGACCTGAACAACCAGGGTGATCTCTTCCTCAATGACGGCTTCTTCATCTACTTCGGGCCAGGCTTGGTGATGGACTGAATATCGTTCACCAATATGTTCCCAAAGTTCTTCAGAGATATGAGGAGCGATTGGCGCAATCATTCGGATATAAATGCTTACTGCTTCTTTCCAATCTTGCGTGCCTACCGCGCCCGCTTCTCTTGCCTTATACATCTCATTCATTAATTCCATCAGAGATGCCACAATGGTGTTAAATTCAAAACTCTCATAATCCTCTGTTACAGATTTTAGAGTCTGATGCAGCTTTCGGCGGAGTGATTTTAATACTTCATCTTTCACTTCTGGCGTACCGGGTAATTCTTCGGTAATCGCGGTCCAAACCCGGCGAATCCATCTGGCGACACCACCGATACCCTGACTATCCCACGGTCCTCCCTGATTCCAGCGGGCGAAAAACATCAAATAGCCGCGCACAATATCTGCACCATATTTATCTACTAGAATATCGGGAGCGATCACATTTCCGCGACTCTTAGACATCTTTTCAGAATCTTCGCCCAAGACCATGCCTTGGTTTCTCAGCTGCATCATCGGTTCAGGTCCTTTAACAATGCCCATATCTCGGCTGGCTTTATGGAAGAATCGCACATAGATCAGATGCATATTGGCATGCTCAATGCCACCTGTGTAAGTATCAATCGGCATCCAATAATCATATTCTTCTTGATCGAAAGGACCCTGATCATAATCTGGGCTTAGATAGCGTAGCGGATACCAGGAGGAGCACATGAAAGTATCCATCGTGTCCGTATCTCTTTCGGCTGGTCCATCACAATTGGGACAGGCCACGGTTTTCCAGGTGGGGTGCAGTTTAAGAGGGCTCTCTCCGGTGGGGAGCCATTCTACGTCTTCCGGTAGTTCAATCGGCAATTGGTCATCGGGCACAGGCACGACACCACATTCAGTGCAATGGATCATGGGGATGGGCGCACCCCAATAGCGCTGGCGGGAGATCAACCAATCTCTCAATCGGTAATTGACATCTTCTTTCCCCAGTGATTTTTCTTCCAACCAATCAATCACTTTACTAACTGCCGGGTTTTTGCGACCTTTTTCATTATTCGCGGGAGTGCCGTCAAACTGAGCGCTATTGACCATTACCCCTTCACCCGGCCAAGCCGCTTCCATCGTGGCGCCGTCCATCTCCACACCTTCCGGTTTGATTACAACTCGTACTTCGAGATCATATTTTCGGGCAAAGGCAAAATCGCGTTCATCATGGGCGGGCACGGCCATAATTGCGCCGGTGCCATATCTCATCATCACATAATCGGCGATCCAGATGGGAATCTTTTCTTCATTGACAGGGTTGATCGCATACCCGCCGGTGAAAATGCCGGTTTTTTCTTTATCGACCGCCCCCCGCTCTATCTCGGTTTGGCCTTCGGCCTCATGCTGGTAATGCTCGACATCTGCCCGATGTTCGTCGGTAATGATTTCATCTACCAAGGGATGTTCTGGGGCCAAGACCATGAAGGTGGCACCCCAAAGGGTATCGGGCCGGGTGGTAAAAACTTCAATGGGAGCACCCTGTTCGGTCTTAAATACGACACTTGCCCCTTCAGATCTTCCGATCCAATTGGTTTGCAAGGTTTTGACACGCTCCGGCCAATCAATGCCTTCATAATTGATTAATTCATCGGCATAATTTGTAGTTTTGAAAAACCACTGTTCCAATTCTTTCTTGATCACCGGCGTCCCACAACGTTCACAAACCTTGTCTTCCCCCCAAACCTGCTCTCGTGCCAGGGTCGTATTGCAATGCGGGCACCAATCTACCGCAGAATATTTTCGATAGGCCAAATCGTTTTCAAAAAGTTTTTTGAAATACCATTGCGTCCATTTGTAATATTTGGGGTCGGCTGAAATAGCTTCTCGCCGCCAATCGAACATGGCTCCCATCGTTTTCATTTGGGTGCGCATTCTATCGATATTGGCATAGGTCCAAATCTTTGGATGGATATTATTTTTAATGGCCGCGTTTTCGGCAGGTAGACCAAAAGCGTCAAAACCCATCGGGAACATGACGTTATAGCCTTTCATGCGCATATATCTCGCCCGCGCATCCGAAGGGGTCATCGCAAACCAATGCCCGATATGCATATCCCCTGAGGGGTAGGGCAACATCGTCAACGCGTAAAATTTAGGTCGGTCCGGGTCAATTTCGGCATGATATAGCCCGTCTTCTTCCCATTTTTTCTGCCATTTTGGTTCAATTTCACCGGGCTTATATTCTTTTTTCATTTTCTCTACTCCTCAGGTGTATCCGAGCTTTGTAACCTTTTACCCTTAACTGTCTTATTTAAACAAAAAAAGCCTTTATCCATACAGGGACGAAAGGGCTTTTCGCGGTACCACCCTGCTTGTTTAAGATTCCTCCTAAACCGCTTGGGTTGCTATAACGGGCTTTCCCGTTTCTGGCTAAAAATTGTGTTCACCAGAAATGTCTTCCCTTTTCAGGGATGGTGGGCGAGTTCAGTCTATTGCGGAAATCAACTTTCCTGTCTTCTACGGAGACTTTGCAGGGCTTTCACCGGGTGATCCCTAGCTCGCTGGCAGATGACTTACTACTCCTACCGACATACTATTTAGTTTTGATTTCAATTTCTTTAGGAGAAAATTGTCTTTTATTTTCTCCCAATATATAAAACCTTTGGTTTTATAGTAGTGGACCTGAAGGGACTCGAACCCTTGACCCTCACAATGCCATTGTGATGCGCTCCCAGCTGCGCTACAGGCCCAAATGATAAATTTTTCTTGCTCCTGCCAGTTTCCAGTGGACCTGGCGGGATTCGAACCCGCGACCTCATCAGTGCGATTGATGCGCGCTCCCAACTGCGCTACAGGCCCGTTCTCGGTCAGGGCAGAATTGTACTTGAGGTCACGAATGATGTCAAGCCATTCTGATTAGACCTAAGTATAGCCTAAATTTTTCAAGGTTTTCCATTAATTTCAAAGGGATTTTCACCAATTAGACTCGATAAATAATATTATCCCCTTACCCCATTTGCCGAGATGACGTATAATTTTGCATATGAAAAGTAAAATAATCCCCTTCATCATTACATGTGTTTTGATCGCGGCCCATTTTCTGCGGGATGGAAATATTTTAATGGTACTTGTAAGCTTAATCTTCCCCCTGCTTCTATTGGTGAAGAAGAAATGGGTCTTGATCCTTTCTCAACTATTTGCCTATATGGGGGGCGGATTATGGCTGGGGACAACCATGCAAATTGCGAATGAGCGAATTGCCTTTAATGAAGATTGGACCCGCATGGCGATCATCCTGGGAACGGTGACAGCTTTTTCGATTTTTTCAGGTTTCTCACTCAATCATCAAAAAGTTACCGAAAATTATTCATAATCGTAAATAATCAATAAAAAAAGACCTTCGCAATTGAAGGTCTTTTTTTATTTAGGGTCATTAATCTAATTTGGCTAATTTCAATTTTACTAGAAGCCAGGGGCCTAAGCCCATGATCCAAAAACCGATGATCGTATATCGTAGATATCGGAAAAAATATCCTGCCAGATTGTCTTCACCTGGAAAGACTGCCCCTAATCCTTGTTTGATTGCCAGCACCCCAATTAGCCCAATGATAAAAACCAGGAAATTTACCCCCAGATTTTTTTTGACCTGATATGTGCCTATACTCGAGATCCAAAAATATCCCACTGATAAACCAAATAAAGTGGCAGCAGTTGTGATGGATCCGTCCATGCTAAAGGGATCGAGCATCTCTTCCGGATGGGCGGAAGCTGCATTCGCAATCCAAGTGGGATCTAATGTGAAGTCCCCATTTATTGCTCGAATGCCAAAATTGATCGATAGAAGAACGATCGATACTAAAAATACGAGCAGTATTTTGGTTCCGATCTGCTTCTTACTAAAATATTCTTTTATATTGGGTTCAAATTTCATGAACAACCATAAAATGATCAAACCAATGGTCCAGCCGACAAGTACATCCAGGTAGTAATGCACGCCTAAGATCATTCGTGAGATGCCTATAAAGAAGATTACTACCCAAACTGCAATCTTCATCCATTTTTCTTTGAGAGTTGTTGCAAATAACCCGAAGAGAGAAACAGGGGTTTGGGAGTGACCTGAAGGAACGCCGAAGCCTAACTCAGGACCGCCAAGATCTAATACTTTGCTGTCTGACCAGTAAGGACGGGGTTGATGAAATGCCATTTTAAAGAAGCTATTCAAAGCGGTAGTGAGCATTAACATGACCCCCAACCGCATACTAAGAGAATAATCGAACGCCCAAACTAAAACCAAAAAGACGATATAAAAATCTTCAGTCCCAAGAAAAGTAAATCCCTTCATGACTGAAACGATCCAATCACCGGCATTTTGCAAAGCTAGGGTAAGGTCCAATCCGCTTTCTAGAAAGAATTCCATAGTATTCCTCTCCTCTAATCATTGGTTCTTTGGATATTAATTGGAAATTATTAAAAGATCATTCATGTTTTTGAATAAATTCCGCTACCTTATTGAACACAAATTCTTTGTCACCGTCGCGGGTGATCACATGGCCAGCTTTTTCAATTTTTACCAACTCTTTATCTTTGGTGGTTAGCATTTTTAGAATTCTTTCAGAATTACGGATTGGGACGTAGGCATCATCTTTTGAATGAATCAATAAGGTTGGCACAGATATCTTACCAAGATTATTTTTTACTTCATCCACCAAATAAGATAGCTCTACCACGGATCGGATTGGGTTTGCCGAATAGCTGATATGACCTTCTTTTGCCTCCGGTGTAAACCAACCTCCCCCACTTTTTTCCCGAGATTTATAAATTTTACTCACTACTCTAGCAAGCTCTCTATATTTCCCAAAAAACTTTTTTGGGACCTCCAAAGGGGTGGACATTGCAACCACTCCCTTCACGGGAAATTGAGCAGCATGGTTTAGAGAAAGCAATCCACCCATTGAAAGACCGATAATAAAAATCTGATCAGTATTTTCCTTTAGTAAATGCCATGCATCCTCGACAGAAGCCGCCCAATCCGTCCAGCGTGTGCGGATCATATCGTCAATTTTGGTGCCATGGCCAGCCAACCGTGGTCCGACCACCGTATACCCCTTTTGATTGAGATATTCACCCAGCCATCTCATTTCGGTTGGCGCACCAGTGAAACCGTGAACCAAAATTACCCCTGTTCCATTTCCAGGGAAATAAAAAGGATCTGCATTCTTTAAAATCTGCTCTTTCATATTTTCCTCACCCACTTCTTTAGAATAGTATTTAGCAATTAATTATTTTCCTACGACTCTTAAACTGCGATCCATACTGGTATAGCTATGAATCCCAGTCTCGGTCACAATCACATCATCCTCGATCCGCACCCCGTCTTGGCCGGCAATATAGATCCCGGGTTCAATCGTAAAACACATCCCTGGTTCAAGGATCATTGGGTTTTCGCTTCGGATATAGGGTTCCTCGTGCACTTCCATTCCTAAACCATGGCCGGTTCTAGTGATGAAATATTCCCCATACCCAGCATTATCGATGATCGTTCTGGCAGCTGTGTCCACTTCCCCGCAGGTAATACCAGGTTTAGCGGTCGCATGCCCGGCTTGATTGGCATCCAAAACGGTCTGATGAATTTTTATCTGTTCCGCATTGGGTTCACCAATCGCAAAGGTACGAGTGATATCAGAGAAATACCCATTTTTACTTGCTCCCCAATCAATGACCAATAATTCCCCTTCCCCAAATTTCCGATCACTGGGAAAGGCATGAGGATCCGCAGAATTTGGCCCACTTGAAACGATCGGAGAAAAAGGAAGGTCGGGATCGCTGCCATGCCGATAGAGTTGGATAACCAATTCCGATGCAAATTCTTTTTCTGTCATCCCGATTTTAATTTTGGGTAAACAAAACTCGAGTGCAGCCTGGGCGATGTCTGCTGCTTTTTGCATATTTTCCCTTTCCACAGTATTTTTATTTAATCTCAATTTTGAAACGGATTTTTCTGAATTTAAGAATTCTGCGGCAGGCAAAACTTCTTTCAAATATTTCATTTCAAGCAACCGCATGGATATATCTTCTACCCCTACCTTTGAATTTCCTAGTCCTGCTGCTTTGGCTGCATCTTGATAGGCGAGAATCCATTTATCGGTTTCTTCCGTATAATAAAAATGAACCAATTCATATGGGAGGCCGATCAGTTTTGCTGTTTCAAGTTCTGGAAGTACGAGAACAGGCGCGCGATCGGGAGTGAATATGCAAACTACGGGTCTCTCACTCAAATGAAAATGTAAGCCTGTCATATAGGTGAGGCTGGGGCCAGGATTTAAAATGAGTGCATCCAAGCCTTCCTTTCTTAATAAATCCCCAAGAGCTATTTGACGATTCTTTATAATTTCTGCATTTTCGACAGCCATGCGTCCTCCAAGGATTTAATAATTATTTAGTCCCCTGATTATAGCTTAAAGAAAATAGTGAGTTCAAGTTCATAAAACCCTCTTGCCATACATTTTGTTAACGTGAAATAATCGCTGAAAACAAAAAACCCGAGTCAAAAAGACTCGGGTTTTTATTTGATTAATCTCTTTTTATTCTTCTTCTTCAACCTTCTCTTTTGCTGCCACAATATCTGCTTGCAAATGAGTAGGAACTCGTTCGTAATGATCTTCTTCCATGGTAAAGACACCACGTCCGCCGGTCATTGACCGTAATTCCGTTGTGTAGCTCAGTAACTCAGCGAGTGGTACATGCGCATTGACAACAGAACGACCACGGTCGGTGTCCATGCCTTGCACTCTTGCTCGTCGTGTATTGAGATCACCCAAAACGTCTCCCATATTATCTTCGGGAACGGTAATGCGTACATTCATGATCGGTTCAAGCAGGACGGGGCCCGCGGTCATAATCGCCTTCTTGAAGGCTTCTCGTCCAGCAATTTCGAATGCCACCGGTTTTGAATCGACAGGATGTTCCTTACCGTCATAAACAGCAGCTCTCACATTATGAACGGGGAATCCGGCAACCACACCGGTTTGCATCACTGATTTAATACCTTTTTCAATGGCTGTCATATAATTTTGGGAAACAGATCCACCGACGACCTCGTTGACAAACTCAAAATCATCATCGGGGAGGGGCTCAATGCGCAGGAAAACTTCACCAAACTGTCCTGACCCACCACTTTGTTTTTTATGGCGATGCTGGGCATCCCCTTTTTTGGTAATTGTTTCTTTGTAGGGTACACGGGGTGGTTCAATATCCAGACCCACTTGGAATTTTCCTTCCGCCTTACGGATGACCACATCAATATGTTGCCCACCCATCCCCTGTAAAATCGTTTGGCGGGTTGAGGGCTCGTTGAACCAAGATAGGGTCATATCCTCATCACAAATTCGAGTGAGCGTTTGCCCCATCTTACTGGCATCCGCTTGCGTTTTTGGAGTGACTGCAACCCGATGAAGCGCACTAGGGAATTCTCCCACAGCCACTTTAATTGCATTCCCCTTATCACTTAGGGTATCACCAGTAACAGTCTCGCTCAATTTGAGGGCAACCCCAATATCGCCCGCATGCATATTTGGCACATTGATTTGCTCTTTACCACGCATCACACTCAAGTTGGCAAGTCTTTCTTCTTCCTCTTTATTGGCATTCCATACACGAGTATCACTAGCTAAAATGCCAGACTTTACCTTGAAAAATGTGATCTTTCCAACGAAGGGATCGGCCATAGTTTTCCATACATATGCGGCCAATGGTCCTGTATCTGAAGCGGTTAGCTCGATCTCGCCACCCGGCCCCTCAGCTTTTTCAGGCGCACTTTCTGCGGGAGATGGAATCAAGTCAATGAAAGCATCTAATAATTGGCTAATGCCGGTTTTGGTTTGGGAATCAGCAACGAAAACGGGGATGAATAATCCTTGTTTGACAACATTTTTCAGACCAGTAGAAATTTCTTCTGGGCTCAACTCACCACTCTCAAAATACTTTTCCATCAGGACATCATCACTTTCAGCTGCCGCTTCCACCAGTTCGCTATGGGCTTCTTGGGCAGCTTCAGCAAGTTCTTCTGGAATTTCAACGGCAGCCCCACCACCTGCTGGGTATGCTTTCATCTTCACCAGATCAACAAGACCTTGGTAATTTTCTTTTTCACCCCAAGGAAGTTGAACCTTGATCAATCGGGTGTCAGTGAGGTTTTGAACTGAAGTCAATGCTTGCTCATAATTTGCGGTTTCTCGTTTCATTCGATTGATCAATACCAATCTCGGTAACTTAAGCTCATCACAAATATTCCAAGCAGTTTCAGTTCCTACTTCTGCCCCGGCGACGGCGTCAACAATGACTAATGCACCTTCGACAACTCGCAATGCAGAAAGCACCTCTCCGATAAAATCGGAATAACCAGGCGTATCTAACAAATTAATTTTATGATCTTTATGTTCAATTGGAATTATTGAGGTCGAAAGAGAAAGTTCACGGCGTTGTTCTTCTTCATCAAAATCAGAAACTGTATTCCCCTCAGTCACACTTCCCATTCGGTTGATTACATCTTTTTCAAACAAAAAAGCGTCAGCCAAAATGGTTTTGCCCGCACCACTATGCGATACCATCGCAATGTTGCGGATCTTATCGGTTGCATATTCTTTCATGTAAAGGGCCCTTCCTTATATTTGGGATTATTTTAAAACCCTGCGTTCAGGTTTAGATATTATTCTTAAATAATACTCTTGAAAAAGGATATTGCTCCAAGCAAATATTATAAGTGAAAAATGTGACTTTTGGGGTTAAGGTTTTATAAATATGCTTAGAAATTATTATTTATTGATGCTCAAATCTGGTTATCGCTAGATTTAAATTAGAATGCACTATAATCCAATTTATGTTGAATAAAATATTTCGTAAAATTGCATTTCGTTCCTGGTATATACAAACACCTCCCTGGGACACAGGAATTACTCCCCCAGAGTTGGAAGCATTTATCGACACCCATCCCCCTGGGCGGGCAATTGATCTGGGATGCGGCACTGGCACAAATGTAATTCGATTGGCCCAAGCAGGTTGGGCAGCAACCGGAGTTGATTTTATACCTAAAGCTATTCGTCTTGCGAAACTAAAAGGGAAGGATAAAAAAGTTTCTGCGGAATTTGTCGTAGGGGATGTAAGTAGTAATATAATATTTAGTGGCCAATATGATCTAATTCTAGATATTGGTTGTTACCATGCATTAACCTTTGACCAACAAGAAAAATACCGGAAAAATATCAGGGATTTTTTAATCGAAGGCGGACAATTCTTGCTCTACAGTTTTCTTTCAGATGAGCAAAATCGCCGAGCGGGGCTTTCTTTAACAGATCTAAGTTTATTAGAAAGCGAGTTTAATTTAACGAAAAGAGAAGAGGGGCAAAATGAAGATGGTCCCAGCTCCGCCTGGTTTTGGTTTAGTAAATAATTAGCATCCAAAAAATTCCTCTTTCCACTAATTCACATCAATTTCTAATGCCTCCTCAAAGCTTATAGCGCATTAAACAAGGTACAATCGTTCTCATGAATTTTCTATTTCTATTTATGGATGGTATTGGTTTAGGAGAGGATGACTCTGAGATCAATCCTTTTTCGTTCGCCAAAATGCCCCATCTTTCCAAATTATTGGACGGTAATAAGATCGTCATGGGTGTAGCTCCGTTAGAAACTGACCGAGCCACATTGCTCTCGCTTGACGCATCTTTGGGGGTTGAAGGACGGCCACAATCTGCTAGTGGACAAGCCACTTTGCTGACCGGTAAAAATGTGCCTAAGATCATTGGGGAACATTTTGGTCCAAAACCAAATCAGCCGATAAGGAATGTCATAATTGAGGGGAGTATATTTAGTATCCTTAGGGATAATAATTTATCTGTGAGCTTATTAAACGCCTATCCACAAGGATATTTTGATGGGATCAATTCAGGAAAACGGTTATATTCCGCCATTCCTCAAGCATTACATTTTGCGGATGTAAAGTTAAACACGACCGAGGATCTCTATGCTGGAAATGCATTGGCGGCCGATTTTACCGGGGATGGTTGGCGAAAACATCTTGGTTACACCGACAGCCCAGTAATGGATGAGTCTTCAGCGGGAAAACAATTGGGTAAATTAACCACAGACAATGATTTTGCCTTTTTTGAATATTGGCCAAGTGATTATGCCGGTCATAAGCAGGATAAAAAAGCTGCAATTGATCTACTTGAAAGTTTCGATGGCGTAATGGGGGGACTGCTGGATCATTGGAACGATGAAGAAGGATTGATCTTGATCACCTCTGATCACGGCAACATGGAAGATCTTTCGGTCAGAAAACACACCATGAACCAAGTTCCAGGATTGGTGATCGGGAGCAGAGAACTGCGAAAGAAGTTTACTCAAAATATGAACAACCTAACTGACATCGCCCCCGCAATATTGAATTTATATGGTCTGGGGATTAATGATGAGAACTAAGAAAATAAAAAGAATCGTCTTTATAGTCATTTCAATTATTGCACTTTCACTTTCTTGTAAAGTGTTTTCGCCAATTGAAGAATCCCCTTCCCCCACCGCTACCCCTCGTCCCAGTGCCACCGAAACTTCCCTTCCGGATATTATTCTTATGGATAGTATTGGGGACCCCTTCTCCCCAGAATTGGGCAGCTCCACCTACGATGTCCAAAATTATTTAATTCAAATTCGGTTAAATCCAGAAGTGATTGATCATATTGAAGCCGTGGTAGAAATTGAGGCATTTAGTTTGATAAATTCTTTGTCCAAAATGTCTCTTGATTTTATTGGATTCGATATTCTTGATTTAACTGTAGACGGAATTCCTGCAAATTTTGAGCGAGTGGGAGACAAACTAGTCGTAGATTTACCAAAACCCATTTCGAAAAATCAAAATTTTTCAGTCCTGATTAGCTATGATGGAGAAATTGTTCGTCGATCTTCGAGATACATTCCATTTGAAGAAAGTATTGGCATGCTTTTCCCTGATTCAAAAAGCCTTGTCGTTGCATCTGAACCAGATGGGGCGCGGTTTTGGTTCCCGTGCAATGACCATCCACGGGATAAGGCGATTTTTCGAATAGAAGTGACCACCCCCAGCAAATACTTGGCTGCCAGCAATGGGCGGTTGATCGAGACCGAAGAAATCGCCAATAGCCAAACTCGCTTTGTTTGGGAACACCCGTTTCCAATGGCGACCTATCTTGCTACAATCGTCGTCGGGGAATATGAAAGATTTGAACAAATGACCGAGAATGGAATATTGATCAGAGATTATATATTCCCCGAAATTCAAACCTCGGCCTTTGAAGCCTTTTCGCAAACTACCGAAATGCTCGAATGGTTGGAAAGCTTATTAGGACCCTATCCATTTGATACTTATGGACATGCGACAGTGAATATTCCAGGGTTTTCCCTAGAAACGCAATCAATGGTAGTAATGTCGAACATGATGCTAGAAGAAGATATCGTGATACATGAAATGACCCATATGTGGTTTGGCGATTGGGTCAGTCTTGATTCTTGGGGAGAGATGTGGAGAAATGAAGGATTTGCATCCTATTTTAGTTGGTATTGGTTTTACCGAGATGATCTGGGCGCCTTCAATAGAGACATGGCCTCTCTTACCCAAGATGTTCTTGAAGTTGAAAATCTCGAAGCCTTAGGAAATCTCTCGCCGGCTAATTTGTTTAGTTATGAGAGTTATACAAAGGGTGGGGTTTTAGTTCACGCATTGCGGTTGGAGGTGGGAGAAGAAGCATTCTTTGAGGGGCTTAAATTATATTTTAATCGGTATGGGGGAATGACGGCTTCGGATGAAGATTTTCAAATGGTGATGGAAGAAGCCAGCAACCTGAACCTAGATGAGTTTTTTGAAGAGTGGCTGCACAATTAGAACATTTTTAATTGCGGATCTACATCTGCCAAGGGGTCGTCTGCAAAATAGGTTTTCAGGCTTTCCCTAGTGAGCGTTTTATTTTTAACCATCTGACGAATCTGACGAAACTTTAAGAAATTCCATCCTTGATTTACAGCGTGCTTAAGTTGCGGGGCCTCATCTTGTTTATACATCAGCAATTCAGCACGGCTTCCAGGCAATATAATCACCCCCTGGTTTGCAGGATGCATCTGATTTGTCACAATTTCACCAATTACTGCTGAAGCAATTAGATAAAAATAATGGGAATCTTCTTCATTCTTAGACATCCAGATAATTGGATTTTGATCGACAATTTGATACCCTAGATGAGCTCCCAATTCCAACAAGCTTTGTCGTATCTCCTGAAGGTCTTCCCGCCTAATTGTCGGTTTTTCTTCGGGTTTTAATTGAAATTGATGATTTTCATTTTCAATTGCGTAAGACGATAATATCGCCTCAACTAAACCCATTTCCGGGGTCCCCAAACCAGGAAAGTTTTTACAAATTTTTCGATCGATCTCATAAAAAGTTTTTCCAGGATTTTCAATTAAATAATTAACCAATACTTTCTCCACTCGATCAATGAGAGGTTCATTTACATCCGTCTCTTTTCTCAACCACCATTTCCCGCTATTTAAGGATTCTTTTCCCCCATTGAACCTTAAAAACCCCTTTCGAAATGTCAGGTCATGTCCTAGGACGCCATGGATCTCAGAAAAAATCTCTGCTGAACCTTTGTTTGGATTAAGTATTGAATTCTTTTTACTAAGATCTCCAAGGGCAGCAGATTGAATATACATATATGGGCTTGGCTCTCCTCTAATCCGTAAACATTTTTGAGCAGCCTCTTGAATAATTTTTTCTTTGTCCATCTCTCTAGAGTCTGAACTTCCGACTTGCCATTGCAGTTGAACTTGATTCTTAGACGGACGCAAAGCTTGTCCCTCTAATTTAAAACCAGAAACTTCGGCAGCCACCACCACTGAGTTTAAAAAACTGGGTTCGGCTTCCATAATTTGCCCGTACATTGGCGTTGCAGGTTCTAATAGAGGTGATAAATATTTCAGGCTACTTTCCATCGCTGTGGTATGCCATGCCCAATCATATCGGCTATGCCTTAGCACACTGACGAAGGGTCCGATTGAGTCTCTCCCCCATAGCCAACCCGACCATAATGCAGATAATGTCCAGAACGCTTGGTTAGGACGTGGAAAAACCGTGATTACGCCCTGGATGTCTTTATCAGTTAATTCTTCCGCAAGATTTGCAAATCTGCCCTCATAAATGATGATGCCTCCCGAATCAGAGGGCATTTCCGGCCAAATACTCATTTCAACAGAGGATTCATCCTTAGCCCAAATCTTAATCGATTCCTCAATTGCAAACCAAATATTATTTTCTCTAAATTTGGGCGGAATGTTTAATTGTTTGGAGCGTTCATTTGCAATGGGCACTTTCCAAAGTGCATTTCCTTCATCGCAGGCGTGCAAAATCATTGCGACTAATAATTGTCTCTGTCGTTCATTGATTGTTAATCCATCTAATTTATTTAAAATCGAGAATAATGCATACACAGCACGTGGCAAATATGCATCTAGCGCATTTTTGACGTGTACCGCATCAGGGTGGTCACTCTTTAATACGCGTTGTAGGGCCCTAAAATAATGAGGGCTTGAGTCTGAAAATTTTGCAGCCTTATCAATATCCGTCTTGATTACAGGGAATTCTCCCTTCTGTTGACAATGAGGACAAGTATAAATCTTAGCGTATGGGAGCATTGTATCTCTATCCCATAAAAATGCTTCTGCACTAATTATTCTCTCACATTGATCACATTGAGTCTCGTAAAGTGCGAGAATATGGGGTTCCAATCGTTCTTCCCCTCTTTTTGTCGCGGCCAGTAATGCTAATACCGACTGCATTTCCTCTTCTTTGGGAGGGGAAGCCGCCATTTCTAACAAAAAACGCGCAATGGGGTTATTCGCCGCGACTAAGATTTGATGACCAGCTTGGGCAATTTCGACAGCAAGTTGCGGACTAGCCCCAAAGGGGTCAATTACAAAACTTCCCTCCGGTAAATTCTCTTCCATCCACCCTGTAGCCGCTCTTTCAGTAACCCATGGAAGATATCTGGCTAGGGGGATTTTTTTATTTATTCCAATTCCAGGCTGAAAAGTTAATTCTGACATTTGTAATTAAACTATACCCGATTTTAGAGACTTTTCAATCATGACCCCCAGATTCGGTAAAAAATATTTTTGGGGGTGGTGAGTCAATTTCACCCTCTATTTTATTGAGTTACTTTTTCATAAAATGCCGTTTTAATTCATTGGCATATTTTTTCCCAAGGATAGATGCATTTTCTGTCACCCAATCACTTAATTTCGTTTCACCAACAGGGGGTGAATCGGTAAGCAGTAAATTTCCCATCAATCCTTCCACTTCATCCTTGGTTAGCACCACATCTCCAACTACTTTCCCAACCAGGGATGAAGCCCAATATGCAAATTTCGGTGGCGTATGAATCAACAAAGTCTTTTTCCCAGTTTTTTCTTTGATCATTTTTACCAGTTCTTTGAAGGAGTAGGTTTCAGGTCCTATCGCATCAATGATCTGGTTGTCGGTATTCTCACTGACTCTGACTGCCAATTTTGCCATATCCACTACATAGATCGGTTGGAGTTTATAACTTCCATCTCCAGGTATTGCAAATGCAGGAAAATGACCTAAAAACCAGGCAATGTTATTGATCAAAATATCTTCCTTCCCGAAGATCACTGTTGGACGCAAGATCGTATAGGATACACCTAAGGATTGAAGGTCCTCTTCCAAGATCTTTTTCCCCGAGAAATAAGGTAGATGGGATTCTGTGCTGGGATTGGTAATGCTGGTATGTACAATTCTTTTTACCCCCGCGGCTTTAGCTGCACGAAAAAGTTTGCGCGTATTGGAGACCGCCCGTTGATGTGTATTTTTGCCATGGCTAAAACGCACCCAATACGTATTGAATAGGATATCCACCCCCTGCAAACTTTTGGTTAATTCGTCAATATTGTCAAAATTATAGGGATAGGCCACCACTTTATCGCCGAAAGGATTTGGGCGGTTAGGATTACCCGTCAAGGTAATCACCTCATGGCCCTTTTCTAACAATTCGTGAGTAATATATTTACCTGAATATCCGAACGCCCCTGTTACAGCGATTTTTTTCTTCGAAGACATTGAAATCTCCTTCTATGTAAAGATCAATAGGATCATTAATCCAAATTGACTAATAAAAGCTTGAATAAATAATTTAAAATTTTGTTTACGTTCTTTTTTATTTGAGAAAATTATTGCGAGAATACCAAAGGCTAAAAAGGAGGGAATTAAATATAATCCAACCGTCCAAGCACCTAGAATGATAATTGGGAGCAAGAATCCGCATACGATCCAAAGTAAAGAAATTTTATTTCTGAAGGCACTATAAAAACCTAGAACGCCCAATAGGGCTATTTCGAATAGATATAGCCCAGGTAAAGGGAAGAGTGAAAAAAAGGATTGACCATCACCCAATTGAAAATTATAAAACAGGAGGGAAACTATGACGCAATTGAGCCCCCCAATGATAGTAATAAATAAATTCCATTTTTTCATTTACGTTCCTCTTTATCAAGTAAATTCTTTAAAGTGCTGAGAGAGACCAAGTTTTCAAGAGCTAATAAGGTGGAGACCAAATTGTCTAAAGTCTTGAATAATGACTGCATTGCGCCCATGCGTTCTTTATAAAAGATAATCTTTTCATTTTCTTCTCCCCCCTCCTGCACCATTTCTAGGCTTTCATCTACAGTGCGAAGCGCAAGGTCAAACTCACTTTTTTCGCGTTCACGCAAAATACCCTTAATGATTTTCCAAAAGTCTGTTTCGGGGAGATAATAATCTTTTCGATCACCAATTTGAAGCTTTTTATGCACCATACCCAACCTTTCTAATTGCCGCACATTGGTGCTCACAGACCCCTTAGTAACCCCAACTTGCTCAACGATTTCATCCAGAGAAAGAAGCTCAGGGGATAGGTATATCGCACCATAAATTGCACCCATTGCTTTTGGAAACCCCCAAAAATTACTGATCCGACTCATTCCTTGAATAAAATGGTTTTTAGCTTTCAAAATTTCATCTTCCATGGTGGCCTTCTTTATATAGTATGTTTAGAAAGAACTAAACATACTATATAATATTTTATTAAGATTGTCAAATTAAGGTTAATTTTGCCTCAATACTTCTTATGGAACCAATTTTGCATTATAAAACTGAGGAATTTTGATTATTTCCCTCTAAATTCGGTCATTTTCCCAAGTATTCCTTGCAAATTACCTTTAATTTCCCTTTGCAGTTATTAAAATCCCCTATATAATTAACATAGACTAAAATTTTATCCTCGATTGTCTTATGGGCCCGGGATACTATTTATTACACTTTTATCATTATTTAATTATACCTAGGAGAAACAATATGAAACTTTCAGCCCCTAAAACAGTAACTTGGTGGGTCGCAATCGTACTTGGTGTTCTTGGAATTCTTGGTACCTTCATGACCATTCCATTTTTCACAGACAACGCTTTTTGGACCGTAGCCGCTGGCTTTATTGTGCTCGCATTAGCTACCTTCCTCAAAGATCTCTAAAATATAGTTTTATTTTGTGAATTAGGCCCTAGTTCACATTCTTATATAGCATTCTCCAATTATTATTGGGGGATGCTATATTTTAATATCCCCCCCACAAATCCCACTTAGGACAATAACCCTCCAGGAACTCCGTTGCCCCCCACCTCATAGCAAAAAACTGTATTTCCTGAAAATTATTTATTGTTTCTCTGGTTCAACGTGCACAATGACGCGGCTTAATCCTGGAATCTGTTTCAGCAAATCATTTTCGATATTCTCAGTTTCTGCATGCACTTGTTTTAGGGATAATTTTGAATCTAAGCAAATGGTAATCGCGGCATGGAGATGTTCAGAGGAGCGATAGCATTGCAATTTCAATATCTGTTCCGATTGCACATGATTCAGCAATAATTTCCTGATATCTCCCACATATTTCGGATCTGGGTTTTCACCTGATTGGAAAAAATCTGCCGGTAAGGGTTCAAGATGGGTGGTAATGGACACAATTTGAGGCCATCGTTTCACCACTGTTTCCTCGAATTGATCCGCCAGCGAATGCGCCTCCCCCAAACTCATTTCCCCTCTCATTTCCAAATGGAGTTCGACAATAAATCCTGCATCTCCTTCAGTGTGAATATGTAAATTATGCAATCCTAATCCCATCCCATCAGCCGTTGTTCGTAAATCTGTAGAAATTTTTTCCCAATGAGTTGGACGCTCTTTTTTGGAGGGTTCGATATGTACGATTGCTTCGACGACATTATCTATTTGTTCAATTATTCTTCTTTCGACCTCCGACGAAATTGCATGCGCTTGAGAGGTGCTCATCCCTGGATCCACCTTTGCGTGCAAATCAACAAAGATTGCCCCCGGATTTCCACGAGACCGAATGCGATGTACAAAGCGGACACCGGGTGCACTATAGACGATCTCTTCGATCAAGTCGGGATCAACTGCCGCTCGGTCCGTTAACCAGCGGGTCGTATCCCCCAATATTTCAAATGCGGCTTTACCGATCAGCAGCACCACAAATGCAGCAACCACAAGATCGAGCCAAGCCCACCCTAAGCGAACACCCACCATAGACACAAGCACTGAAGCAGTCACAAATAGATCGGTTTGGGTATGCTTTGCGTCTGCGAACAATATCTCAGAATTTAGTTTCTTACTTGCCCTGATCTCCAAAATCACAACGACAATATTTATGGGCAAGGTCAGCATCACCAGCCAAAAGGACAGGTTATCAATCTCAGGTCTTACCCCTGCACTTAAGCGGTCAATAATCGACGACCCTATTTCGTAGGCCGCCACCAAGAGCATTGCCCCAATCGCCATCGCGCCAATGGTTTCATATCGCCGATATCCGTAGGGATGTTTATCGTCAGCCGGGCGTCCTGCTAATTTTATCGCCGCAAGACCGATCAGGTTGGATGAAGAATCGACCAAAGAATGAAAGCCATCCGCAACGACAGCCAATGCCCCCGTAAAAATCCCGAGTCCTATTTTGACGATCGTCACCGCAAGATTTGCAAAAAGGATCCATATTAACACGCGACGAACCGCAGAATAATCTTTTCCTTTCTTTGAATCCGAAGTAAGTATTTGATTTGTCATGGGCTATGGTGTCAATAAAATGGTTGGAGTAAGAGTCCCGGTGGGCGTCGGCGTAGCCGTTTGGACTACGGTCATGGTTACCGTTGGAGTTATTGTCGGCGTGGGTGTTTCAGTCGGCGTTGAAGTCGGTGTTGGGGTAGGGGTTGGCACTTGGAGGTCTAAATGCAATAACGTAAAGGCATAACCCTTATCGTCTTTTCCGTTCATCCATAAACGCAAAGTCACTTCTCCCGCCTCAAGATCCTTGAGATCCCATTGATACACTTCTTCTGGGTTCGGCATGGGGGAGGTAATTTTAGTCAGTTGTTTCCAGTCGTGAGGATTATCTCCCTTTCCCCATTCTAAAATAACTTCCTTAAATCCATTATCTGCATCCGCTTTTACTACAATGGGAAGAATTGAGCTAGTAATGATGCTTCCTGAGGATGGTGAGGAAAAAGCCAGATGCGGTCGAGGATCAGTTGCTTTGCATTCTCTATCTGGCGTGAATATCACTGGGTCAGAAAATCCATTTTCTTCTGCCCAATCCTTTCCCGCAGAACTATCTAAGATCCACTCTCTAGCCCAGATCTCTGAAACATTTAAAGTGAATTCCTGCTCTGTAAAATCGGGGCAATCTTGAGAGGCGATCAGAGAGGTCCATGTATCGACTAACACCTTTTGCCATAAATCCTCATCTTCATCTAAAGGCAATTCGCCAGAAGCAAAAAATTCACTGCGATGTTCTGGGCAATATTGAGATGGAATTGTGCCACTAATTGAACAAATTACCCTGTCAACCACGCCAGCAGGTTTCATGAATGGGGTCGGATGGTTGCCGGTCAGGTCTTGGATCGCCAATTTCATAAACTCCGCCCAAATTGGCGCTGCCCCACTTAAGCCACTCGTCCCTTCCATCATTGTGTAATCCGGATTCCCTACCCAAACACCTACAGCTAAATCTGGAGTATAACCAATCGTCCAATTATCCCTAAAATCATTTGTTGTGCCGGTCTTTGCCGCTGCCTGGAACCCCAAATTGATCACAGAATTTGGGCCAAATGAAGGGGTTCTCGCTGAATTATCAGATAATATTGAAGAAATCAAAAATGCATGTTCTGCTTTAATCACTTGTTCACCAGCAGGATCTTCATGTTCAAATACTATGTTTCCATTATGGTCAGTGATGCGCGTGATCGCATAGGGAGGTATTTTGTTGCCCGCGTTTCCTAGAACTGCATAAGCACTAGTCATATCTAAAAGTTGCACTTCCCCCCCACCCAAGGTAAGCGAAAGACCATAATAATCTTCCTTAAGATCGGTAATTCCTAATCTGTGAGCCATTTCAACCAAGCCATCTTCCCCTTCTGTATCAGACTCACCATACACACCAATATATTGGAGAGCTTTTACAGCAGGGACATTAAACGAATTGGCCAACGCAGAACGAACAGTTTGTGGTCCATGAAACCGCTCATCATAATTGACTGGCTCGTATGGATCGCGCGGATCGTTTTCTAATCCCGAAGGGGTAAATTCTGATGGCACATCCCAAATGAGGGTCGAAGGAGTCCAGCCATTTTCGAATGCAGCTAAATATGTGAATGGTTTGATGGAAGAACCTGGTTGGCGGGGTGAGATAGCCATATTGATTTGGCCATCAATTTCTTCATTATAGAAATCAGCTGAGCCTACCATCACCAATATCTCGCCGGTTTCCGGGTCAATCGCCACCAATGCCCCACTCTGCACATTTAAATTAGATAAACCGAAGACATGCTTTTGAACAGAAGCTAAAGCCATATCCTGCAAACCAGGGTCTAAAGTTGTCTCAACAGTGAAACCAGATCGATAGATCGTTTGGGGATCATATTGTTTCTCCAAAAGAGATCGAATATAGTTCACCCAATGGGGATATCTTATTTTGACATCTGGTGCATTGAATTCATAATCCACAAATTCATAGGCCGCTTTGGCTGCATCATCTGAAGAGACACATATTTTTTGATCACTATTGCTTACGTATATGCAATCCTGATCCTGGCTTGTCTCATACATCAATCTCAACACATCTTGTTGTCTGGAAAAAATTGCTTCAGGGTTTGAGTAAACATCATATACAGCAGGCGCCTGAGGAATCCCAGCTAAAAATGAGGATTCAGCCATCGTTAGTTCATTTGCCGATGAACCAAAATATGTTTCTGCAGCAGCCTCCACACCATAAGCGAGATTTCCAAAGTTCACTTCATTCAAATAAAGTTCGAGTATTTCATCCTTAGAATAAACTCGCGTAATTTCCATCGCCAAAAGGGCTTCTCGCACCTTGCGCATGTAAGTACGCTGCGCGGCTTCATCTGCATCCAACACCAACATTCTAGCAACCTGTTGTGTGATGGTGGAGGCACCCGAAACAGTTTCGCCACTTCTAGTGTTTTGTATAAATGCTCGCACGATCGCCAACCAATTAAATCCCGGGTGACTATAAAAAGCACCATCCTCCGTTGCTATGATGCTCGCAATCATATATGGGGAAATTTCATCAATGGAAACATAAGTCCGTCTCCCCGCATTTGGATCCAATATTTCATATAGCAGGTTATCGTTGCTGTCCAAAATTCGAGTCGTTTCAAACTGCGAAGCTTTCGCACTCAATTCATCGACTGAAGGCAGAGTGGCTCGGATCGAATAATATTGCAACAACATATAACTAAAAATGCCCCCAGCGAGCAATATTAATCCAAATAATGCCCAAACACCTATCCGAACAAAACATCCTAAACTACTCATGCCCCCCTGTTTCTTTTTTAATGATTCCGTGAAACCGGGTCTTCTTCTATTTTGAATTCCAACTTTTCTAGATACTACAACCTGTGTGGCTGAAAGATCAACCTCAGGCACTCTACGTGGAAGAGGCATCCCTTGCGTGTCTACTTTAGGAGGACTAATTTTGGGAGCGTCTCCTAAGGGAGGAGGCGGTTGGGGTGTACTTTCTAGGGAAGGACCAGATTCTTCTTTAATAATTTTTTCCACCCCTCCGCTTTCCACCATTATTTCAGTGGGTCTTTCATTGAAGGAGCGGTCTTCAAGTAAAGTGGGAGAATCTGCATCCTCATCAACTTCCTCATCACCTTGCTGTTTTTTAGCCGCCATCACATGGGTGTCATCTGGCATAGAGGGATGAGCTTTTTTTGGCGTTAATTGTTGAGATTCGTTTCCTGATTTGGAATTGATTTCCAAAGGAATATCTTCAACGGAGGTATCTTCCTTCACATCTTCTTCTAAAAAGGCAGGGGGATTAGGTTCACTCCCCTTTTCTTTATTCTCACTTTCAATTGGGGGAATAGAGGTTTTATCCTCTAAATCATTTTCTTGATCTTCTTCTCGTTCAACCAAATATTCAGATGTCCAATCAGGATTATTGTTTTTTTCCTCCTCAGATTCATTCAATAATCGGCGAAATCGATCTCGAGGTTCCTCTTTAGGGCTCTCTTCGAGATTGTCATCTTCTATTGGGGGTTTGTTTTCCTCTTCCATTTAAACCTTTAAACGATATTGGATTGAATTATTTTGGCTGAAAAGTATTACTTATTCACTTTCGGGTTTGCTAAGGATTAATGCGGACCAAGTACCTTTCATGGTGGTATCCCCATGTTGATTCTTCACGTCCAATTGTAAAACGACAAGACCACCACCAAGGCGTTTCATTAGTTTGGTTTCTTTGATCTCGATCTCAACATGGATCGTATCGCCAATATGAATAGGTCTAGAGAATTTCCATGAATTAATTTCTCGAAATGCCATGATCGTGCCTTCTAATATACCTACCAAAACAATGAGACCAGAAGCAATCGAAAGTCCTAACAATCCATGGGCAACTCTTTCTCCAAAGGGGGTCGTTTTACTAAATTCTGCATCTGTATGGATTTGATTGTAATCACCTGTCAGCCCAGCAAAACCGACAATATCAGCTTCTGTAACTGTTCGACCAGATGTAATAACTTGATGTCCAACTTCGAACTCTTCGAAGTACATTCCACGTGTTTTCATCATTTTTGAGCTCATACAACCTCCAAAGGATGTTTCTAACCAAATTCTAGCATAAAACCCTTTGACCGTTAGGCATTCTACTCTTACAATGCAGATATGCGGCATTGGAATTTAGGTCTAAATGACCCCCAGAGTTTGAGTCTAGTAGCAGATGCTAGACTGAGTAACCTTGATTACACAAACGATCAAATATGGGAGCTGCTTCTTGGGCGAGGTGATCCTGCAGCAATCATTTTACAAACCACCTATGGATTGCGGGCAAGAAATATGCGGATTTTCCCTCAATTCACCGAAAATCACACTACTGTTTGGGAGCCCACCCAATTTGAAACTAGCCCAAAAGTAATCAGTTTTTTCCCTAATTACATCAAATTGCATTTTTCTCCCTTTTCAGGGATAAATATTGAGTTGGAATATTGGATTCCTGATTGTCAGACTGCCGCTGGAAGGGTTCGGGTAATCAACGCAGGATTAAACGATCGAAAAATCAATTTTGAGCTGGTGGGCATCCTTAATCCAACAGGATTAAATGGACAAGTGTTGGCACCTAAACAAATTGAGGCAGTAAATGTACTCCAAGGAAAAACCGCAGAACTTCAACCGGTTATTTTCATCACTGGGGGAGCAAAAGCCATCAATAGTCCGTATCCTGCTTTATCCCTAGATTTAAATATGTTACCTGGTTCAACTCGGCAATTCACTTGGGTTCAAGTTGCCCTACCCGACCCGAATGAATCATTTAAACAAGCCCGCCATATTGCCACAAAAAATTGGCCCGCTGAAATTGCCAAATTAAAAATGGTGAATTCGAAGCAATTAGAGGTCTTTTCAGGCAACCCAGACTGGGATGCGGCATTTGCATTAGGTCAGAAAATGGCTAATTCACTCTTATATGATGGCAATCAACATCTTCCAAATACATCCTTCGTAAAAACTCGCTTACCAGATCAGGGGTATTCAAATTTAGGAAATGGGGGCGATTATAACCACCTTTGGAATGGTCAAAATGCGCTGGATGCTTGGTATTTATCCCAAAACCTCTTGCCCGGTTCATCAGAAATCCTAGAAGGTTTATTACTAAATTTCTTTCAAACTCAAAATGAAAATGGATTAATCGATTGGAAACCTGGGCTTGCAGGTCAAAGAAGCCAAATGCAATCTTTTCCAATTCTTGCGACGCTTGCCTGGAAGTTATTTGAACAGGAAGAAAACAAAGACTTTTTAAACATTGCTTACCCCTATTTACTAAAATATATTTATGCTTGGTTTGATACTTCCCATGATCAAGATGGGGATGGGATACCAGAATGGGATAATTCAATTCAAAGTGGCTTTGATGACAATCCGATCTTTGTCAAATACCAGACCTGGGCGCAGGGAGTCGATATTAGCTTGGTTGAAAACCCAGATCTCTGCTCTTATCTATATAAAGAATGTCAAACTCTGATAAAGATTGCAAAAGAAATTAATAATAACCAGGATATAGAAGAATTAGAAAGATTATCAACCAGATTATTAAATGCAGTGGAAGATTCTTGGGACCCAAGAGCAACTAGCTACAGGTATTGGGATAGAGATTCGCATATATCGTCCAAAGGTAAAAAATTATCCCAAAGAATCGGTTCTGGCAAAATTCAATTTGATCTGGAATTTGAGCAACCTGTGCGATTACAAATTCGATTCGATGTGGGTTCTGACCTCGCATTGCAAACCGAAGTGAGCGTGCACGGCACATTAGCAAATGGGCAACACCGGGTTGAAAAGATTGATAGACAAAAAATTCACTGGATGCCAGAATTTGGAATAGTCACCATCGAACCCCTTTTTTCCGGCTTGGACTTCGTTCAAATTGACAACTTACCTGATAAAGGAAAAGTTTTGGTTTACCAAGTAGATCTTCGGAAGCAAGATCAAACGTTGCTTACTCCCATTTGGGCAGGTATCCCAAATCAGGAAAGAGTAAATAAAATCGTTAAAAATAAGCTCAGCAAAAACAAGAAATACCATCAAAAATTTGGAATGCCTGCAAGCATAACGACTTTATCTCGCGAGGATGCAGAGATCATAAAAAGTGTTTGGCTCCCGTGGAACGTGATGTTGGGCGAAGGACTTTTGGCATATGGAGCTAGGGATGAAGCTATTAATCTTTTTCAAAGGATCATGAATGGCATCATTGATAATTTGAAACGAGATCATGCATTTAGGAAACATCATCATGCCGAAAAAGAAAAAGCAATGGGAGAACGAAATTCTCTGATAGGCTTGCCGCCCTTAGGTTTATTTCTGAATATTTTGGGTATCAGGATACACTCCCCGCAAAAGGTTTCCATAAATGATTTTAATCCTTTTCCCCAACCAGTTAAGTTGAAATATCAGGGATTAATCATTAAATGCGAATCTGATAATACATTAATCACGTTTCCTAATGGGGAATCTGTACGGGTCGATGATCCCTCCCCCTGCCAAATTTCAATGCAATAAATCAGCATAAAAATAAATTTTCAAGCACTCACTAATAAAGGTAATTATATTGATCGAGATTTACCTAAAAAATCGATTAAAATAGGACATTGTCCCTCTTCTTTTTAGTAGTAGCTTCATTAAATTGCTAACCAGTTATTTTTAATTAATTATTTCAGGAAAATGTTATGGACTTTTTAGAAATTGAACAAATTGCAGAAATAGTCATTTTGCTTTTATTTATTGCAAGTGTCGTCGCTATCACCATCCGCCGATTTAAAATGCCTTATACGGTTGCCTTGGTCCTAGTAGGATTGAGTGCCGCATTACTTATTCAGGAAGCCCAGGGACAACAACAGTTATTTGACTCTGAAATATTACGAGGATTTTTAGCTCCTCAGATCATTCTCGGCCTTTTGGTTCCTCCCCTAATTTTTGAGGCTGCAACCCATATTAAATTCAATGAATTAGGTCGCTATATTCGCATCATTCTCACCTTTGCAATACCTGGCGTGATTCTCACCATGTTCCTTGTGGGCGGACTCATATTTTGGGCAGGTGCTCCCTTAACCTGGGAAATGGCTTTGGTTTTTGGTGCATTAATTGCTGCGACAGATCCAGTTGCCGTAGTGGCTCTTTTCAGATCAATGGGAGTACCCAAACAACTTCAGATTTTGCTGGAAGGGGAAAGCTTGCTGAACGATGGTACTGCCATCGTAATTTACAACCTAATGTTGCTCATTGCACTTGGTGTGAAAGATTTCAGTTTATCTTCAACCACAATTGATTTTATTCGGGTTGCAGGTGGTGGCTTAGTAATCGGGGCGATTCTTAGCAGCGTAATTGCATCGATCATTAATCGAATTAATGACCATTTGATCGAGATTACACTCACAATGGTCGCTGCTTATGGGTCTTATCTTATTGCAGAATCGTTTCATACCAGTGGCGTTTTGGCGGTAGTTGCTGCAGGATTAGTAACTGGAAATATCGGCTTTCGTAGAATGAGCCCAACCACCAGAATAGCCTTGAACCATTTTTGGGAATATGCCGCTTTTCTCGCAAATAGTCTAGTATTTCTAATGATCGGGTTAATTATTGAGTTACGGGTTATGGTTGAAAATTGGCAGTTTATTCTAATTGCAATCCTTGCTGTATTGATCGCTAGGGCGGTTACGATTTATTTATTTTCAAATCTCAGTCGCCAGATCCCCATCAGAGTTCAGCACGTTTTATATTGGGGGGGATTGAGGGGGGCGATATCTCTAGCCCTTGCTTTGGGTTTACCCCAGGCAATGGTTTCTATCATGAGTGATAATCCAGGAATTGATGAAAATTTATTAGAGATGGCAAAATTGATCCAGGTCATGTCTTACGGTGTTGTATTATTCTCCCTGCTGGTTCAGGGAACTACAATGCAATCTTTGATCAAAAGATTGCAATTGATTCAACGGAGTTCAACTCAAGAAGCCTACGAACTTAATCAGGCGAGGGCAGTCGCATCAAAAGCATCCTTTGATCATCTACAAGAATTAAATAATGAGGGTCTGATCTCACAACATGCCTGGGATTTAATTCAAAGTCCAATGAAACGGGTGATCGAAAACCGAAGAAATGCCGTCAAAGAGATTTTGCATGAAAACCGGTCAGTTGAGGTGGCAGAGTTTGGCCTTGCGTATGAAGAAGCCCTCCGTGCCCAAAGAAGCACATATAATCGGTTGCTTTCCAATGGCGCCCTTTCAGACGATACATTCTCTCAATTAGTAAGCGAAGTCGATAATGCTTTACTCAATCGAGAATTCAGTTATGGGGACTTTCTTGTTCATCGAACAGAGGGAGCTCCACCTATTACCCATCTCTTGACCGCCACTGTAAACGAGAATGATCTTGGGAATACACTTACAACCCTAAATATTTTAGGTATTCCCACCACACAACACGATAGCACTTCAGGGAATAGCGGCCAACCTGTGACAACGTTGATGATGGGGGTAGAAAAAAGTCAGCTTGAAGAAGTAGCTCAAGCAATTATGAGCTGCTGTATTGTGGAACCGACCTTTGAATCCCCATTTTTGAAACTTTTGGGATCAAAGAATGAGGAAGAAATTATTTTGAATGGGACATCAATTTTCGCCATTCAAATTGAAAAATACGAGGAATTTTAACTATGAAAATGATCATTTGTATCATTCAAGATAGCGATAAGGATGAGGTCACTGAGGCATTAAATGATGAGGGATACCGGATAACAGTATTACCCTCAAAAGGTGCTTTTTTTAGAAGAGGAAATGCTACCTTAATGATCGGCGTGGATGATAAAAAAGTGGATCAGGTTGTTAGCCTGATTAAAGAAAATACGAGCAAAAATGATTCCCCTGATCTCAAAAGGGCAACCCTTTTTGTGATCAATGTGGATCGTTTTGAGCAGGTATAACCTTACTTAACCAATATTTCCATACTTGTAGAGTAAATTTGAAATAGCTTTTCATTAAAGAGATAAATTATTATAAATTTAACCAAACTAAAAGGAATGAATCATGAAAAATAAACTATTCTTAGCTCTTGGTATATTGTTAATTGTTTCATTAGCTTGTAGCTTTTCTGGCAACAATAATTCAGGCTTAACCAATGATGAGATCATCGCCACAAGTGTCGCTGCAACTCGTGAGAGCGAAACTGAGGCAGCACCGGTAGATCCCCCTGTTGACCCAACGGTAGAACCAGATTATTTGCTTCCTCAGTCCCTTTATTACCGTGCCGAATCTAGCCCTGAAATTTTTCAGGTTTGGCGGTTAGAAAGAGATGGGGTAACAATTACACAGATCACAAACGAAATTGTGAGCGTTGGCAATTACACGGTAAACCCCGTAAATGGCAGAGTTGCCTATATTGTTGACAACCAAATTTTCCTTATTGATGCCGATGGCACCAATCGAATGATGTTGATTGACGGCGGTCCAGTTGACGAAAGTTCCAACGTTTTTATTTATCTTGAAAGGATCAGAACCGTTTCATGGTCCCCAGATGGAAATATATTGGCTTATGGTCGCGGGGGATTAAATTTCTATAATTTCACCACCGGATTATCTGAATTACTTATCCCTAGCGAGACAATCGATTATGGGGGTGGAAGCATCGGGCCTCAAGCCTTATATGATCCATCCACTTGGTCTCCTGATGGATCTCAGATCATCGTTTCAGTTGCTTGGTTGGAGGGTGGAACCCTTTCAATCTACACCCCTTCCACAGATACTAATCTTGTTCTCGGCTATGGAATTACCTGCTGTGACTATGATTGGAGTCAGGCGGGCGATTTTATAGTAGTAGGGAGCCCAGTTTTAGGATTGATCGAATCTGGGTTATGGCGCTATGATGCGGTGACGGGTGCAGAAACAATATTATTACCCACCGAAGCATTGGACGGCACCTATAATTTTGCAGGGTGGCCAAAAGAATTGCCGAATGGCGACTTGGTATTCTTTTACCATAATATGCCTGAGTCTGGTGATTATGATCCACCCCTTACAATGGTTCACACTGCAGCCGATGGAATTACTGGGCTCTTCCAGGTCCGCCCCGAATCCTGGGAGAACTATGAAGCACTTTGGGATGACGCCGGAGTTATGGCCATCCTCGTTCAACCTGCCCCTGGACCTTTAAGTTGGCCCCGTACGGGTGCGATCGTTTTAGTAGACACGCTGGGAAACCCAGTTCTCCCTCTCGTACCCCAAGGATTTGATTTGCAATGGGGACCATAATTTCGAAATTTAAATATTAATTCCGCAAGAATTTCTTAAAATAAAAGAGTCGGCAGCTAGAAAAATTTCCAAGTCAACCGACTCTTTTAAATTTTATATTTGGAAATTTTATTTTTTTAATTGATGATATTTTTGATTGAAATAGAGTAGCGGATCGCTTGTTCCATTACCCTCATTGATTTTTATGGATGTGACCTCTCCAATAATTAAGGTATGAGTACCCACTTCATATACACTTTCAACCTTACAATCCATATATCCCAATCCGCCCTTGATCATCGGGGATTTCGAATCCAAAGTAAATGTTTCTAATCCCTCAAATCGATCCCCTTCATCGGTCACCCAGCCCGCAAATTGATTGGAAATTTCCTGCTGATTTTCCGAAAGGATCGTGATGCCAAAAGCTTTAGAATCGATTACCAATTGCCGGGTTCGGGTAGACCTTTCCAGGGCGATCATTACAAGCGGGGGTTCTAAAGAAATTGAAGAAAAAGAACTGACCGTCATCCCATGGTTTTGGTTTGAATGGTTTGATGTAACAACAGTTACACCAGTAGCCCAGTTGCGCATCACTTCTCTGATTTGTTTTTCACTTAAGGGTTCTTTTTTATTTTCTTTCATGATTTAATTATTTTATCCGAGGAATATCAACTTTTTATCATAATTTAAATATATAGATGAGCAATTAAATTCATGTTTTTTAGAGATACAAAGTCATTATAGACCTCTAAACTCCTTTTAGGGGGTGAAAGTTGCGATTTTTTATGATTTAATATGAAAACTTCCCTTTTTTCACCTGAAAACCAGTTCAAAATAAATAATAATAGGACAATCGATATGGAAAATCAAAATGAAAAACCTCTGAGTGAAAAACCTGCTCGTGTAAAACTACTCAGACAATTATGGATTGTCCTATTTAGTGGCGCAATATTGGCTACTCTTTTCACCACTTGGACCCCTTTAGGATTAATCCCCTTTGGCCTTGGTGACAGCTTTGGTGATGTTTTTTCTCCCAATGATGGCAGTGATGGGCAATTTTTACCCACGCCTACACCAAGACCGAGGCCTCGAATTGGGATTGTTTCCGGTCATTATCAATTTGACAGTGGAGCGGTTTGTGAAGATGGAACAAATTTGCAAGAAGTAGACATCAATTTTAGTATCGCAGATCGTGTAAGAGCAAATTTAATTAGCGAGGGATTTGATGTGGACTTACTTGGTGAAAAGGATGATCGTCTCCCCCAATATCGTGCTTTAGCTTTGGTTTCAATACATGCCGACTCTTGTGCATTCATCAACAATCAGGCAACAGGATTCAAAGTCGCTGCTGCCTTAGCAACCTCACATTTAGACAATGCCAATCGCCTAGTGGCCTGTCTTACTAGCAGATATATGGAAGCAACCAAATTAAATTTCCATGCAGGATCAGTTACCGAAGATATGACCAGTTATCATGCTTTTAATGAAATCCATAATCAAACTGCCGCTGCAATTATTGAGGTTGGTTTCATGAATTTAGACCGGCAATTACTCACTCAAAACCCCGATCTCGTTGCCGAAGGAATTACTCAGGGTATTCTTTGTTATATTCGTAATGAAGATGCCTCCTTACCAGATGCCGAATGATCACAAAACCTAGTCCCTCAGCAATAAAATTAATAAAAATTGCCAATAAAGCATTATTGAGTGGGAATAAAGCAGAAGCAAGACATTGGGCAATGCAAGCTGTTGCCGTTCTACCTAACCGGGAAGAACCATGGATCATTTTGGCAGCTTTGGCATCGCCCAAAGCAAGTGTAGAATATCTTAAACGGGCTTTAGAAATCAACCCAGAAAGCAAGATGGCAAAAAAGGGGATGGCATGGGCGCGCAACAGAGTCCCAAAAGTGGAAAGACCTGAACCCAAAATTGTTTATGCCTCAGAGAAGGCAGATATCTATGAACCTTCTATTTCAAAACCCAGGAAAAATATACTTAGCTTAGTTGCTGGCCCCTTGTTGATCATTGGATTAATTGCAGTGATTGGTTTCTCAGTCCCCAATTTAATTCCTGCCCCGCTAAACTCTCAGGGAAATGAAGATTTTTCTGTCGTCGTTGTCAAAGAAACACATACCGCAACAGCCACAACTACCTCTACACCCACAACAACTCCAACAACAACGCCAACAAATACACCTACTCCTTTGCCAACTGCAACATTTACTCCTACAGCGACCTATCCTCCCCCCACACCCGTACCAGTGGTTGATACCTATGAACCGACCTTCAGCCAAAATGGTGCTTGGATCGATGTAGATCTCAGCCAACAAAGAGTTACTGCCTATCAGGGGAATACAATTGTCAATAGCTTTATTGCCTCGACCGGCACATGGCAGTATCCAACCGTTGTTGGTTCTTTCCAAATATATATTAAATATAATTCCCAAACGATGTCTGGACCCGGATATAATTTGCCAGGCGTCCCCCATGTGATGTATTTCTATTCTGGTTACGCGATCCATGGTACGTATTGGCACTCAAATTTTGGCACACCAATGAGCCATGGTTGTGTGAATTTATCCCAATCCGATGCGGCCTGGATGTACAATTTTGCAACAGTGGGTACTTGGGTAAATGTCCATTATTAAGAGATAGCTTCAGATAATATTTTTTTGATCCCAAAAATCAAAGTACAATTAGAAATAATAGTTTTTTACATCCATAGGTTTATCGTATTTAGGTATTAAATAATCGGATTAGCATATTAATGACCCATCAGAAGAAACCCAACCTCTCCAGAAGAGAATTTCTTAGACTTAGCACGATCGGATTTATTTCCGCATCGAGTGGTCCTCTTTTGCTATCTTCTGCAATAAAAAATTTCTCCTCTAACTCCTCTTTTCCTCAAGAATTAATATTTGATCAAGAGGGTGATATCAAAAAATATGGGCGGGTGATGGACAAACTGATTCATGTGCACAGCAAGCCCTCTTTTGATAGCCCCCAAATACATACCTTTAAACAGGACAGCATCCTCCCTGTAAGGAAAACTGTATTGGACATGGATCTAGGAAAAGCAGGAAAACCATGGATCGAAATCAAAAAAGATGCCTTTTTACACAGCTCTTTACTTCAACCTGTATCGATCAACTTTAATCCTGTAAGCAAAGATATTAGCAAATGGGGAGTATTAGCTGAGGTTACGGTACCCTATACCAATGCCTATCCGACTGCTACTTTTAATTCTAGTCCGAGTTACCGGTGTTATTTCAAAACAACTTATTGGGTAAAAAGAACGGTTTTCGATCAAAAAGATCGAGCTTGGTACGAAATCAAAGATGATAAAGATGTCGGCAATTATTATTATGTACCCGCACAACATCTTCGTCTGATCCCATATTCAGAACTTAGTCTCCTTTCTCCTAAGGTGCCGATAGAGGAAAAAAGAATTAAGGTTGATTTGAGCAACCAAACTGTAACAGCTTATGAATATGACAAAACAGTTTTCACCGCAATTGTTTCCACTGGTGATGCCGAAAAGAATATTTTTTACACGACACCCACAGGGGAATTCAACACTTTTTATAAGCGTCCTTCTCAACATCTTTTAGCCAGTAATATTCTCTTTGGCGGGTATGACCTGCCCGGTGTGCCCTGGTTAAGCTATATCACCAACCTGGGAATTGCTTTTCATGGTGCCTTTTGGCATAATGACTTTGGTACTCCCCGGAGTCATGGCTGCATAAACCTCAGTCCAGATGATGCGAAATGGATCTATCGGTGGACCACCCCATATGTCACTCCTCAAGAACAGCTCAGTTATAACGACGACCCGAATTACGGCACCCAAGTAGAAATTATTTAGAGATTTTTAGAGTTTCGTCCAAATATATATCTAATTTCCAAGAATTATCCTCCTCCCCCATTTAATAAATTTCTTACAACATCCGCCAATAAAATCAGGTAAACTATTTGAACTATGTCACAAAAAGAACCTTTATTCGCTGGATTGATTTTCGATGAATACGATAACCCGGTTGAAGCGACAAAAGTCGGTGATGAACCGATGTATGTCGTCAACGATCAGGGTTTCCATCGTCATATCCCAGCAGAAAAAATTGATCGAGAAGTTTTATCTCAAATGGGCGATATGATCAAAGGCCATGAAGATTTATTGAGTGAGCAGGCAGCAAAAATGCTCGGAGCCGACGACATCTTCAGCAAAGCTGTGATCGATAACCAATTAAAGAATATTGAAGACCAATTTGAACAGATTCTAGAAACCGGGATTCCTGAGGGCAGTCGCGCTTATTTGGGAATGAGTGGACTAAAAATACGGGTCAATTATCGGGGCGAAGTGATCGAAGTAGAACAACCAGGTAGTGCTGGATCCCCCGAGGACGAATAGCAATTTATCAATAAATTTATTAGTTTATTCGTTCGACAATATTTACTGCTTTTTATAATATCTCGTTGACCATTTTACTGGGCTAGTGGTATAATCGCCCGTCAGTAAATTACAGATATTATTTCGTAAGCGAAGAGGAAGAAAATGCCTAAAAGAACTTACCAACCCAAGATTAGACGCCGATTGCGCGTGCATGGGTTTAGAAAAAGAATGAGCTCCCGTGGTGGACGTGGCGTAATTAAAAACCGCCGTGGAAAGGGACGACATGCCCTAACTGTGGCAATGAATAACCACGTTAAAAAATTAAACTGGAAGAGCTAATTTCCATCGAATGGAGCAATTCTCCTTCGAGTAGCTAAAGAGACGAAAATAAACGGTGAAACGAAGATTTCGCCTCACAAGTTCAATCGACTTTAAGCGGGTACGCAGGCATGGACGATCTATTGCCCACCCGCTTGTTGTTTTGATAAGCTTAGAAAACAATTTAGATAGAAATCGAATTGGGGTCGCGGCAGCACGAGCAGTTGGGAACGCGATTAATAGAAACCGAGCCAAACGCCTTTTACGAGCTGCAATTGCCCCCCTTTTACCTGAACTGCCAAAAGGTTATGACCTTGTTTTGATCGCCAGAAAACCGATTTTGGACGAAAAAAGTCATACAGTTCAGAAAGTAATTGAGAATAGCCTGAAAAGAGCGAATTTACAAACCTATGGAAACTGAAGAAATTACCGGATCTCCTGAGATCATCCACGAGCACAAATCTCCCCCACTGAGCGATTTACCAATCACGATATGGAATCTGCCTAGATGGGTCGTTTTGGCATTGATCCGGCTTTATCAGAAGACCTTTTCAAAAGCAATTCCCGCAAACACCTGTCGTTTTTACCCCACTTGCTCCCATTATGGATATCAATCAATTTTTAAATACGGAATGATAAAAGGCAGCTGGATGGGCTTTTATCGCGTCCTGCGCTGTAATCCCTTTAACACTGGTGGATACGACCCGGTAAAATAATTCAGATAGATATTAACGCCTAAAACAGGGCGAAATTTAGATAAACGGAAATACAAATTTTATGAAGAAAAAACACTTGATCTTACTCCTGCTCGTCTTGGCCGCCAGTTTAACACTAAGTGCTTGTACTGGAAGCCGATTTCAGACCACAAGCTGGCCAGGTATTACAATTTTTGAAGACGATTTATTTGTAGCCCAAGGCCAACGAATCTATCAGATCGATCCCACAAATGGTGCGGAATTGACTCGCATTCCTCGTGAAACCGACGCAAAAAGCCCGACCTATTTTGCTCCCCCGGTGATCACAGAAGATGGTCAATTATTCATCGGTAGCTATAACAATAATTTGTATACCTATAATATCAACAATGGCACTGAAAACTGGATGTTCGCAAATGACAATCGTTTCATTGCCAGTGTTTTACTCGTTGATGAGATGATCTATGCCCCTAACGCTGACCACACATTGCATGCACTAAATATGAGCGGTACAGAACAATGGTCCTTTGAAACCGAAGGTCCCCTTTGGGCGAAACCTGTTTATGATGGGGAAAAGCTTTATTTGGCCTCCATGGATCATCATTTATATGCCCTCAACCATAAAACTGGAAATGAAATTTGGTCGATCGACTTGGGCGGCACAACCGTGACCAGCCCTGAGATAAGCGAAGATGGTGTGCTTTACCTCGGTACTTTTGAAAGTGAGGTCCTTGCTATCCGGAGCTCTAATGGCGTTGAAGTTTGGAGTTTCCAAGCCAACGATTGGATTTGGGCACCCCCCGCTTTAGTCGACGATATCATTTATGCCACCGATATTAGTGGTTGGTTATACGCCCTTGAAGCTGACACTGGCAAGTTATTATGGAATTTCAAAGGCGAAGGCCAAGTTTCGGGTACACCATTGGTGACCGAAGATGGCGTTTACATTGGCACTGGCGATGGCAACTTTTATGCCCTCGATCTTGAAGGAAAACTGCGCTGGAATCGTTTTTATAAAGAGGATTCCCTTTTATTAGGTGACCCTGTTTTGGCCGGCGAATTTGTTATTGTCCCAGTTTCAGGGGTCGAAGCCATCTTGGTAGCGTATGATGCCAACGGAACGATCCAATGGGAATTTGTCCCCGGAAATTAATCGCCCGACTTAAGGAAAAAAATTATGGATTTTATTATTATCCCGTTTGCAAACGCCCTCTTCTTTATTTATGATATTTTGGGTGATAACTTTGGCATCGCGATCATTGTGTTTACTATTTTGATCCGCTTGCTAACCTTTCCCTTTACCCAATCTCAGATGAAATCTGCTGCAGCAATGCAAGAACTGAATAACGATAAAGAATGGCAAAAAGTTCAGAAGAAATATAAAGACGACAAAGAGAAATTAGCACAAGAACAAATGAAAGTGTACAAAGAAAAAGGAATTAACCCCTTTGGTTCTTGTTTGCCCACTTTGCTCCAGTTCCCAATCATTATTGGGTTGTATGGTGCGATATCTCGTGTGATGGCTGCAACCCCGATCGAATTATTGCAGTTGACCAAAGACATCAGCTTGCCAAACGCCGCCAGTTTGATCCCGTTGAACTCATCCTTCTTATGGATGAGTGACCTCAGCCAACCCGAAAGATTGTTCTTGGATTTCTTGCCAGAATTTGGTATTCCAGTTTTGGCTGTGATCGTATTCATCACATCTTTCTTACAATCAAAATTAATGACCCCTCCCAGCAATAACCCCAACGACCCCAGCGCAGCGATGGGCAAATCAATGACCATGATGATGCCGATCATGATCGCTTGGATCTCCTACAGTTTATCCGCAGGGATTGCGTTATACTTTGTGACGAGTAACGTTGCGGGAATTTTGCAATATGGTTTGATGGGCCGTTTGAAACTTGAAAATTTGTTTCCAAAGCGTAGTGCCTAGCGCATAGATTAATCAGTTATTCTTCTAATTTCGATTAAAAAAGAGGACGCTATGACCGAAGAAAGAACAACTTTAGAAATGATCGCCCCCACAATCGAAGAAGCGATTGCAGATGGTCTTGCCGAGCTGGGGCTTTCAAAAGACGATGTGACTGTCGAAACCCTCGATGAGGGTAGTAAAGGCATATTGGGTATTGGCCAGCGCCATGCTCGCGTGCTGCTGACCGTGAAGTCTGAAGAAGATAAAGCGCCACCTGAAAAACGAGCACAGGCCCCCCGCCGAACTTATGATGCTTCTAATGGGGATCACGTAGAGAATTTGATCTCCATTTCGGAAGCAACCGTGGGTGAATTGATCGAAAAAATGGGTGTTTTTGCAGAAGTAAAAGCTACCCTAGATGAAGAAGATAGCAGCCCTGATTATCCAAGCGTGAACGTGGATATCACTGGCAGTGACCTGAGCGTGTTGATCGGCCGCCGAGCGGAAACCTTGGAAGCGCTCCAATATATTACCCGCCTAATCGTGGGCAAAGAAATTGGCCATGGCGCTCGAGTAAATATTGATATCGAAGGTTATCGTGCCCGCCGTGAGCAAAGTTTGAAAACGCTGGCGGAACAAATGGCAAAGCAAGCAATCAATTCGGGGCGAAAGCAGGCTTTAGAGCCGATGCCCGCCAACGAACGCCGGCTGGTGCATATGGCTTTGCGCGATTTTGAAGAGGTTACCACGGAAAGCGTGGGCGAAGACCCCCGCCGAAAGGTTGTCATCATCCCGAATGCCTAGGAAATCGAAAGAGAAATTCAAAGACAGTCCGAATGGGCTGTCTTTTTTTTAAGGCTGATGAAATCCGGTACGGGATTTCATCGCCAGACCCCTCTCCGCCCCCCCTACCCCAAGAAATATGTCCCTAAAAAATATTCATGATTTCTTCATAACTCATCCATAAATTCCTCATAATCACTGTGTATTATTAGGGCAAGATAAACAACGGGAATTTTCCCGAAACAACTTGTAAAAGAGGAAAAAAATGAAGAAAAGCATGATGATTTTGACAGTACTTGGTATCGCAGTCCTTTCGTTAGGTCTCGCAGGCACAGCCTTTGCCGATGAACCTGCTCCAGCGACTCCCGGACGAGGATTTGGGCGAAGTGGCTTAGGTGAACCGATCCAAATGAATATCCAGATGGATGGCGCATTGGAAGAGTACCTTCACAGCTATTTGGCAGATGCGCTTGGTATCGATGAAGCTTTGCTAGATGATGGAAATTTCCAAGAAATCGCCCTGGAGCTTGGCTACGATTTGACCGAGATTAGAGAAATAGTGAAGCAAGCTCATAGTGAAGCATTGGCTCAAGCCTTAGTGGATGGTGTAATCACTCAAGAAACCTTTGATTGGCTGAGCACACGTGGATTTATCCTGATGGCTGATGGGATGGCTACAGGAATGAATGGCGGGATGGGCAGGGGAATGAATGCCGGTGTATGTGATGGTACTTGCCTGAATGACGGCATCCCTTTCAATGGCGGTGGTTTCCAAGGCCAAGGGTATCGGGGCGGCAAATAATTTCCGCTGAAAGCATCAAGATGTGAAACTCCTTTCCGAAAACAGCAGAGAAATTTTCTCTGCTGTTTTCTTTTCAGATGCTCTTTACCTCCCCCAGTTATGGCCGAATTGGATGTGATCTTTCAACTTATTATTGAGTCTTACGATCACATTACCGGGGAAACCATAGAGGTCGCTGACATAGCGCCGTAAACGAAAACCGCTCCTCAAAATTTATAATATTGATAATTTTGGGTCACCCGATGGGGGATATTTGAAGGCGATTCATTCGCCAGACCCCTCTCCAACCCCCCTACCCCAAGAAGGGGTGTACCTTTTCACCAAAACAGTAGGCCATTAAAAGCCTACTGTTTTGGTTTTTAGAAAGCCAATGCGAAGCTGTCATATCCGCATTTTTTTATAATAAAGGTGTTGCCATTGAAAGGATCGAAGAAGCCATTCGTTTTGGAAAGCCTCTCTGTTCTACAACTTTAGTAGTTTGATGAACACTATCCCTCACATCATTTTCATAAGATTTAGTAAGTTCCTCAGCAACTCTCTTATCCTTGAAGCGAAGACAAAGTTCGAAATTTCCTTTTAAGGCTTTCTCTTCTAAGTTTGCTGACCCAAATAACACATCATTTTTAGCGTTCCAGGTCACTTTAGAATGCATATATCTTTTTTGATAACGGTGGATATTTGCGCCTACTTTTACCAATTTACGGCATTGAGAATGGTTTGCCACATCGATCACTCGGACTTTTGTCCGATGAGATAGTAATACTTCAATATTTAATCCATTGTCTAACTTTTCTAACATTGCTTTCATAAATTCCTTATTCGGCAAGAAATACCAATTTCGGAAATAGACCTTATTTTCAGAAGTCTTGATCAAATCTAACCAATGTTCTGAGATATCTTTTCTTGCGCCTGGGACAGTGAGTAATACTTTTGCGTCTCCGATCATCAGATCATCTAAATCGATCTCTGGAACATCATGTGAACCAAGAGAATGACCTAATACATACTCATAAAGTTGGTGGCCGATCTCGCCGATCTCACCCTGAACTCTCAGATTGGTATCCTGCCAGGTCGTGTAATGATCTCCAATGTTTGATCCACCAAAATATGCAACATTTTCGTCGATTGCACAGAGTTTGAAATGCAGCCGATCTGCAGGAGACATATTTGAGCCTTTACTTGGTTGAAAGAAATCTACCTGAATGCCCTTGTTGTTCATTTCAGTAAGATGAACAATGTTGTTGAAAATATTTTTGGGGTTATCGGTAAAGATTCCTAGTAGATCAACCATGATCCTTACATCTACGCCCTGATCAATTTTCTTATACATGATCTCGTTCATTTTCTTGGTCCAAATTCCACAATCATAAGTGAAATACATCATACTTATCTTATGCTCTGCTTGGATTAAGGTTTCAAGCATATCGGAATAAAATGGGGTAACCTCAGTAAAAACTTCATATTGGTTGTTCATTAGGCACCTCCCTGAGTAACAACCAATTTCTTTTCAATATTATTTTGATACCGAAGCCAAAGAATAAAAATCACAATTCCAAATAAAACAATGGCAATCGTTGACCCGATT
Organism: Chloroflexota bacterium; assembly: GCA_018662365.1. Taxonomy (GTDB): domain Bacteria; phylum Chloroflexota; class Anaerolineae; order Anaerolineales; family UBA11579; genus JABJGH01. The sequence continues at coordinate 41,898 of JABJGH010000005.1, read as the reverse complement.
GAAAGTTCTAGGCCGTAAGCCCCAGCGAGAGACATTAAAATTGCTACTGGAAGATGTCCAATCAAGTTCGCAACCAAATATCTGCGGGCTGAGAGGGAGGTGAGACCGGCAACATAGCTCATGATGTCGACTGGGAAAATAGGAAGTGAGAAAGAAAAGATGAAAAATACGATTCCTTGCTTATCAGCCACTTTGTTCCATTTATCAATCGCTTCTTTTGAAACAAGTCGATAAACCAGGGGTTTTCCTGCTTTTCGGGCGATTAGAAAAGTAACCTGGCTAGCAATAACTGTCGTTATCCAGGTCAACATAAAACCATTCGTAAACCCGTACAAATAACCAGAGGCAAACATAAGTAAATGGCCGGGAATTGCTGCGATAACTACTTGGAGGAAGATTGCAAAGGCGAGTAATACTGGGCCTAAGGCGCCGTAATTCCCGATAGTTTCAATAATTGCCTCTCGATCTTTTACAATTTCTAGTAGGTCCCCAATTTTTGCCCAATTTGCTGCGATTATTAGGATCAGAACAAAACCAATTAAGATTTTGACCCAGGTAGAGGTTGAGATATTTTGGAAATATTCTTTTGTTTTGAAATTCTTGATCTTTTTGAACATGACAGCTCTCCTAAAAATGTGTGTTTGCTTTCTTATCCTCATGGTCACATTTTGGAGATGCCAATCCCATAGCTTGAACTGCCAAAAACTGCCAACATTAAAAAATTAACTAAAAAAACAGCCCTTTTGGGCTGTTTTTTGTTATTAAACGAAGGGTGGAAATATTATTGCCTTATATTACTCCCCCCAATTCCGCCAACATTTGTGTCACAGAACTGATCGCTACACGTCTAGTGCGGTTGAATGTGCCTTCAGAAATATATAATTTCGACACAATATCCCTGTTTTGAACTTCTTCAACATAAGCTTGATATAAGACTGTATAGGAATGCCACTCCCTCGGGGGTGGATCTCTTGGTGGGTCAGATTCGGGTTTTAATTTATCGATCAACATCAATAAAACCTGGTTTAATGCTTTTCCTCTGTCAATATGAGTTTTATCTGTCCCTTTGATATTGTCTTCGATCATTTGTAATTTACTTAGTTCATGGTTGCCAAGGTAAGAATAATCATAAAGTTTCCGCAATATATCTTCAATCTGACTGGCTTTTATCACCTCAATTGCAGGTAATTTACGAGGACGGGAGGTTTCAGAGAGTTTTTTCATTTGATTTATATAATCAAATTCTTTTTGATATCCCCACATTAGATCAGCCAATCGGTCAACAGGGTAAAGCAACCGTTCAATGTCTAAACCAGAAAATTGACTTGCATTTACAGGTCTACCTAATACCAATACTCCAATTTGATTCATTTCGTGATAGAGAGGCAAAATTAATACTGCATCTTCTAAGGGTTGCTTAAAATGATTCATTTCTAAGAGGACCAGGTCATCTGCCAAGAAATCATCTACAGATAATAAGAGGTTATCCTCATCTATTTCAATTTGGTATTGGTCAATTATTTTTACCTCCCCCCCTTCAAACATTAATAATAACCCAAAGGTAGCTTTTGCAGAAGCAGATATTGAATCCAAGGCAACGCTCAATGCTTTATCAGCTTCTGGTTCACCCGCAGAACGAGTTAAATCACGCAAACTTTTTCTAACCTGCTGAACTTCACTGCGATAGAAAAGAGAATCTAAATAGTGGCGAGATGCATCCGCAAATGAATGGGATAGAATTGCTAAAATGATCACTAAAATATAACTAAAGCTTGGGATCTCAAAAATTATATCGATTACTTTGGTAATGGAAGCATATAAAATCACTGCAACACCAACAGTAAAAAAATTATAGAAAAAGTCTCTTCTTATTGTGCGAGCATCCCCCATTGCACTATAGGCAGCAACACTATATCCAATTTGAATCATCGATATACCTAATAAACCGGTAATAAAGACGATCGGTACTTGAATGCCCAAACCAGAACCAAGCAGAGAAAGTGGACCGGTCAATCCTGCTGCGATTGTGGAATAAATCAATATTTCTAATTGTTTTTTATGAAAAGTGGTCTGAGCTACTTTTGCTGACCTTGCTAAATTATAGATACTTAATCCTAAAAACAAGAGCAACAAGGATAAGAATAATGCATATAGAGGCCCAGGGACAATCGTTGATAGATATAATGGATCACCGCTTTCAACAGAGACCAGGATGGTTGCATTATATTGGGCAATTATCATCCCAAAACCTACCAGGTACCCAAGATAAATGCGTATTTTTCGCCAGGTATTTGTTTGACCGGGGCGAAATAAAACTGTCGCGTGATGCCAGAACATGGCAGCGGGGGCGACCGACCACCCTTGAAGCCAATCATTGGGATTGCTGCTAATGATTTCCATGCGCCAAAATGGCAAAAATACTTTCAACCAACTTGGCGAATTGACCGGAATTGGTGGTGGGTTTAATGCGAGTAATATATTTAGAAATAACCCCGCCATTGACCATAAAGATAAGCTTGTCAACCAGGATAAAACATTTTTGGGATTATTAGTAACGAGGTAGATCCCTAACCAGAGGGCAATCCCCATCCCCAGCAAACTAACAAACTGAGTCGTAGTAAGAAGCATTAGCTACTTGTTATTCTTTCTACGGTTTCTTTCATTTTGAATACAAAATAATAAGCTATCCCCAAGGAAACCAAATAAAGGGCACCATATGGAGTCATGAAACCGCTTTTCATTACATAGACTAAAACTGTGAAGATTACGAACAAGGTCATTTGAACATAAATATGGATTTTCAAGTTCGGGAGTGAATCTGAGTTGGTGTTATGTTTTTTTGCTGTTTGATATAGCCAGAAGAAGAATAACCCAAAGAATAAAAATTCCGCGGTCATCATCAGATCCATCCACCATTTTGATGGGCTCGCGCTTTCCCAAAAATTCACCCAGCCGCCAAATGGCCAAAGAACCTCGACGCCATTAAACCAGATAATCAAGTCAAAAAGAATATGCATTATCATGCCAATGCCTAATCCCGTGCCAAAATTACTGATTTTTTGTTTTTTGACAGCTTTACCAATAATATTGAAGAGAAGTATTAAACCGACAATCACGATAATACTATGTGTGAATGTACGGTGTAAACCTTCGGTGGCTCCCCCGGTAACGGTGGCTACAGCCACGGCTAGATTGTCTGTGTCTGGGAATATGGTACCAAATACAATCCCTAGCATGAACCACTCTTTTTTTGGTACAAACCTGGAAACCATTGTGCCTGATAATGCATGAATTCCTGCTTGTGGCATATTATCCTCCTTAAGTTGGTTAAACCGCAGTAACAGTTTAGCCTTTTTTGATAGGCAATGTCAAATATTTCATTAAACATTAAGCTCATTAACTAGTTATCAGTCTCCTTCCCAAGCACTGGTTGACACTCTCATTTTCTATATAATCCCCTTTGGTATAATTGACCCATGCTTACGATTCCCGGCTTAGAGCCGATTGATCTGCTGATAATTGGGCATTTCACCAAGGATATCACGCCCCAGGGACCTGTTTTAGGGGGGACTGCGGCATATTCCGCGCGGACGGCTCAGGCCTTAGGGTTACGGGTGGGGGTGGTGACAGCCTGGGCGGAGGATGTCGATCATAGTCTGCTTGACCTGCCTGATCTGACGGTGGTTAACGACAGCAGTGACCAAACGACCACATTTGAGAACCTTGAAACCGCTAAAGGGCGGGTGCAAACTGTGCAACCTATCGCCCCTTCTTTAGATTATTATCATGTGCCGCAACTTTGGCGGGAAGCCCCTTACGTGCATATTGCTCCGGTTTTACATGAAGTCAATCCGGCGATCGCGCGCAACTTCCCGGATGCTGAGATTCTGCTCACCCCACAAGGTTGGCTGAGGCAGTGGAGCAGCAAGGGCGAGGTCGATTGCGCAGAATGGCCGGAGGCACGCTATATTTTGAGGCAAGTGACTGCGGCGGTGATCAGTGAAGAAGATGTGCGCTGCAACCTAGAAGTGATCAAAGATCTGGCCGAGGCTGCCCCCATTTTGGTGGTTACCTTAGGGGAGAACGGGGCGATGCTCTACCAGGACGGTGACGAGATTTTGGTGGATGCGCCTGAGACAAAAAGCGTAGATACCACGGGGGCAGGGGACATTTTTGCGACTGCCTTTTTTGTGCGATACTGCCAAACACAAGATGCCAGGGAAGCGGTACAATTTGCTAATCAGGTTGCCGCCGACTCGATCACCAGACCGGGTTTGGCAGGGGCGCCATCTAAAAAAGACATCTCCAATCTCATCATCGAGGTAGAATAAATTGGCTCGAATTTACACAATATTAAATCAAAAAGGTGGCGTCGGTAAAACGACGACCACGATCAATTTAGGGGCATATCTGGCCTATTATGGCCAACGCGTGCTCCTGGTGGACATTGACCCCCAGGCGAACACGACGTCCTGTTTGGGCATCGATAAGAACACGGTTAAATCCGGCACCTATCAAACGATCATCAATGGCGAAAGCGTGAGTTCGGCGGTGATGCATAATCCCCGCCTGAAAATTTCACTGCTGCCCTCCTCCCCCGATCTAGCTGGTGCGGAGGTGGAACTGATCGAAGTGCTTGCGCGCGAGGGACGATTGAAAAATGCTCTGCAAGCGGTGCAGGATCGCTACGATTATATTTTGATCGACTGCCCGCCCTCTTTGGGGCTATTGACGATCAACGGAATGGTTGCCGCTCAGGATGGCTTACTGATCCCGGTGCAATGCGAGTATTTGGCCCTCGAAGGAATCAGCCAATTGGTCAGCACGATCGAACGGGTGCGCCAAGCGGTATTCCCGAAACTGACGATTCGTGGGGTGATCCTGACGATGTACGACAGCCGCACAAATCTTGCTAAAGATGTGGTCGACGAGATCCGTAAACATTTCCCCAACGAGGCGATGGAAACGGTGATTCCTCGCAGTGTGCGTCTGGCAGAAGCCCCCTCTTATGGACTTCCGATCCTTTCCTATCATCCCAGCTCCCCCGGGGCGGTGGCCTATGATCAACTTGCCCGCGAGCTGCTCAAAAAAGACGGCGTAAAGCTGGCGGTATAAAGGAGCCTCTATGTCTGCAAGAAAATCAGGATTAGGCAAAGGTTTAGATGCTCTGATCCCCTCCATCCCCGAAGAATCTGCGCTAGAAATAGGCGACGTAAACCAGGTGGCGATTGGGTCGATCGTGCCCAACCCTGAGCAACCCCGAACTACTTTTAACCCTGAAGAATTAGGTGAACTGGCCGCGTCGATCCTAGAACATGGCATTATTCAACCCCTGGTGGTCACCAAAGGGTCACAACCCGAAGAATATATATTAATTGCGGGGGAACGAAGGCTGCAGGCTTCTAAAAAAGCAGGCTTAAAGAAAGTGCCGGTCATTATTCGGGATGCCAATAATCGAGAACTGCTCGAATTGGCATTGATCGAAAATGTGCAGCGCGCGGACCTCAGCCCCTTAGAATCTGCAGAAGCCTATCAAAGATTACAGAAAGAATATCAATTAACTCAAGAAGAAGTTGCCCAACGGGTGGGGAAGAGTCGGGTGGCGATCACAAACACTTTACGATTATTAGACCTTTCTGCGGCTGTCAAACAGGCTATCGCTGACCGTAAAATCAGTGAAGGACATGGCCGGGCGGTGCATGGTTTGAGTGCCCAAGCTCAGCAAGCAATCTTGGAAGCGATCCTAAGAGAGGGATTAAACGTTAGACAAACAGAAGAAAGGGCGCGCGGGTATAAGGGTGAAAAGGTGAAAGCCAAGAAACTCCGACCGCCAGTGACGCCAGAAATATTGGCCATCCAAGAACGATTGCGAGAGGAACTTCAAACTGAAGTTAGAGTATCTCATGGGGCCAAAGGCGGCACGATTACAGTGCGCTATTATTCTGATGAAGAGCTGAACACCTTGATCGATAAAATGATCGGATCAGAAGATTGATCATTTGGAAATAAAACCGATAATAGCAATAAAAATTCCGACCATTAAGTAGACTCATTGATAAGATTGGACGGCCAGCGGTCGTCCATTTTCGTAAGAATTAGGAGCATTGATGCAGATCCTCCATAATGCAAAAATATATACCCAGGACCGTAAAACTCCGACCGCGACCGCGTTGGTGATCGATGACCACGCCCCACTTGCAGGAAGAATCTTGGCAATAGGTTCCGATACCGAAATCTTGGATAGTTTTAGCCATCGAGCCAAAATTCAAGATATGCAAGGGGCCGTAATCCTCCCTGGGCTCACCGACGCGCATATTCATTTCCGGTATTATGCCCACAGCCTGAGCAAAATAGATATCTTCGAGGCAAGCAAGGCAGAAACCCTACGGAGGGTTGCCGAACGAGCAAAAAATTCTCCACCGGGAAAATGGGTGCTGGGTCATGGTTTTAACCAAAATAACTGGGCGGAGGGTTTTCCCACCGCTTCTGATCTGGACGAGGTTGCCCCAAACAATCCTGTTTTACTCACCTCAGCGTCATTACATTCTGCATGGTGCAACACGGTAGCTTTGAAAACAGCCGGAATTACAGTCGCAACCCCCGACCCGAAAAATGGCAGAATTGGGCGAAAAGAAAATGGGGAGCCAGATGGCATGCTTTTTGAAACTTCTGAACATCTGGTTTCCAAATTTGTACCGAAACCTAGCCTTCATGATGATATGGAGGCGATGAAAGTAGCTCAAAAGCAATTGTGGCAATATGGGCTGACTGGGATCCATGATTTTGATCGGATCTCTTGTTTCAAAGCTTTACAAGAATTGCATAAATCTGGCGATTTAAAACTTCGTGTTTCTAAAACCCTGCCACTTGAACAACTAGAACCGATTATCGAGTCTGGAATAAGAACTGGGTTTGGGGATGATCTTTTGAGAATTGGGGGAATCAAGGTTTTCGCAGACGGGGCTTTAGGTCCACAAACCGCGGCAATGCTAGAGGGGTATGAGCTGGATAAAGAAAACGTAGGCATGCTCTTCTTAGATGGGGAAGAGTTTTTTGAAAAAGCGAGCATGGCCGCAAATAGCGGATTAAGTATGACCGTGCATGCGATTGGCGATCAGGCTAATCATGAAATGCTTAAGGGATTTGATCAACTACGCAAATATGAAAAGGCAAACCATTTGCCCCATCTTCGGCACAGAATTGAGCATGTACAACTTCTTCACCCGGATGATTTTGATAAATTTAGCAATTTGGATATTATCGCTTCTATGCAACCGATCCATGCTACGGCCGATATGGACATGGCAGACAAATATTGGGGGGAGCGTGCTCAGAATAGCTATGCTTGGCAAACCCTGAAAAAGAAAGGAGCAAGATTAGCATTCGGATCAGATGCCCCGGTAGACTCTCCAAACCCATTTTGGGGCATTCATGCTGCGGTGACCCGCCAACGCCCAGATGGTTACCCAAACCTAGATGGCTGGCAGTCCAATGAACGTTTAAGTGTAGAAGATGCCATCGCTGGCTATACTACTAGACCGGCATTTGCCGCAGAGATGGAAAGCCACTTGGGGAAACTTGGATCGGGCTATTTAGCAGACCTAATCGTTCTTAATGATGACCCCTATACATGCGATCCAACACAATTACGAGAGATTAAACCTCAGGCTACAATGGTGGGGGGAGATTGGGTTTGGGGACAATTTAATTAATGCTTTTTCTATATAAATACTATGTACTTATATTTCGATAACAACGCTATTAATATCTTCCCGCTTGGTTTACTCATTCTAATTGGAATTATTTTCCTTTTTTGGCGCAAAAAGCAGGAAAAGGCCTTTCTTTTGATCTTATTCGCATTTGGTCTCTATATATTATTTGTGCTTCGAGTGACATTATTTCCAATCCCTCTATATTCAAGTCTACCCACTATTGAATTTCCTTATTCCCCCAGAAATTTGAATTTGCTCCCCTTAAATTTTGATGAATGTAGAATTCTAAGACATTGTCTATTTGGAAGTATTGCCAATGTTTATCTCACAATTCCCTTTGGATTTGGAATCTATTTCCTTATTAGATCGAAAAAGAAATTTTTCCTGTGGATTTCCTTATTTATTGGTCTATTTATTGAAATCACTCAGTTAGTGATCTCTCTCTTGCTTGGATTTCCATATAGAGTGATCGACATCAATGATGTGATTTTTAACGCGTTCGGGGTTCTAATCGGTTACATCCTCTTTAGATTATTTGTTTGGGGATATTTTGCCCTAAGCAAGAAATGGAGAAGTTTAAAAACAGGAGTTTATCAATACCTATTTGATGTTGTTAATGATGCCAGAACAAAACAGGAAGATTAATAATGAAACAAGAACGTAAAATTGAAGAACTAAAACAAAAAATAAAAACCCTAAAGAACCAACTGCCAAAACATTCCATTTCTCCCTCCATGCTCATCAAAATAGAAGAATTGGAGGAGGAATTAGAAAAATTGATAGAAGGGGAAAAAGATATTTAATCGAACTACTTTTTCCGCAGCACCCTTGCATCCCCGTCTCTGCGAGTAATATTTTGCGAATCCATAAATTCCAAAATGGCTTGCACGTAACGGCGGGTAGTTCCCCAATGGTCACGAGCCTGCCCAAGTGTCATCGAGCCATTCTTGCTGATTAATTCTGTCACATCCTTAATTGCTTCTTGATAATCCGAAGTTCTTAATACAATTTCCCCCGAAAGCTGGAGCAATATTTCCAGATCGACCATCGCAAGATAAACGTCCTCACCCACCTGCTCAATGCATTTCTTGATTGTCGGGGGTGAAAAGGGAGCTTTCTCAAATATTACTAATAATTCATCCACCTGTTTCTTTTGAATACTTGTAAATTCAACTTTGTGTTCGGGAACATATACTAAAGGTCCCTTTTCTGCCAATTTTTTTCGCAAGATCATCCTTGCGAACATAGCGTTGAAAATGAGGGTGTCGAGTTTCAATTTGCTTTTTATTTCTTCACGGGGCATCCCAAGTCTGAGAGGATTTGTTTGATGAAATTTACCTACCTCAGTCATCACATTTTTCTCAAAACCGTCCCAAAAAACCTGGCTGGTCACCAGACTTTTATCTTTGAGTTCTCCCTTTTCTTCCAGGACAATCGCCTGACCATTTTCATTTAACAGATTAAACGCGGAAATTGCATCTGTTTTTTCCAGATTAGATTGAGCAATCACTTGGTGATATGGACCTACCCCAATTCTTATCAAGGCCTGTAATAAAACTTCATCTGGCTTGCCGACTTGCAGGGCTTCTAACCGATCAAGAACAGGTTGTGCAAACCTTTTATGTCTTTTACCCGGGTGTGGATCTAAAACTTTCCCGCCCCCTAATGTTTCCCCTGGCGATGGGCGTCTTAGAATATAGCGATCCCCACGTACAGCCACAACTGGATCGGAGGGCTCTAATTGCAACCATGCCTCTTCCCCAGGCTTCAATTGTTGTTGGCCCAGCAATCGCAATCGGGCTTGAACCTCTGTGGCCCCAATAAATAATTTAACTTCTTGATTATGTTTGATGGGATGGCTTGCATCAGGCAATAATCGAAAATGCACATCTATTCGACGACTGGGCTTCAGGGTTCCATCATGCGTCAAAACATGTCCCCGATCAATTTGATCGACATTTAGGCCTGAAATATTGACTGCAGAACGAGACCCAGGATTGGACACCTCGCCTTGCTGTTTATGATTCTGCAACCCCCTTACCCTCCCTTTTAATCCGGTTGGCAATACTTCCACTTCGTCCCCAATCCTAAATGAGCCGTCGATCAATGTGCCAGTGACAACCGTGCCAAAACCAGCCATGGTAAAAACTCGATCAATCGACAATCTAGGTCTTCCAATATCTTGTCGCTTTGGGCGATTAGCCAGCAAGGAGGAAATAGAATCCTGTAATACATCCATACCCATCCCGGTTTTCGCAGAAACCCGGACAATATCAGAATTTTCCAAAACAGTTCCAGATAGTGTTTCACGCAATTCCAATTCTATAAGGTCTAACCAATCAGAATCTTCAATCAAATCGATTTTTGTAAGTGCAACCACACCGGCTTTAATTTGTAGGATATCTAGAATTGCCAAATGTTCACGAGTTTGCGGCATGACTCCTTCATCGGCTGCCACTACAAAAACCACAGCATCAATTCCCCCGATTCCAGCCAACATGTTTTCAATAAAATCTCGGTGCCCGGGGACATCAACCACGCCAACTTCCTCCCCATTTGGCAGTTGCCACCAAGCAAAACCGAGCTCGATCGTCATCTCGCGTTTTTGTTCTTCTATAAGCCGATCAGGATGTGTGCCGGTAAGTGCCTGAATTAGCGTTGATTTTCCATGATCCACATGTCCTGCTGTACCAATCACTCTCACAATTTATCCTTATACCTCACATACATAATAATGGCACAGCAAGCTGTACCATTATTTCAACAATCAAATTTATTAATATTCCGGGCGATTTTTTCTTATCGCAAACTATTTGAAAACCGTTCATCCTCCGAAACCCACTCACGAATCGAAGCAAGCAAGGATTGTAAACGAGTTTCGGATTGCTCTGTGATGTGCTGTACGATATCCTGAATTTCTTGGAAATTGTCTTCTAGATTTGCAGTTTGATCACCAAGGCTGGTTAGATTTCGATTTGCCTCGCGAAATTGCTCGTCTTGGGTTAAATTGTAATTAGCCCAACGTTTTTGGTCATCTGATTTAAAGGTTGCCCACTCTTGACGAAATCGTTCTTCGCCCAACCTTTGAATTTCAGTAATTTCATGAATTCTTCGACCAATTTGCTCAGTTATATCATTGAAGGCATCCTGAGCTTTGCGAACTGCCAACTCAGACTCAGAAAACTCCTTCAGGTATTTTTCTAGCTCCATGGTTTGATTATCGAACCTGAGATTCCACTCGCTCCAAGTTTTATTTTTATCAGTTTGATCTAGACGGACCTTTTCAAGGAATTCACGTTGGTTTTCTAATCGTTCAGTCTCAGCAATAATTAATTGAGACAATCTATTTTCGATCTTCTTTTGACTCTCTAATGTCATATCGATTTTTGCACGTTGCTCTTCAAATCTTTTTCTGATTCCACTAACTTCCCCTTCAATATCTGCCATTCGTTTTGTATCTTTGGTTCTTTCACTTTCCAGGGATCGTACAGTATGGTTTCTAACCGCCTCCCCATCTTTAAATTCCTTATTCATATCCTCGGTATCAGCAAACAAACGATTAAAGCGTACTTCATTTTCTTTTTGTGTCTTAATTTCCTCTCTGAGCTTATCCTGAGATTTTAATTCTTCCTTTACTTCTAGGACTGTTCTCGATATATCTTCTATATCATTTTTCAAGTTTTTTTTGTATTCAGTTTCACGACGTTTCAATCGTTTTTCATGATTATCAAGGGCTTTTTTATTTTCTGTATTTTGTTTATTTAAGGCTAAGTCGAATTTATCGATTTTTGCAACAAGAACCCCCAATCTAGTGATTTCAATATTCAAATCCTTGGATTGTTTTGCCGCTTTATCTTGATTTCCTTCAATTTTTGAGAGCTTTTTTTGCAATTCTGCTATTGTGGCTTTATCTTTTCGGCGTTCATCGTCTAGCCATTCAATCCTGTTTTTTAATTGGTCGAGATCCATTTCTTACTCCGGAAATATACAAAATTAACCTGCCTCATTAACTAGGGCAAGATTTAAAAATTATACCCCAGTTCAGGTTTTGAGAATTTTTTGCGTCTTTATACATTTTAAAATTGATTTTCGGGGGATGATCTTGCTGAACAATTTATTCCAAAATTACTGTCCAAAATGTTCAAAAACACTCAGGAAATTTTGGAGTATGCGAATATAAAATTGGGGAAAATTTCCAACATAAATGATCAGAAGAAAAAATAATCCCCAAATTATACTATTTACCCAATTGTTTTCAATTAAGAAAATTCGCTTTTCTAACCGGTCTGTAGAATCGGTTTCTAAAAGAGGCATTTTATCTTCACTTATAACGCTATCACTCAGGGGTGATATTTTTAAGGAGTTTTCCTTGATTGGTAAAGGCTTTGAAACAAACAATACGGATAATGTTCTTAGCCCAGCAACAATTAAAGCAATCGAACCGATTATTGTTCCGGATGCAATTATCGGTGAGCTTTTGGCTAACGCCTCCCAAATAACTAACCTCCCTGGAAAAGCGGCTAAGAAAGGAATTCCCGCTAATGTAAAATTTCCAATTAGGACACCTATACTAGAAAATGGCGACTGAAGGCCTACACCCCTGATATTACCAAAATTGATATTATTATTTGAATCTCTATTGATTTTTGAAAGAGACATGGCCCATAAAACATATGCCAATAATCTAGGAATAAATAGCCAAAAATAGATCAATAAACCATTTTTTTCAATTAAGCTGATCGACAATAATGTATATCCAATTTCCATTATTGCAGCAAAACCTAATATTCTTCCCAGATGTCTTTCTACACCGGCCCAGAAACCCCCAACAAATACCATTATTCCGCCTAATATTTGGACAATCGATATTAATATCCCTGATTCTCTTAACCAAACAAATCTATCTAACAAACCTAGAGCAAAAAGGGAAACCCCCAACGGGAAAACAAAGAATATATAGGCTGCGAGGTAGGGTGGGGATTCTTCTGCCAGCATCGGTATCCAACTATGGAATGGAAAAATCGCCAATGAAAATGTCAGTCCAATTCCTAGTAAGGCTGCAGCCCGGGACAATAATTCGAGGTCACCGGGCCCTGCTTCAACACCGGTAACCATCCAACTCGTAAATAAAATAAAGGGCATCGCTAAAGTTTGAAAGGCTAAAAATCGCAACGCTCCCTTATGAGATTTTTGACCCGGTTCTGCCAACAGAGGTACAGACAATAAAACGATCAATTCTAAAATTACGGCTGCAAATAAAAATGGTTCCACAGCTATTACTGCGGTTAAAAGAGCGACCACCAAAATTGAGTATGGGACAAATAATCTGGTGGGCTTAGAATAATATGCGCCTAATATCCAAAATGCATTTATGAAATAGATTAAGGAGATAACAGGTCTTTCTGATTCTGATAATACGAAATCTCTCCCAAAAACTGATAGTGTTTCGCCAATTTTTATGGTTCTTGTGCCTAATTGGATCACCTGATCAAAGGAGACTATCCAAGCGCTCCAAGCAAATAGTAAACAAATTGCCAACCCCGAGAAAACTATAACTCCCCGATGACGGCGAAAAATAATAAGCAAAATGCTAATTAAAATTGGGAGAATAATCCAAATAAAGGGCGCATTCATGAAGTTTGTTTTTCCTCAGTTCGGCTCACAATTAAATATGCACCAGATAATGCAATTCCTAAATTCACTACCGCTAATAATCCTGCTACCAACACCGAGGCTTCTACTGCGGCATAAAGAATTTCAAATCCTGCTAAAAAGATTAATAAACTCATCGATACTCGGAAACCTTGATTTGAAAATCCCAAACTTAGTAACCCCATTCCCATCAATAATATGCCTCCTAAGCTTTGTTGGAATTCAAAAATCGGAAGCCATACTAATAGTGAGGAGGAAAGTGAATACGAAATAATGATTATTAAAATCGCTGAAAAGGCCCAAAATATAAATTCGCTAGTGGGTTGAGAAACTTGTTTAGATTTTTGGGTCGAGAAAATTTGGGTAATGGCGAGAACTGAACTGGCGAGCCATCCCGAAATCAATTTCACAACGGCAAGGTTTGTGGGCCAGCTAATTGCAATAAGACCGAAAACACCTAAATACATAATACCCAATGAGGTTAACCCCCATCTCCAATTTCTACTTAAAAATATCGTCATTACAGCAATAAAAATAATTATTAACGATGGGGTTGCAAATGAATTAATTTCCATCTTAAATGGCACCCGTGGTGGAACCTAATTGAATGACCAAGGTTAGTATTAGCGTTACCAATAATATCGCCCACAAAATTCCACCTTCTCCCTCGAGCATTCCAGAAATTAATCTTAAAATTGACCCAATGAAATTATAAAATCTCCCCAACAAAGTATAAAACCAGTCAAACGAAAAAATAATCTCCAACCCTGAAAAGAGAAAAGCAGGGATTTCAATATTTTTGTTTACAAAAAAGGTGATTGTGGCAGAAAAGGAAATTATTACTAACCCAGGCCATAAAAATTGGAGGGGAATTAAGTTGCTTGGATTATACGAAAAAATGGTTCCTAAAAGCCAATGGGTGATAATAAGGATGATAAGCCCAACTGGATACACCGCAATTACCCATGGTTCAACTCCTGAGATGTTCTCGCCCTTTCTGAAAATATGGCGGATGAACCCGGCATATAATATCGCATAAGCAATTAAAAATAGAATTAAAAGTAAATTGAACGGTTTAAGAAAGAGTGTTGAAGCCATTTGAGAAGCCGAAAATGGGAGTGTGCTCAAACCAATTATGCCCAAGATCAAAATAATTAACCGGCTTCTCGTGTAAACAGAAGCCAAAAATATCAAAGCACCAGATAATATCAGGATTAAGCTCCAAGCCAATACCGCTTCCTGCTTACCCTCAATCGCTGAGGCTATTGCTATAGCAGCCAATGATAATATCCAAAACCGACGTCCCCGGATTTCATCCTTAGATCGAGCCCAGGCTATGGCACCATATAAAGCCGCCAAGCCAGCCAAAATCAACAAATATGGTTTTAGAATCTGTGGAATTCCAACATCTGCAACTCTAACCAATATGCTTAAACTTGCTGCGGGCATAACTAGTTTGATTACAGACCCTAAACCGCGTTGCTGAGTAGGATCTTGCATAAAGGGGGCCTGAAGGGGTAAAACTCCTAAACGTAATCCGACTGCTGCAATGATAAACAGATTTAAAGTTGGAGGAATATTTTCAAAAGTTAAATGGATGTTTTGGCTGAATGAAATCACACTAGCCCAAAGAACCAACATTGTTCCTAAAAAGCTTGTAGAAAAATACAATATGACTCCCTGCTGCCTTTCATAACCTCGAACCCGTAAGAATAACGTAATTAGGTCCAAGAAATCGATTACCACCCAAAGGATCAGGATTGTTTCAAAGTTGCCCGCCATAACTGCCAATATTCCAAGGGCAGCAATCGCCATGCTTCCAGCCCAAGATGACCAATCTGCCTCCCCAGCTCTGCTTACATCAGTCAATATTACTGCAAGAATAAGGGTGGATAAAGCCAGGGCAAAGCTCCAGGATATTTCATCCAAGAGAATTTCTGGGGAAATATCCAAAACCCCCGTATCCCCCCAGTTTAACAAGGTTTCTTTTGCACCTATTTGAGTTCTCAAAAACCAGACTAAACCCCATGAAAGAAAAGAACCTGCCGCAGCGATCAACCATAAATAGTTTGCTTTTGGTCGAAATACGCCAAGCAGAGTTAACACAATCGCGGAAAGGATTAATAAGATAACGGGGCTGAGAATCAACATATATTATTATTTTACCAAGGGAACTTTGAATAGCTTAAATCAATATTTGTAAACTTGTGGCAAAAAGTATTTTATTTTTAGATAAATTCGCCATTTGGTACTCGATGCAAAAATTTCCCTAAACCTGCTTTTCCGTGCCACTCCTCACCATCCACAATTAAATTACCTCTTAAAAATACTTTCTCAGGGTATCCAATTAATTCCCAACCTTCAAACAAATTATAATCCGTACGATGGTGGCTTTGGGCAACTCCATATTTTATTTTCTTTTCTGGGTCCCAAATTACCAAATCTGCATCTGAGCCTTCTGCAATAGTACCTTTTTGTGGGTATAAGCCGAAAATTTTTGCTGCATTGGTACTTGTAAGAGCAACAAATTGGTTCGGCGTCATTTCCCCAGTTGAAACCGCCCTTGTCCATAAAATCAGCAGTCGGTCCTGTACTGCAGGTAAACCATTAGGTATCTTTGTGAAGTCATCTTTACCTAGCTCTTTCCCAGGGATTGCGATAGGGGATCCTTCGTAATCAATTTCGGTTGTGCCATCATAAAAGAAAGGGCAGTGATCCGTTCCAAGTACTTGAAATTCATTCTCAATTAATGCTTTCCAAAGGCGAGTATTATCCGTTTTTGTTCGCATCGGTGGGGAACAGATCCACTTTGCCCCATCTGGCCGGGAGAGGTGTTCTTCATTAAAAAACAAGTATTGGGGGCAAGTTTCTCCCATCACCCTCACGCCCTGTTGACGGGCATAATTTAACATTTCCACGCCCCCAGCTGTGTTCATATGAACCACATAAAGTGAGGCCTTTGCTTCGGCAGCCAAAGCAGCCATGCGTAAAACCGCCTCCACGGCCAGCCAACCCGGACGACTACGCGCATGCCAAATTGGGTCTGTTTTGCCATCTGCTAGAAATTCTGCAACCAATTCCTCGATTACATCTCCATTTTCAGCATGGACCATGGTAAGCATATTATGTTCTTTGGCAATTTTTAATACTCTAAATATTTCATCATCTTCTAAACGTAGTTTTCCGTTGTAGGCGGTAAATACTTTTAGCGTCGGGATGCCATGTTCCAAAAGTTTTGGGATTTCTTTCTCAATTTCCTCATCAAGGCGGGTGATATTCATATGAAATCCAAAGTCAATTGCCGCTTTTGGATCTGCTTTTCCACGCCACTCGGCTACCCCATCTGCCAATTTACCCTCGTCAGGTTGGGGAATAAAATCCATTACTGTAGTTGTGCCCCCAAATGCGGCCGCTTTATGCCCCGTATAATGGTCATCAGAGGAGACAGTGTCAAACATGGGGAGGTCAAAGTGGGTATGGGGATCAATACCCCCAGGGAGAATAAATTTTCCAGAAGCGTCGATAGTTTTTGCATCAGTGAATGAGAGATTTTTACCAATTTTTACTACTTTTTCTCCCTCCACAAGAACATCTGCATCAATACTTTTTTCTGCTGTGACCACCGTGCCAGATCGAATTAAATACATAAAACCTCTCCAAATATCATTATTATCGCTATAAGGTTTCCCTTATTAAAGTTTACCATCAAGTCAAATAATCCTGCGTGCTATAATTCACAACATGAAAAAATCACGTTATCGCAGAATTACTATTTTCTTCGCCAAAGTAATATTTAGTTTGGCATTTTGGGAATTAATTTTATCGCGAATTGGTTTACGAGGATTGGCCAATAAAAATCGCAACCAACGCTTATTGAAAATTGCTCGCAACTTCCGTCTTTTGGCTGTGGATATGGGTGGGGTGATGATCAAAGTCGGACAATTTTTTTCATCTCGAATGGATGTATTGCCAGAGGTGATCACCGCAGAACTGGCGGGATTACAAGATGAAGTGGCAGCAGAGAGCTATGAGGATATAGCTGCCTTAGCTGAATCTGAGTTCAATGCCCCATTGGACAAAATTTTTGCAGAATTCGATAAAGAACCATTAGCGGCTGCATCCTTGGGACAGGTTCATCAGGCAAAATTATTTCCTCCAAAAGGAGGTAAAACTGGGGAACCTTTTGGAGTAGCTGTTGTCGTAAAGGTTCAACGCCCAAATATTGAAGAAATTATTGCCACCGACCTGGCAGCCATTAGGACTGTTGGAGATTGGGTGATGCGTTATAAACCCATCCGGAAGAGGATCGATCTGCCTGCAATATTGGTCGAATTCTCTCGCATCACATTCGAAGAGATCGATTACCAAGCAGAGGGCCGAAATGCAGAATCTTTCAAGGAGGATTTCAAGGAAATCTCCAGTGTCCGAATTCCTTCGGTAGTATGGAGCCACAGCACCAGGCGGGTATTAACTCTTGAGAATGTTTTATCAATAAAAATAACTGATTACGAGCAGATAGAAGCAGCAGGCATCGATCGAAAAGAGGTAGCTACCCGGGTATTTGATGCGTATATGAAACAAATTTTTGAGCATGGATTTTTCCATGCCGACCCTCACCCCGGAAACCTATTTGTAAACCCCAATGGAAACGAAAACTCTAATTGGCAGCTGACTTTTGTTGATTTTGGTATGGTGGGGCATATTCCACCAAATGCAATGGCAGGGTTGCGAGAATTTGCCATCGGCCTAGGCACAAAAGACAGTAAACGAATGATCAAGTCCTATCAAATGTTGGGCATGCTCCTACCAGGAGCGGACCTGGATCTCATTCAAAAAGCAGACTCGATGGTCTTTGATCGCTTTTGGGGAAAGAATATGGATGAACTCAAAGAGATTAGTTTCCAAGAAGTCCATGAGTTCACCTTAGAATTTCGGGAATTAGTCTATGATATGCCCTTCCAAGCCCCTCAGGACATCATTTTCTTAATTCGAACAATTTCGATTCTCGCGGGGATATGCATTGGCTTATACCCCGAATTTAATTTCTGGGAAGTATTAGCTCCCTATACAAAAAAACTAATCTCCGAAGAGGTTGGCGGAAACTGGCAGGGATGGCTCTCTGAGGCTGGAACAATTTTGCAATCCGTGATTGCTCTTCCACGGAAGGCTGAGAATCTATTGACCAAATTAGAGAGGGGAGAAATATCAATCCGAACGCCGATGATCGAGTGGCAGCTTAGAGGAGTAAACAGAGGGATTAAACGGGTTGGGACATCGATATTTTTCTTAGCTTTCCTGACAAACGGGATCATTCTTTATATTAATCAATATTTCACATTTGCCTGGATCCTATTTGGGGGTGCCACCCTCTCCCTAATTAGTGGCCTTTTCTCTCGACGATCAAGAAGATCTCGCTAACAATATTAGAAATCCTTAAAAATACAAACCGCCAGAGAGTTCCTCTGACGGTTTAATTTTTTATATATTTGGATAAACTTTTTAAATTAGTTCTTTTTTGTCTCCATCCGATCAATTGCATGTCCGATCATTTTCTGAGCGGCCAGAAGCATTTCTTTTCTCGCAGCGCGTCTGCGCTCAACAAATTCTGGCGGTAACAGAGATGTGATGCTGTTTCGCATTTCTACTCGAGCAGATTTTGCATGCTCTCGTACATCTTCTGGAATTTTATTTTTAAACTTTTCGTGGAGTTCTTTTGCTTTATCAGTCATTAGATTTCCTTTTATGGTCTGTATCCCTAATTATTGCACGCCAAAATTCTTATGTCAAGAAGGTCTTCAATCTTCATCATAGGTGGTCGGTATACTCCCACTCATTAATGTAAACATTGCAATGATTTCAGGGTCGATGGGCAATTCCGGCAGATCTCCCACCTTGTAATTTTGACTTTCCTTTGCCCTTTCTCTTAATGGTCTCCACATTATTTTTCTCTCTTCTTCGCGAACCGTGAGATCATTTATTCCCTCTGCTTTGAGAAGATGTTCACCTGTCGTATATAAGAATGTGATCCGTTTCCATTCACCAGCTTTCACCGGGGATGGCAAAGTAATAATGGGGCCTAATTGAATTTTAAAATATTCCTCGTTGGCACTGGGATGATCTAGTTGGTCTTTAAAAAGTTCACCCCTAGTGGTCAATTCATGCCCCAACACTGGGGCGATATGTTCTACACACCATTTATGTCCTTCCCCAAAAGTGGCAGGTTGGTAAAAAGCCAGCCAATCCACCGCAACAACCTTAGGGGAAGACCGCAATGGAATTCGATACCACCCTAATAAACGGGCAATTTCGAGGTCCTTTGGATGGGGCAAAAACGCCACAAGAATAAGATCTGTAAGTTCTGGAAGTTGAGTCATTGGATTCCCTGAATAGATTGTACAACAAAAAAGACCGGTCTTTCAACCGGTCTTCTATCATTCTGTTAAAAAACATTTATCAGAATTTACAAATTTACTCTACTGTTAAACTCATTGATCAATTCATCAATTTCTGGGGCTTGTTTTTGAACACTCGTCCAAAATTCATCTTCATACCATTGGGATTGAATTTCATTATAGGTTTTCCCTTGTTGCTCCACCCAAGTGAAATATTTTAGGTTATGAATTCGGCGGCGTTCTTTATAACTTAATTCGATCAAATTATCATCCGACTCACCCAATAAGTATCGGGCATGGTCAGCGGCTGCATCTTGAGTTTCATATTCCCCATGTTCGGCATGCATCTCAACCAATCGGCTTTGATAAAGTTCCATTGAATCTGTTAAGACGGTTAACACGACATCGTTCTCACCCAATTCATTGTACTTTGCAAATTTGATCGCCGAGAGCATGTTTCCAATACCAGAGAAACCAAACAGATTCAAATTATCAATCATCTCTTCGGATACACCCTGGTTTGCGAGATAATTTTGGCCAGCAGATTCATTGAACAACCTTGCCAAATTGACGACTGCGTTGTCATCTATCGCCACCACCATATCGGTGTTTTTGACATTATGTATCCAAGGGATATGTTTGTCACCAATACCTTCAATACGGTGAGCTCCAAATCCGTTCTCTAACATCGTTGGGCACTGCAGTGCTTCACTGGCAATGATCTTGCTGCTGGGGAATACCTGTTTGAGATAATCTCCACAGGCGATCGTACCTGCTGAACCCGTACTAGAAACAATCCCGCGGTAGGTGTCTTTTGGTCCAAGTTCTTTTTGAAGAACTTCTTCCATTGCATGACCCGTCACGTCATAATGCCACAGGTAATTGCCCATCTCATCAAATTGGTTAAAGATCATCAGATCTTCACCAGAATTTCGGAGTTCATTACATTTGTCAAAGATCTCCTTAACATTCGATTCGCTGCCCGGTGTCTTAATTGTTTCCCCAGCGATTTTTGCGAGCCAATCGAATCTCTCCTTGCTCATTCCTTCAGGGAGAATGGCAATTGATTCACAGGCTAATAAGGTCGAATCGTAGGCACCACCACGGCAGTAGTTCCCTGTGGAGGGCCAAACTGCTTTTTGGGTAGTCGGGTCAAATTGACCCGTTACCAAACGCGGCACAAGGCAGCTAAAGGCAGCCCCAACTTTATGTGCGCCCGTGGGAAACCATTTGCCAACTAAAACGATAATTCGAGCTTTTACACCTGTTAAACTGCTCGACAGTTCTAAATAATTCACATCCCCAAATCCACCACCCTGCGCCTGAGGTTGATTCTTCCAAGTAATTCGGAACAGATTTCTTGGATCAACATCCCATAGCCCCACACCCCTTAACGCTTCCTTAACTTTTTCAGGGGCTGTGCTTGGGTCTTTCATCTGTGCATAAGTAGGAATAATAATCCCTTGTTCCTTTGCTCTTGCAACTGTCCGTTCCAATCTTTCTTCCATGATGCTTAGATCAATCATACTAACTCCTATTTTTCAAAATTTAAATTAGCCCTAGGGCTATTCAAAAAGTTTATCCAAAAACATTACTCATCCATGTCTGGTGCTTCACGGACTATATACATCGGCCGACCACGGACCTCATCGTACAGGCGGCCGATATATTCACCAATAATTCCTAATGAAACCAACTGCACTCCACCTAAAAATAATACTGCAATCAGGGTACTTGCCTGACCTAAAAACGCCTGATTCCCCAACATCCGCATAATAATTACAACTGGAATTGTAATTATGGCAATTCCTGAGGAGATAAATCCCAAATACATCGCCACTTGTAGTGGAAAAAATGAAAATCCAGTGATTGCTGTAATCGCCAATTTAAACATTTTGGAGAAAGGGTATTTTGTTTCCCCCGCAAATCTTGCTTTACGTTTATATGGAACGGCAATCTGTTTAAATCCTACCCAGATCGATAGACCTCTAAAAAATCGATTTTTCTCAGGGAGTTGATTGATCACGTCGACAACTTTGCGGTCTAAAAGCCTGAAAAAGCCGGTATTCATCGGCATGTTGATATCGGTCAGGCGTTGAATAGTGGCATAAAACATCTTAGCGGTTAATAATTTGAGAAAGGATTCTCCCTCTCTTTCGGTCCGCTGCGCATAAATCACTTCATAGCCTTCTTCCCACTTTTCAATCAACTCCAAAATAACTTCTGGGGGGTCCTGAAGGTCTGCATCGATCACCACAACACCCTCACCACGAGAATAATCTAACCCTGCTTTAACAGCAGCCTGCTGGCCAAAATTTCTTGCAAAGATCACGGGACGAACCCGATCATCTTTTTTAGCCAGCTCTCTAATCATTTCTGGGGTTTGGTCTGTCGAACCATCATCTACGATCACAAATTCCCAGGACTTTTTCGTCTTCTCCATGACTTCAGAGATCTGGGAATATAATTCCATAATTGTATCTTTCTCATTGAACATGGGTACAACCACAGAGATTTCAATAGATTTCTTCATGTTAGAGCACCTCTTTCAATGCTTCAATTGTGGGTGAGATAATTGGCGCTGCACTTACCGCTCTACTAGCAGATTGTACATCCTTTAATCCGCTCCCAGTTACCATTACCAAAGTCGGATCAGAGGAGGCAATCAATCCCAATTCTCTCGCCTTCACTAATCCAGATAAAGCTGTTGCAGCCGCTGGTTCTGCAAAGATCCCTGACTGTCCTAAACTTGCAATACCTTCCAGGATGCTTTCATCATTGACCCTTATATATGCACCGTTCGTTTCGGTCGCTGCTCGTAATGCCCGCAATCCATCACTAGGCATATCCACGGAAATACTATCTGCTAAAGTTTTTGCTGAAACCGGTCGTATATCCTCATTTTTTGCATCAAATGCATTCGCAATCGCTGAAGAGCCTTCTGATTGCACCCCAAAAATTCGAGGCATTTGTTCGAGCCACCCAAATTCTGCAAGGTCCTTAAATCCTTTATGAATTCCAGAGATGATATTCCCATCTCCGACGGATACAAAAATGGACAAGGGTTTGTCTAATTTTTCTTGGAGCAAAACCTGCTCCCAAATTTCAAAAGATGCGGTCTTTTTACCTTCTGCAGTAAAGGGGTTATACCCTGTGTTTCGGCAATACCAACCAAATTCATCTGAAGCCTGCACAGCCAACTCAACGGCATCATCATAACTGCCATCCACCAAGATCACTCTAGCACCAAACACGAGTAACTGCGCGATCTTAGCTTTCGGTGCGGACTTTGGTGCAAATATCACCGCTTTTTGCCCCACAGCAGCAGCCATCCCTGCCAATGCTGCGCCAGCATTTCCTGTTGAAGCTGTCACGATCACATCGGCATCAATTTCTTTTGCGCGGGCAATCAGTAAAGCACTTGCCCGATCTTTAAAGGAAGCACTCGGATTACTGCTTTCATCTTTGACCCAAAGCTTCTCTAGACCAATTTCATCTGTCAGACGAGAGGGTTGGTAAACAGGTGTGCAGCCCACCGAATGGAGGGGAGTGTCTGCATACCCAGGATCATTTACTGGCAATAACGGTAAATATCGCCAGATAGAATTTTCTTTAGAAGAAATCATATTTTCTGGTTTTATTGCGGTTCTAATTTCCTCATAATCGAGAATGACATCTAATACGCCCCCATCAGAAGGACATAAATAAAACACCTCTTTGGGGGGATATTCTTCACCACATTTACTACAACGATAGCCAATATATTTATTCATTTTTTCTCAATTTTCAATCTATTGCACAAAAAAAATTTGATTAAGGGACGATCCAGGTACCGGTTTCACCAGCTAAAGCGCGGGGGATGTTGGGGGGGTCAGTGATCAATGCTTGCGAACCGCCATTTTTAATAAATTGAATGCAAGCTTTTACCTTGGGTAACATGCTTCCAGGGGCAAAATGCCCTTCTTCAATATATTGCTTGGCTTCCGCTACAGTCATTTTATCCAGCCATTTTTCATCTGGCTTATTAAAATTGATCGCTACTTTTTCGACGGCAGTGGATATGAGCAAAAGGTCCGCATTCAAGTTATTGGCAAGGAGTGAGGACGCAAAATCTTTATCGATCACTGCTTCAATCCCTTTCAATTTCTTGTTGGATTCTTTTTCAATTACGGGAATCCCCCCACCCCCAGCAGCGATGACCACAAAACCTGATTCCACTAGTTGTTTTATGGATTCAATTTCCACAATTCTTAAAGGTTTTGGGGAGGGGACAACCTGACGCCATCCTCTGCCCGCATCTTCAACAAACACTTTTCCGTCTGCCATGCGTTGTTTTGCAGTCTCTTCATCTAAAAATGAGCCAATCGGCTTTGTCGGGTTTTCCAATGCTGGATCATCTCGGGATACTTCAACCTGAGTAACGACGGTCACGGCATGCTTATCCATCCTTTTTTCTTTGAAGTGATTGGTCAACGATTTTTGAAACATGTAACCAATTGCGCCCTGCGTATCGGCTACGCAATAATCCAAAGGTACGGGATGCAACTCATGCAAGGATAATTCTGACCGCCGAAGAATAAACCCAACCTGTGGGCCATTCCCATGGGTCAAAACCACATTCCAGCCTTGTTCGATCATGGAGGAAATATGACCCATGGTCTCTTTGGCCGCATCAAATTGATCTAAAACCGTTTTATTATTCTTATTGGTAATTAATGCGTTACCACCAACTGCAACAACTGCAATTTTCGAATTCATCACTTATCTCATCACCAAAGCCATAACGGCTTTTTGGGCATGCATACGATTTTCGGCTTGATCAAAGACGACCGAGTTCGGTCCGTCCATAACTTCGCTAGTAACTTCAACATCACGATCAGCTGGAAGCGGATGCATATAAATTGCATCTTCTTTTGCTAAATCCATCTTGGATTGATCGGTAATCCAACTCTTGTATTTATCTTGAAGGGCTTTACCTTCAACAGGGTCCTGTGTGGTGAGCAAGGGGCCCCAGGATTTCGCGTACACTACATCAGCATCCTTGAAAGCGGCCTCCATATCATCGGTGACTTCAAAGCCAGCACCTGCAATACGCGCTTGTTCTTTGGCTTGCTCCATAATCTCGGGCATTAGTTGGAATTCGGGTGGGTGCGCTAGAACAACATCTAGACCGAAACGAGGCATTTGTAAAATAAGCGACTGTGGTACTGAGATTGGTTTGAGATAAGAAGATGCATATGCCCAGGAAACGACCATTTTCTTGCGCTTCAAGTTACGTCCTTTCTTCTCGATAATGGTCATAATATCAGCCAAGCATTGGTGGGGATGATAAATTTCACACTGCATGTTGAGGACAGGAACACGGGAAGCACTAGCTACTAAATTGAGATAGCGATTACCAATTCCCCAATCCACGTGGCGGATGGCGATGCCGTCGAAATAACGACCAAAAATTTCTCCCATCTCTGTCTCGGTATCGCCGTGAGAGATTTGCGTAGTTCGGCTTTCAATGAAAGCTGCGTGCCCTCCCAATTGAGCCATGCCAGACTCAAAAGAACCGCGGGTACGGGTGCTGGAGAAAAAGAAAAGCATCGCCAACGTTTTATCACGCAAATATGCATGGGGTTCGCCTAAAGCACGTTTGCGCTTCAAATCCCACGCTACATCCAAAATTGTATCGACTTCTTCTTTACTGAAGTCAAGATCCCCAATTAAATCACGTCCTCGTAAATCTGATTGCATGTTTTTCTCCTTATTTTTCTTTTAATATCACGAAGGACATAAGATATTTTCAACTTTATCGTGTCCTTCGTGAATTATCTATTATTCCATTTTTCCTGAAATCAATGCCAATAATGCCATGCGCATGACCACACCATTGAAGGCCTCTTGCCAATAACGAGACCAGCGAGTGATATCTACATCCACAGGAATTTCATCCATTCGTGGTAACGAATGCAGCAAGATAGCATCTGATTTTGCTTTGGTTGATAATAATTCTCGGGTGATCTTGTAATTATCAGGAGTCATTCCAACATCACTATCAGCATCGCGTTCGTCGCGTGATTTTGTATAATCGGGTTGAACAACTGGCTCTACCAAGATCACGTCAGCGTCAGCAATTGCTTCTTCAACATGGTCTGCAATTTTATAATCCAAGCTGAAATCTTTCAATTCATCCTGGAATTCATCGGTTAGAGACATATCCGGTGGAGAAACAAAAGTGATTGGGCAATCGAACTGGGTGAGAGCATAGCCTAATGAGTGCATAGTGCGCATGCGCATATCACCGACTGCCAACCATTTAAGGCCATCAATTCTGCCTTTTTCTCTTAGCACCGTGTATAGGTCAGTCAAGACCTGGGTGGGGTGTTCGCCCCAGCCATCCCCGCCATTGATCACAGGGATGCTTGCCCACTTTGCGGCTTCATGTGGTGCGCCTTGCTGGAAGTGGCGCATAACGATCATATCGCCATAGAATTCCAACATTTTTACAGTATCTTTGATCGACTCCAGATAGAAATCTCCTGCACGAGTATTCTTGGCATCTGAAAAACCTGTTACTTGTCCTCCTAAGCGGATCATCGCTGCTTCATGTGCCAATCGAGTGCGGGTGCTCGGTTGATAAAAAGCGGTTACTAGGGTCTTTTCTTTAAGCAGATCTGTATTCTTTCGATTACGAGCGATCGGCTCCAATTTTTCCGCGATCTCAAAAACTCGGAAAAATTCATTTCTTTCAAAATCCTTTAGAGAAAGAATATCTCGTCCAGCAAAACTACGCATGTTATACCTCCTTGGTAAAAAAATAAACGAATAAAATTAAATTTACCCTTTTTCCTCCAGCATCTTTTTAGATAATATCATTGGGAATAGGGCATAGAATTCTGTGGCTGCTACAACTTCTTTCAAGGGAACCTGTTCTAGAGTTCTGTGTGCAAATTTCTCGTCGCCAGGACCAAAACCAATTGAGGGGATTCCAGCCTTACCAGCCCAGTAGGTGCCGTTGGTAGAGAAATCCCATGTGCCCAACTCTCGCTTCTCACCCCACAAGGCTTTGACAGTATCTTGCCCAGCTTGTGTTAATGGGTGCGTGTCTTCCAAGAGGAAAGGTGGGTAGAACTTTGACACGGGAAAAGTGAAACCGGTATAAGACGGTTCATCGTAAAACAACTCTTCAACACGAATTTCATCCTGAAGATAATTAGGAATTAATCCTTCAATCTGTGCGATCACTTCATCACGTGGCTCATTTGATGTAATACGGCGATCAAGAAAAATTGTGAATTGATCAGGTACCGCATTGAGGGAAGCGGTGCGTACTTTTACATCAGTTACAGCAATGGAAGGGTGCCCCTGTATAGGGTGAGAACCTAAACCAAGTCGGAAGCGACGATCCAGTTCACGAATTTGTGTAATGACAGTCATCATCTTATAGATAGCGTTATCACCGTGATAATGGGTTGCTGCATGTGCAGATCGACCGGAAGCGGTAACTTTCAATTCAATACGACCCTTGTGACCACGATAGACTTTCATCTTGGTCGGTTCGCCGATAACAACGAAGTCTGGGCGGATGCCAGGGTCTACTTCTACGAAGGTGTTCGGGGCAATGCCATCACACCATTCTTCCATATTTCCGAAATAATAAGCTGTTGTCCCTTCCAGTAAGCCCAAATCATTGGCAATTGCCAAGCCATAAATCATACCGGGAGTTGAGCCTTTTTCATCCACTGCGCCGCGCGCATATAGAATTCCATCTTCGACCTTGCCTATGAATGGATCCCATTCCCAATCGGCTGGGTCACCAATGCCAACTGTATCAATATGGGAGTCATAAACGACAACACGCTCGCCATCACCAATACGACCGAGAATATTTCCCATTTTGTCAAATCGAACTTCTTCAAATCCAAGTTTGGTCATTTCGGCACCAATGCGTTCGCCGACTTCTTTCAATTCACCTTTCATGCTGGGTATGGCAACAATATCTCGCAGGAATTGAATGATGTCATCTTGTGCGGCATCAACCTTGTTTTTTATTTCTGCTACTTTATTTAATAAACTCTCTTGCATAAAATTCTCCTAATTTTTTTAGTTAGCTTCCTTGTCCAACGCGACGGAGAACATGGAAGCGAAAATATCCGGGCAAATAATAACTATATGAATAATCGATCAACCGACCTTGAGCCGTGAATAATTGGGCTTCAAAATACAACAGGACTGCCCGTTTTTGTACTCCCAATGCTTTCGCCACATCGGATTGCGCCGCTACTGCATTGATCTCGCTTCTAGATGTCGTTAAAGAAATATCTTTGCGTCTCAATAGGATATCTAATATAGACCCTGTAAATTGTCGTCGAATATCCTCTGGACTAATAAGGTCATCAGGCATAATATCTACTAAATAAGCTACTGGTCGACCTTCTGCTTCCATTACCCAAGAGGTCTGATTTACTTTTTGATTGGGTTTAACTGATAGTATCTTTTGCTCTTTCTCTGTGGGAAGACGATGCTCCACACGAAAAGTGCTCATTTGCACATCCAAATTGATTCTATCTGCAACCGTATGGATACTTTCTAGGGTTTCTAATCCAGTTTCAATCACTTGAGAAGGATGGATCACAAAAGTACCTACTCCCTGTCGTCGATGGATAACACCCTGGGTTTCAAAGGTGCGCATCGCCTCCCGCAAGGTTGCTCTTGAAACACCCATTTTCTTTGCAAGGCGCGGCTCAGATGGCAAACGACTTCCAGGTTCAGTCTCAGAAATTACTTGATTTAAACGATCATGTAAATTTTGAGATAATGATGTCGGCCTCTGATTTTTTTCACTCATAAGTCAATCCCTTTTTATAACTGCCAGCTGTCGCCCCAATCTTCTAATAAATTTATATAATTTTCATCTTGATATCTAGATAAAGAAAATGCAGGAGCATACTCTGGCAGTTCACTTTCAGCTACATGGGCTGCCACGATTTCTGCCAAGCCTGCAGCCGCCATAATGCCATACCCAGCCATTGCACCAATGACATAAGCACCCTTCAGTTCTAATGGACATGCCAATGGGCGATTTTCTTGGGTCTTGGTGTAATACCCCCCATCAATAAATGGTTTTGGCATTTTTTCTATATATTTTTTTAAGCCAGGAACCAGCGTTGAAATACCTCTTAATGCCAGCTCTGGATACATCGGATCCAATTCTGGTGGAAATACTGCTTCAACCTTTTCATCATGTACATCCCAAAGCAATAGAAGGCTGGAGGCTTCCATGCCTCCTTCGGGGCGCAAATGGGCACCTGAAGGGAGGGTATCGGTTAAATATTTAGTCTCTTCCTCTTCTTTCAGCATTTCTTTTTCTTCATCAGTCCATGGAAGAATTTGGTTCTCAGCCAAAATTACCATCGGGGCATCACGATCGACTGCAATCAATGAATCATTAATTGAAGCCTTGAGATGGAGTTCGTTATATACCGGAATGTCTACCCCAATAAGGTCCCCCAAATCCTTTAGCATCGGACCGGCTGCATTAATAAATATATTTCCTTCGATCCTCTCCCCATTTGCAAGTTTAACCCCCACCACCTGCCCATCCTTTTGAAGTATTTCAACAACTTTACCAGAGAGGAAATTGCCTCCCGAATTCTTTACTTGCTCTAATAGGTAGGCACCAAATTGTTGCGCACTTAACCATCCTGCATTCCGAACATGCAACACAGCCACAGTATCATTTGATAAATATGGGAAAACTTGCTGAATCAGATCCTGATCCAAAAAGAGATCCGCCCCCAAAGCAATATGCTCAAATCCTTCCGGTTCTGCAGGAATATAATCGCTCTCGATAGACTGATGAGTTCTTATTTCCCCAGCCCCTAAATCGGATGCTTCATTAGCAAAATCAATTAGCGGATTGATGTTAGCCGAGTCTGTCACACAATATAAGTAACCCCGCCGATTCAAGTGAAAAACATTCCCACTCTCAACTGCGATCTCTTCGATCAATTCGATTGAGCGATTCATCATTTTCACCATATCATCCCCAGGCCCAGGCCACCAATTTCGATAACATTCGGTAGACTTATCGCTGGTAAGGGACATCGGGGCGCGCTCATCAATCAACAAGATATTTTCATATTCATGTTTTTTTGCAAGCATGTAGGCAGTGGCCAACCCCGCTATACCAGCCCCACAAATGATGATTCGCTCTGATGATTCCATTTTTATCCTACAAATTTTTAACCAATCTCGCAGCTGCCTTGTTATGTTTTTCGATCAATTCATTAAGATCGATCGTTACTATTTGACCGTCTTTGACGACGAATTTTCCCCCGACAACAGTGTAATTTGCTTTTGCTGGTGCACAGAAAACCAATGCAGCTAAAGGATCATGCAACGATCCGGCAAAGTCCAATTGATTGAGATCCACTGCAAAAAAATCAGCAGATTTTCCAATTTCTAATGAGCCGATATCTTTTCTTCCTAAGACAGAGGCACTTCCACGGGTAGCAATTTCTAATGCTGTGCGGGCAGTCATCAGAGGTGGAGCATCTTCACCAGAAAGGGATGCTCCTGTGATTCCTGCACCCAATCGGGAGAGTAACATGGCTTGTCGTACTTCACCGAGCATATGAGAGCCATCATTACTTGCGGAACCGTCTACCCCTAAACCCACTTTGACGCCTGCAGTCAACATTTCAATGAGGGGTGCAATGCCAGAAGCCAAGCGCATATTTGAACTTGGACAATGGGCAACCCCACATCCTATCTTTGCATATAAGGCAATTTCTTCTTTATTTAAATGCACCGAATGTGCAAACCAAACATCGTCTCCGATCCAATCGACCGACTCCATATATGCGACAGGCTTATGCCCAAATTGGTCCAAACAAAATTGGTCCTCGTCTTCGGTTTCTGCCAGATGCGTATGCAATTGCACCTTATATTCACGCGCCAATTTTGCGGTTTCCCGCATCAGATCCCCAGTTACGCTGAAAGGGGAACATGGGGCTAAGACCACCTGGGTCATCGCACCATCCTCAGCTTGATGATATCTCTGAATGAGCCGCACACTATCCTGAAGGATAAAATCTTCTTCCTCCACGACACTATCAGGGGGTAAGCCACCCTTGCTTTGCCCCAGGCTCATTGAGCCTCGAGACGCTTGCAGGCGAACCCCGATCTCCCGCGCAGCGTGGATCTCGTCATCCAACTTAGAACTATTGGGGAAAATATACAAATGGTCAGATGCGGTTGTGCAACCAGAGAGGGCAAGTTCAGCCAAGGCTGTCTGGGTGGAAATATAAATATCTTCAGCGTTCATCCCTGCCCAAATCGGATAAAGGGTGGTTAACCATCCAAAAAGGTTTGCATTTTGCGCTGCAGGAACCGCTCGGGTAAGTGTTTGATAAAAGTGATGATGCGTATTGATTAGCCCGGGTAATAAGACATGACCTGAAAGGTCTAAGATCTCATCTGCGGTTTCAGGTAATTCACTGCTAGTACCCACCTGCTCGATAAAGCCATCTCTAATAAAAAGACCACCATCAGATATTTCCCGACGCTGGTCATCCATAGTGGCTAATAACATTGCATTTTTTACTAATAAAGTGCTCATTTTTCACCTTGAACAGAATAGTATTGTTTTGAATATGATAGGGGGAGAATATTTTTATCATGATAAAAATATTCTCTATGCTAAATTTCCATTAATGGAAATTTAGCAAATGTCAGACAACTAGACAGCCCTAGTTTAACAAAAATATTTAGTTGAGTCAATTGTCTGACAAGTATTCGTCGAATTTGCCCCCTTTAAAAGAAAAGAGCGCATACTTTATGCGCTCTTTGGAATCAAAATATATTACACATTAGTCAGCTAATTGAGCAGCCTTCAATGTGTTTTGAAGCAATATGGCAATAGTCATTGGACCTACACCACCGGGAACAGGGGTTATCGCTGAAGCAACTTCCATTGCCTCATCAAACGCCACATCTCCCACCCATTTGTAACCTTTTTCAAGTTCTGGTGCATCGACTTTCACGGTAGCTACATCGATCACTACTGCACCGGGTTTGATCCAGTCCCCTTTTACCATTTCAGGGCGACCCACTGCACAGACCAACACATCCGCTGTTTGAATGAGACCTTTCAAATCTTTGGTGCGGGAGTGGCAAATTGTCACTGTCGCGTTATGTTCAACTAACATGAGCGCGACTGGCATACCGACAATATTTGATCGTCCCAAAACAACTGCATTGGCGCCTTCTAATTCCACGCCGGTTCGTTTTAGAAGTTCAATACATCCGGCTGGTGTTGCGGGCATGAACACGGGAGTTCGACCTTTTTGAGCCAATCGACCAATATTTAAAGGGTGGAACCCATCAACGTCTTTGTTGACATCAATCGCTTGTAATACGCGCTCTTCATCAAGACCATCAGGAAGGGGAAGCTGTACCAAAATGCCGTGCACATTTTCATCCGCATTTAACTCTGCAACCTTTGCTTCCAATTCTTCTTGGCTTGTGTCTGCAGGAAGATCAATATGAAAGGCATTGATCCCAGCTTTATTACAAGCACGTTGTTTCATTTTCACATACATCCCTGAGGCGGGGTCACTTCCCACTAATACTGTGGCCAGACCAGGTACTGATTTTCCAGTGGCAACACGTTCTTCCACTGCTTCCTTTACTTCTCTTCTAACATCTTTGGCAATTTCTTTGCCGTTAATTATATTTGCGGTCATTTGATACCTTCCTTGTTTTCAGATTAAGACCATCGAATCCTTACCGAGGATAAAAATTCTTGCATGTTGATTGTGCTATGTGTAACAATTATCTCAAAGGTTTGGGTTTTTATCAACGTTTCCATGAAGATTTTCCAAACCAATCCGATAAAATATCATAACTCAGGTCTATTTATAGTAAAATGAATGGCTAAAATTTAACTACCCTTAGGATGACTGAATATGAAAAAATTATTACTGCTCACATCAATAATTATCCTTGCTGGCATTCTTACAGCATGTAGCTCGGGTGGAAACACCGAAGATTCGGCGATCGCCATTGAAAGTTATTTAACAGCCTTAGCTGATCAAGACCAAGACACACTAATCAACCTCTCCTGTGCTGCATGGGAAGCCAGTGCCTTAACCGAAAGCCAAGCCTATTATGGGGTCGAAACCCGGCTAGATGAAATTGCCTGTACATTTACAGAAACAGACGGGGACTTTGCAGTAGTATCCTGTGAAGGAAATATTATTGCTACATATTCTGGAGAAGATGCACCCTTCCCACTCGATGCCCGCCAATATCTCAGCATTGAAGAGGGCGGTGAATGGCGCATGTGTGGTTATCGCTAGAGGATGTTCAAAAAAATATTTTCTAGAGAAAATTTATCTGCTCTAGCACTTAGCCTGATCGTCATTATGGTCATCATATTGACTGCCGATCAGGCTCCCCAATGGATTTATCAGGGCTTCTAATCAATGAGTTTAAGCAATATTCTCATATTTATTGGGTTAGCTCTAGTATCAGCTTCTCTATTAAAAGGAAGCGGAAGAAAACCTCTCCTTTTAATAATCAGCATTCTCGCCATCTATTGGCTGCAGCCAGCCACCCCCATTAGAAATTTAGATTTTTGGTTACCCACCCTTACGATTGCCATATCCGTATTCACCTGGGCCTA
The DNA here is from genome assembly GCA_018662365.1 of Chloroflexota bacterium. Classification (GTDB taxonomy): domain Bacteria; phylum Chloroflexota; class Anaerolineae; order Anaerolineales; family UBA11579; genus JABJGH01. The sequence continues at coordinate 8,464 of JABJGH010000005.1, read as the reverse complement.
TACTCGTCAAGAAAAAGGGGCGGTGAGTAAAGCTGACCAGAAAACGGCTCTGCTGATCACATCGGTGATCCTCTTGATCTCGCTGACGCGCTATTTTTTCCCCCTTTGTTGTTTAACAGTTACTCGACCGCCAGAAATCTTCCAAATCATTGTCTTAATAATGTTGGTTGTAATCATTACCCAGACTATTAACCATTGGATCAGTGGAAACAAAAACCTGATCCAGACTGCGGTGATCAAAATCATTGTGCTTTTTATTTTTCTAAAAACAGAAGTATTGGCATTATGGTTGAGCACAGTTTTGCGAAATTTCACTGGACAATCGGTCGAACTAGCAACCGCCTTTGACATCCGCTGGTTGGGTTTCTCCTATGTTGCTTTTCGCTTATTGCACACACTCCGAGACCGGATGAACAACCGGCTGCCAGAAACCTCTTTATCGAATTTCATCACTTTTATCATTTTCTTCCCCGCTCTCACTGCTGGCCCCATAGATAAAATCCAACGATTTGGAAAAGACCTCGATGATGATTTCATATTAAACCCAAACCAAATCTTATTGGCTGGAAAACGGATCGTGATTGGCATATTTATGAAATTTGCGATCGCCGATAGCTTGGCGATATTCGCTCTAAATTCAACAAACCACTTGGAAACCCAATCTACAATATGGATGTGGGTGCTCACCTATGCATACGCATTCCGAATTTTCTTTGATTTTGCAGGTTATACCCAAATCGCCATTGGACTTGGCATGTTATTTGGCATTCAACTTCCAGAAAACTTTGATCAACCTTATCGAAAAAGCAACTTAACTGCCTTCTGGAACAGTTGGCATATGACCCTTGCTCAATGGTTCAGAGGGTATTTTTTCAATCCCCTAACCAGGGCATTGCGATCTCGCAAAGTCTCCATCCCCGTGATTATATTATTCGGTCAACTTGGCACGATGGTCCTATTAGGCCTTTGGCATGGTATCACTTGGAATTTTGTGATTTGGGGGCTTTGGCATGGGATAGGCTTATTCATTCATAATCGCTGGGTTGAGTTCACCAAATCCCGCCCTTTGATATCAAACCAAAAAGTAGCTGAAAGCCTTGGGGTGCTGCTCACTTTCCATTTTGTGGTATTAGGTTGGGTTTGGTTTGCCCTCCCCGATCCATCAGATGCGATACATACCTTTCAAGTCCTTTTTGGGGGTGGCGCATGAACGATAACACCTCAAAAACAAATTTATGGCGCTTATTGATCAAGGCGGTGATCCTCTTCATCCTTTTCAATTTGATCTTTGCCTTTAGTTCCCCCCAACAGATATTAGGGAAACTGAGTGTCTATAATTCCTTAGTACCAGGACGTGAAAGGTTACCCTTTGGAGAAAATCCCGCCGAAGCCTACAATCTTAGTTTATATAATCTTGAAGCAATGTTCTCATCCCACGAAATATCGGGAATTGATAAATCAGAAAATGAATTTAGAGTTTTCCTAATTGGAGATTCTTCAACCTGGGGCTTTTACCTTGAAAATGAAGATACCCTTTCAAACATATTAAACCGATCAGAATTAGAAACAGCAGAGGGAAAAGATATTGAATTTTATAATTTTGGATATCCCACAATATCTTTGACCAAAGACCTCATGATCTTAGATAGGGTTTTAGAATATCAGCCCAACCTGATCATCTGGCTGGTCACATTAGAATCGTTCCCCTATGAAAAACAAATCTTTACCCCTCTGGTTCAACAAAACCCCGAATTTGTTAAGCCACTGATCGAACAATATTCGATAAATATTGATCCTAACAGTGAACTTTTTATTAATGAAACCTTTTGGGAAAAAACGATTATTGGACAACGTCGGCAAATTGCAGATGTCTTAAGATTGCAATTTTACGCCCCCTTGTGGGCAGCGACTGGCATCGACCAATATATTCCAGACGAGTACAAACTGCGAGCAGAGGATCTGGACCCCATTGATGACTATTATGGATTTGCCCCCCCTACCCTTTCCAGAAATGATCTAGCCTTCGATGTGATGTCAGCTGGGATCGAGCATGCGGATCAAATTCCTGTCCTAATTGTCAATGAACCGATCTTTGTTAGTCAGGGAGAGAACAGCGATATTCGATATGATTTCTTTTACCCACGCTGGGCATATGATTCTTATCGCCAACTCCTGGCCACCGAAACAGAAGATAATGGATGGGCATATATTGATCTTTGGCAGGCGGTTGATAATACTGAATTTACCAATAGCGCCATACATCTCTCCCCTGAAGGCTCTGCTCAACTAGCTGATCAGTTAATCCCTAAAATTTTGGAAATAATAAACAACTAGCACGAATAATCCAGTATAATGAGCAAAAATTTTGAAAGAGGTTTACCCAAATATGAGTGTAGAAATGATTGAAAAACTAGCGGACTATATCAAAACGGAAATTATGAAACAACCAGATCGACAAATCGCGAGCGATGAAGCTTTGATCTCCGGTGGATTGATAGATTCGTTTTCCTTAGTTGATTTAGCTTTATTTGTAGAAGAAAGTTTTAATGTCGTCATCGACGATACCGAATTGAATGCAGACACATTCGACACATTGCAACAATTAGCTGATCTAATAAAAAGCCGTCAATAATGGTTATTTAAACAAAAAAACTGCGGAGATTTCCGCAGTTTTTTTTAGTTTTTACCTAAGGTGATGAGCCCGGACCCCATGCAGGGTCATAATCATTTGAATTTAATGTAGTTAATCGACTCCAATCTAAACTACCGTAATTAGCCACATAAATATCTTGGTTGCCAAGTCCATCATTGCTAACGAATACCATTCCGGAATAATCTGGGGAAAAGTCAGCCTCCCACAACCCAACATTGATATCGAAAACCAAATCCTCATCAAAACCTGGACTCACGCCATCATTCCAATCCAAGGTTTTTAACAATACAAATTGTTGCCCAGTCCAAGTTTGAGTAAATAGAATGTCTTCTCCATCTGATGACCAAAATGGTTGAGAATATGTCAAATCATCATCCCTAGAAACTACACCCCAAGGACGACCTGTTTCAGATTCCATATACCAGAGTTGATTGGGCACGAATCGGCTAGTTACAAAAACGATCTTACTTCCATCTGCCGACCAGGAAGGTTGAAAATCATAAGCTTGAATTTGACTGAGGTTTGTGGTTTCTCCAGTATCAACATCATACACAAATATACTTGGTCTATCGAAATCACGTTCAGATGTAAAAACGATCCTATTATCCACAGGAGACCATTCAGGGTCATAATCTCCCCCCGGTTTGGAAGGAATTTCAAATGAGTCACTTCCATCTGCATTCATAATATGAAGTGTGGATCCCAAATACCTTGCCTTATTTCGATCACATGGAGAAACAAAGACGATCCGTTGTCCATCAGGAGACCAAGAAGGTTGGCAAGCCCCATTAGCTTTTTCTGTGATCCTGGCAATTTCTTCGGTTTCCATATTGAAAATAAATATTTGGGGTTTTCCTGTTGGGTTATCCCGATTTGAAGCAAATGCGATCAAATCCCCTCCATAACGAGGTGTAGCGGCTGGTGTACTTGTTTCAGTCGGAAAAACAACTGCGGTTTCCGAAGGAGCTACTGTCGGAGTTGATTCAGATGCAATGACACTTTCTGTTTCTACTGTTTCTTGGGTAGGAATTACTGTAGAAGTGGGCGGTGATGCCGTCGAGGTATTTTCTGGATACCAACTTGTGGGTAACAAATCAGGCATTAGAAAGTAAACCGATGCAGCTCCTACAGCTAAAAGGAGAGCAAACATTGCCAACCAAAAAACAGGCTTTCTGGTTTTTTTACTATTCCTCATTGAAGCTGCGGGTCTGCTAGTATGCGCCCTATTCGACTCACTTCCATCTACTTTTACTGTTTCCGCGCCGGCAATTGAAGGCAATGAAACCTCACCACTTTGTATCCTTTTTGCAACCGTATCGCTAGAGTCTAAAAGTGCTTGCTGAAAATCTATCGCTTCCTGATAACGTTCTTCAGGCACCACGTTGAGAGCTTTCTCAATGGTGGATGCTAATTTTCGATTTATTTTTGGATTGCGATCTCGGATTTTGGTTAATTCCGATTGTTGGATCATCACCTCTAGACCATCTTCCGGTTGTGTTCCGGTCAAGAAGGTGTAAAGTGTAGCGCCAAGTGAATAAATATCACTTCGTTTATCCGTTCTGGCGGTACCGTATTGTTCAGGAGGAGAATATCCTGGACTTAATCCCCGGGCACCAGTTGTGGTTTCTTTACTTTCTTCCACCATTTTTGCCAATCCAAAATCCACTAATACCACTTGACCAGAAGGCGTTACCTTAATATTTCCTGGCTTAAGGTCCCTGTGGATGATCGGAGGATTTTGATTATGCAAATAATATAATGCTTCGCTGATCGCAACCCCGATCAAGATCACTTCATCTTCAGGAATTGAGCCATCTCGTTCCATCCTTTGGCGAAGATCTTCCCCCTCTATATAATCCATCACAAGGTATTGTCCTTGCTCTGGCAGAACAAAATGATCGGTCACCCGGGGAAGATTTTGATGACGCATCTTCGCCAAGATGGTAGCTTCCCGACGAAATTGTCTGGAACCTTCCTCATCTTCAATTGTGTTTTCTTTTACCGCTACAAAAACATCTAATACCTGATCCCTTGCACGATAAACCGCTCCCATCCCCCCCTGACCAAGTGTGGAGAGAATTTCATAACGATCATTTAAAAGTTTTCCAATTTCTGCCATAATTTATCTTTTTGTTACTTAATTAGATTCTAGTTACGACGCCACAAAACTCGCAGGTAATCTCATTTTGTCCACGAAGGATCGGCGCTGTGAATGCCCCCCCACAATTTGGACATTGGGTTGGGGCATTTTTAATTCGTTCAAGATCCTTTTCATCAATCTCTATAGCCATATCCTGGGCATATCCATCCGATTGTGCCCTTCCAACCATCTGCAACCATTCTTCGGCTACGGGTTGAGAAAGCAAAAAGAAACCTTTTGAAACGGGGGCATCGCTCCCAAAACTGACTACCAACTTTTCAGATCCGGTCTCCTCATCTAAATCTTCAACTATTTTTTCAATCATTGAAACGGGCACATCGATCTTTAGCTCGTAAGCTCCTTCTCGATCTTCCCATAAAAATCTTTGGTCAGTCAAGAATAGGACACCATTTTCTGGTTCTAAACCTGCTCGGTCCCAAACTGCTTCTACCGCCGCTACGCCACTTTCAGTAGCCAGAAGTTTAAACGAGGCCGTTTCAAGAGCATCTAACATCCAATCTACCCATTCAAAATGAGAGTCCAAGAATTCTACTTCATTGGCATACTCATCATATTGATCTAAAACCGTTTCTTCCGCAGCTTCAGCCTGGGCTTCAGCGGAAGCAATTGCTGATTTTAAGGAAACAAATTGAGGTCGGGCTAGGGCCAAGTTGCCCGATTTTGCTGCCAGAGCAGACATTTTTTCCTGAATATTTTTCATTTGGCTGGCGAGCATATTGGTTTGTAATGAGATCGTGGTTTTCGTTCGGTTCTTGATCTTTTCCCACTGTGCTGCCAAAACAACAATGTCTGCCTCTAGGGTCTTTTCAACATTGTATCCGCGTGCCCGCAGTTCGGCTAATTCGCGACCTAGATTGTTGACTTCTCCTTCCAATGTAGAAATTTCATCTTGCAGGTTTTTCAGCATCATCTCATCCTGAAGCTCATTTACTTCATTTTGAGCATCCAAGATATCTGCCTCAGTCACAGCGCCAGTAAGGTCAGAAAAACTCAAACCTGTTCCACTCGTTCGATCATCTTCGATCTTTCCCGACTTTGCATCTTTGATCAGTAAGATCCATTCCTTATTATCTTGATGGCTAATTTGGTATGGGATCGTTTGATCATCATAGACCACATTAATAAAATCTTTCCCCCCAAACAAACCTTTATTATGCGCTTTAACTTCCTTGATCTCAGACAATTTATTAATCACCATAGCTTCCTGCACTAACTCTGAAGCTGTTGTGACAAATAATATTTTTTTCGTAGATACCTTTTCTTTTCTTTCAAAAATCAGGCGCTTATTGCTTAAAAAGAGAATTCCTTCTGGATCGTCCTTTCCTTCTTGATCCCATCGAGCAGTAACAGCCGCATAGATATCCTCATCCCTTTCAAATTCAAAACTTGCTTCTTCCTGTTGGGTTAGAATCCAATGGATCGTAGTTAATCGTGAGATCAATTGCGAAGTTTGAGATTCAATATCTGAATATATACTTTCAATTGAATTACTCACAGATTGCACATCATTCTTCAAATTTAAAATTTCGGATTGTAATCGTCGAACTGCAGAGGCTCCAGAGGGCGTGGAAATGACAGTATTTAATTCTTGGATTCCAGAATTAACATTTGTGAAATTATTTTGGATCATCCTAGATTGTTGATCGATCTTCCCCCCAATATCTCCACTAACCTTTTGCCAACGGCTCATCGCCTGATAGGCAATATCCTCTAGGTCCTTCTGGTACTTGTACCCTTTTTCTCTCGCACTTTCTAATAAATTCAATGCGTGATTTAAATTAGAATCAAGTTCTGCAACATCTTCCTGAATATCGACAAAACTAGAACCCACTTGAAGATCGCTTAAGGCCGTTTCTATATAATTAATTTCTGGAAGAAGATCTGGATGTACTCTGGCGCGATTTAACGCAATGAAAGTGCCCGCTGCGACAACTGGCATGGCCAACCCACCTCTTTTAATTTGACGGGCAGAGGGTCTTACCGTCCTGCTAGGTTTCCCTGATATGCGCGGCATCCGTGCAGTTCTACGAACGCCAGCAGATTGCGATACGGTTGCAGGCTTTGGGCTAACACCAGGTCTTGCAAGCTTTGGTCTCGCCTGGGGCATCCGCTTGATCGGATTAGATCTTGGACGAACCACAGGTCGTGGCCGAGCAGATGTTTTTGAGGCTTGACGCCTTGTATTTTGTCTTTTTACTTGTCGAACTTGAGAAGTTCTAGTATTTGCCCCTCTTCTAACAGCCGTTCTGGCTGATGGTCGGCGTGCGACCCCTTTCGATCGCGGTGCCGGGCGCCCCCCCCGAATTCGGGAGCCACCAGATTTTTTCCTACTTCCACGCATAAATTCTCCTCAATCCTAGGAAATTGTATCAACTTTGTGACTTTTTGATTATACCCCAAGGGAAGGGAGGATTTCTTAAATTAAAATACTAAATTTAAGATCCATTTTTAAAATAAAAAATCCGTGCAGGAAATGCTCCTGCACGGATAAATTTTCTTTAAATAATTACTAATTATGGAACAAACAATATCTCGTCATTTTGAATTTTAATTTTACTTTCGAAAATATCTAAGTTCATACCATTTATAAATCCCCAAAATGCGGCTTGCGCACCCGATGCAGGTTGATTGACTTGTCGTCCAAAATAAATATTTTGAACAATGTCCATTCCCCTGACACGAACGGATTTCACTTTTCCATCACATATCTTGTCAACGATCATTTTCGACACGAAGCCAACGCCCAGGCCTTGTTCAACTGCCAGGGCAACAGATTCAGAGGTGCCCATTTCCATCAATACATCTAATTTTTCCATCTCGATCCCAATATCTCGCAAGGTTGATTTTGTATTGATATAGGTCCCAGATGTCATATCTCGCATGATATAGCGTTCATCATATAATTCTTCGGGTTCTATCTCGTCCCTAGTCGCCCAGGGATGTCCTAAAGGCACAATTAGAATTAATGGTTCTTGCATATAAAGTTTGAAATCAGCCGAGCTCTGATTGAGATCATCCACATTGGTGAATGCAAAATGAATTTCACCTTCTGCCAGACCTTCCAGGGTTTGCAGTTGGGGTAATACTTGGCAGGAAATTCTAACCAAAGGATATTCCTTATGGAACTCAGCCAATAATCTCGGTAAAACATATTTTCCCGGGGCAGTATTACACCCTACGATTAAATGTCCGTGTATTTCTTGTTTTAGTAATTCCATCTGCTCAGATGCTCGAATAGACCCTTCCACGACTTCTTTTGCCATGGGTACTAAAACATTCCCTGCATCTGTAATTTCTAAAGTTCTCCCCTTCCGCACAAAAAGATCCACACCTAATTGATTTTCAAGTGCCTTGATATGTTGGCTGACGCTCGATTGAGTCAAATGAAGCCTTTTTGCGGTTTGGGTAAAATTCAATGTTTCTGCTGCTGTAGCAAAAACATTTAATTGGTGCACGTTTAACATCTTTCCTCCATTATCAAATCATAAGAACAACTAATTCTTACCGGAAGGTACGAATTGAATATTTGTTTGGGAAGTATTTTTTAATAAAAAGATATTAGAAAAACTTAGCCAAATTCAATTATTAATCTCATAAATGATTATACTAAAAATGGGTGATTTGTGCAATTTGTAACAAATTGAACCAAT
>JABJGH010000025.1 GCA_018662365.1 Chloroflexota bacterium | reverse complement strand
TATAAAAAACAAATAATTTTCTGGTAGGATTATTCTATTGAGCAGCAATTTAGCCAAAATGGAGTGGATCAATAATGTCATCTGATCATATTATTCAAGTGACCGAAGCCGATTATCAATACGAAGTGGTGTCTTATTCAAGCACTGTGCCCGTAATTGTGGATGTTTGGGCCGAGTGGAGCCAGACAAGTAAGGCGCTTTCCCTGATATTAGAAAAATTAGCCCAAGAAGCAAAGGGAGCTTTTCGGTTGGCCCGGGTTAATTCCGATGAAAATAAAAATTTGATCATGCGGATGAATATCACAAATCTACCGACAGTATTCGCATATTTCAAGGGTGAACTTGCAAACAGTTTCAACGGAATAAAGTCCGAGAAACAAATAAGAGATTTTCTTCAAGCATTGGTGAATCCTAAAAATGACCTGATGAGGGAAAAAGGATTAGGATTACTTTCCTTGAAACGGTGGGAGGAAGCCATTCCTGCATTTCAAAAATCATTAAAATCCGATCCAGATAATTCGATCGCCCTATTAGGATTAGCAAAAAGTTTGATCGCCCAAAATAAGCCTTCTGATGCATTGGTCATCTTGAATGCGTTTCCAAGCAGTAAAGAATATCAATCTGCAGAAAAACTGGTCCCCTTAGCGCTAAGTATGACTGGCCTTTCTATGGATGATGAGACTGAGGAAGATGACCTGGGAATCATGTTCCGCCAGAGTATTCATTTAATCGGTTTGGGAAATATTAATGCTGGATTGGATGGCTTGCTGGATGTATTGCGGACAGATCGAAATTATAAAGATGATGAACTTAAAAAGTTGATCCTTGGCGTTTTAGAATTAATGCCCCCTTCTGACCCCGAAATACGAAGTTACCGAAATGAGCTAGCATCGATCCTTTTTTAACCAATTTACAAATTAAATAAAAAAAGGCACCTTATGATCTAAGGTGCCTGGCTCGCTAACTCACGAGGCTCTTTTTGTTTTGTGTCCACCTTTTGGGGTGCAGTTCAGTTTTGTGCGCCTTTTTTGTGTATATATACTTTTTATTTATGAATTGGCACCATCATCACTGCTTTATCTGCTTTTTCCACTACAGATTCGGCAACACTCCCGGTTAACCAAACTTCTAGGTCTCCCCGTCCACGTGAGGTCATCATGATCAAATCTGCTTTTTCCTCTTTTCCAATTTTTAAGATAGTTTGAGAAGGACGAGACCCGGTCACGATAGATTTCACATCGATCTTGTCTTCTGACAAGGAACGGGCTACCGCCTTAAGGAAATCTTCCATCCGATTAACCATTTGAGAACGAATCGTTTCCACTGCAATTCCAGGGGCACGATAACTTTCGGCCTCTGGCACAGCAGGCACAGAAAGCAAAACAAGATCGCTAGAATAAGCGTTTGCTAATGCTCGGGCATAAGGAAGTACAGCCTCAGAATATATCGATCCGTCTAATGAAACAAGGATGTTTTCAATATTTGGTTTGCCAAATTTCGAATCTTCCTTTGCGGGCACCAATAATACTGGCGTGGTAATCGTGCGCATCAATTTGCTAGAAACACCACCCTTCAACCAATGTACATTACCAGAAGCCCCTCGTGTGGAGGTGACGACAAGGTTAATATTTTGTTCATGGACCAATCTTTTTGTTACTTCAGATAATGACCCTTGACGGACTATTTTTTGAACCGTAATATTTTTCTCACTGAGTTCTTCTGCGATTTGAGAAAGATAGGTTTTTCTCTTTTTCTCGATCTTTTTTGCTTCTTCTTCCGTTTCAGACTTAAAGGCAGAAAGCAATATTAATTTTGCGCCTGTTTTGACACAAAGAGATTCTGCATATGGAATGGCCTGGGCTGCGTATTTAGAACCGTCCAACAACACAACAATTTTCTTAAGTGTGACAGTTTGATCACGCCATCGACTCTTTTCAATTGCTTCTGGCTGCCAGGAAAATTGTGGCACTTCTTCTTCTGAGTCAGAGACGCTAACGCTAACTGCCTGACCAAGACCAAAACCTGCCAACTGGGAAGCATCGAAACGACCAAGGTAATCCATCAATGGACTTGGCGCACCCAAGCTGTTTCTGAAATACGTAAAAATACCAAATAACAGAGGAATAAACAGGAAATATGTCCAAGCCCCTTCCAAGAATCTTTCATTAAAGATGATCACTGTGGCAGCAGTTGTAAGCAAGGATGCCAAGATCGTGCCGCCGATCAATAATAGTGTGGGGATTGAAAACTTTCCGCCCAGTTGCCTCATCAACCTCTTGGTTACCGCCCAGCCAGTCATACTTAATAGAATAAAAACACCGGCAGCATAGATCGCTAAATACGTTTCTTCATGGGTGCCAAAAAACAAGAAACAAATGATAACAATGGCGACTTCGATCCATACGGGTTTATCTGCCACCTCAAATTTATTTTGTTTTCCTAAATTTGGTGGAATATAATTTCGCTTGGCTAAACCTAGGGCTAAGTTTTGTAATCCCTGAGAGCTTGCCGCTGATGCAGACATCAATACCAGCACACCGACCATCGTTCCAAACCAAGGTAAGGGAGCCGGAAGCAGTTGATCCATGGTTTGGGTAAACACGGAAACTTCATGGTTGTTGTAATCTGCAAGGTCTAGAATAGCAGGACCAACGATCAACATCGTAATCGCGGTTGTGCCCATAATGATCAGCAAACTTTTAAAAGCTTTGTTGCTCTTTTCTCTAGGGGTCCCATCATAGGCAGCAACCAGGTTTGCAAAAACTTCAATGCCAGTCATCACTGCTAAGATGCGTACATATCCACCAATAGTAAATTCTAAATATTCAGGATTAAAAGCCTCAAAATTAAATTCGGGTAATCTGATGCCATACTTTACAATTGTGGCAATCACCATCGCCCATAAAAGAATTAATACCCCAGCGGTAGCGGGACCAAATGTTCGGGCAGCCATTTTGGGGCCGCGGTTCACCAGCCAGCCGGTGAGGATACTTAAAGCGATTGCGATAAGCGTACGATATTGAATCCAAAGGAATTTTTCATTGAGCAATGGAATTCGGTCAGCGATAAAGGTGACCATTGCGGCCATACTCACCAAAAAGGTAAGCGTATATTCCACAAAGGTGATTGCAGCATTTACTTTTACTGCCCATCCACCAAATTCTTCTTCGCTGAGACCACTGCCCCCACTTCCATCGGTGACCCATCTCATCACTAATCGGTACATAGCAGAAACCACTGCGATCGTAAGAATCACCATCCAGACCGATGTGCCAAATGTTACGTTGGCTACTCCAGCAACAACAATAAGTTTAAGGAATGGGCCGAAAACATAAAGAGGGGAAGTAGCGGGGTCACCCCCACCAGCCAATGCACCTTCAAACGAATTTTTTAATTTATGCGAAACGTGAGCCATATTTCATCCTTCTTTTCAAACTACCCACAAAAAAAACTCACCTGCCAGGAAGTCTGACAGGCAAACTATATTTTGATAATCGGTATTTCAATTTTAAAATCTTTCGGCAAAATTGCCGAAGTAGATTATACCTATACTTTTATTAGGGGGCAATATCCAATCAGATGAACCTTAGGGTATTACGTATATGCAATTCTTTGAAAGAATCCTGCAAAAGATTCTTTTCGGATACCCTAGGGACGCAAAATTAGATCTTTCCAACTAGTGGGGTCATGCAATAATCGTTCCGGTGAAAAGGATACGACGGTATGTTGGGCATTATCCGAAAGTGTATCGTTATCAGATACCGACAGTAAAAATCCAAAATGCTTTCCATCATGAGGATCAATATCCATGGACGCCCAAGGGATAGCAGCCTCCATATAATAGCCATTTTCAGTGAGCCGCCCTGCTGATTGGCCCATTTCAAACGAGCCCATTGCAAATTTTGGCGCCCAAACAAAAGATTCTGAAATTGCTGCGGATCGCAAATTTCCCGGAGAAAAACCAAATTGAAAATCATCACCGCTCAAAACATTGGAAGAAAAGTCTCCACCTAGGTCTGTGTCAATCAAAATTTCTAAACTATCTCCACGATAGATTTGAGACCCAGATGCCTGTTGTGCAAAGAGTGAGTCGCGCACATGAAGTCCCACATATAAATACTCGGCATCCCAGCCCAACTTGAATTCTGCGGACAGGTCTTTTTTTCCAGCAAAAAATCCTTCCCCATAGGTTGGGTAATCGGCGGTGTACCAAATACCGACCCAATCTCCTGGATCCCCGTCAATTATCGGCGCACTTGCTTGCAAGATCGCTGCAACCCCCGGTCCTGGGCGCAGGTTGCTTAAGCCACTTCCCCCTCCATCGGCGTCTTCATAAACCAAGGTGATCGGATTATTTCCTCCGGTGGGAATTAATGTCGCTGTGGGTTGAGGCTCTCCGGGGTCAGTTGTTTCTTGGGAATCGTCCATTTCCTCACTTACCGGAGTTGAGGTTTTTGTTGCAGTGGGAATAACTTTTGTGGCTTCTTCGACTTCGGCTGTTGCTGTGGGGGTATTTTCAGGAAGAGCTGTATTTTCGACACTTGGTGAGGTGCCATCTAAAGTACGGCAGGCAAACGAAGTAAGCAATAAGATAAAAATCCATGAAATAATGAAAAGATGTTTATTCTTGCGCATCAACCTCTCCTGAGTAAATTAATATTTAACTGATTTTTTATACCCTACACAACAATCATACAGCGAAATTTGAAGGTTTTCCTTACAAAATAATACCATCTAGCGGGCAGGTTGCAGGATATTAATTACATTTGTGTAAGGTCATCTTTAGTAATAAAAATTTTTTCTTTATGATAAAAATTTCGATTTAACATAAGATATGATTTCTATTTTGCATCCATAAATCAGGTCGAATGACTGAATTTTTAGCAAACTTGACCCAAGGAAGCCTTGCGGTATACTTGGGTGAATCATGAGGGAGTGGATGAGTCCCGGTGGGCTCCGCGGTCTTCAAAACCGTTGTCGGGTCGCGTTGCGAGCCGTGGTGGGTTCGACTCCCATGCACTCCCGCCTATATTTCCAACTTCTATTGAGCAAATAAATGAGTGAATTTACTTCAGAATCTGACCAGTTAACCCCCTTGGTTTCCAATGTATTAGCTATCCAAGACATTACATGGGGGTCATCCAAACATGCCTTTGTGGTGCGTTATCGCGGTATGTTAACTGAAGAGTCGATAACGGCATACGACCTACTTGCAAATGATTTAAAATCGCATCATTTAACTCCCCTTTTTCGGGAAGAAGATGGCGTTCACAGCATTTCTTTGATCGACAGACTCCCCGAACCTACACTTCCAAATCCCAACAAAAATATTATCCTGTTCATCTTAACCCTCATAAGTATGCTCATTGCCGGGGCCTCCTATGCATATGAAGGGGAAGCAACCGGATATATTGAATTGTACAGGGATCTTTTTCAAAATTTAGCAAGCGGTATTCCATTTGCTGCTAGTTTACTTGCGATCCTTTTGGCCCATGAGTTTGGGCATTATTTGGCTGGCAGATACCATAAAACTGCGGTTACTTTGCCCTATTTCATCCCACTCCCGTTGCCAGTAAGTTTTGGCACCATGGGCGCATTTATTCAGATGAAAGAGCCGCCAAAAAATAAACGCGTATTGCATGATATTGGCATTGCTGGTCCCCTTGCTGGATTAGTGGTCGCCATCCCGTTATTGCTTTGGGGAATTTCACTCTCTGAGATCTCTCCCTTGCCCATCCAAATTCCAGAGGGTAGCGGATTAATGCTAGAGGGGAATTCAATTTTCTATTTATTTAGTAAATATATTATTACGGGGCAGCTACTACCCTCCCCGGTGGATTATCAGGGTGTTGCACCGATCATCTATTGGGTGAAATATTTAATTTCAGGGTACCCAACACCCCTAGGTGGCTTAGACATACAAATGCATTCTATTGCTTGGGCTGGCTGGGCTGGTCTTTTGGTGACTGCGCTAAATCTAATCCCGGTGGGTCAGCTCGATGGTGGTCATATTCTCTATGTGTTATTTGATAAGCATGTGCGCAAGATCTATCCCTTTGCAATGGGCTTATTAATCCTTTTGGGAACTTATTGGAGTGGCTGGTGGTTCTGGGCATTTATGTTATTTTTCATGGGGAGGACACATGCAGAACCTTTGGATCAGATCACTAAACTTACTCCTGGAAGAAAAATTCTATCAATTGCAACTATTGTGATTTTCGTCCTCATTTTCACGCCTGTCCCACTGAGATTGATCTCCGGCCCATATTTTGGTCCATAATTGGTGATATAGCGGGGAATACCAATAAAAAAACTTCTCCATTGTCTAATTTCCTCCCTAAAATATATAAAACACGGGAAATTATTTCTATTTTTTACATTTTGAAACAAAATAAATTCCTGTTATACTGACCATGAGGCGCAATAAAGGGTTAAACATCCTTATTTGCACTCTTTAAAACATTGAAACTCCCTAAGAAGTTTCTTTGGTTTTGAGAAATTTACTATGAAATTGAAGGGTAAGCATATTATCTTGGTGATTTTGGCTAGCATGTTATTTGTAGCGTGCAGTCAATCAGATAACGCGTCTAATGAGTCAACTTCATCCATTAAAGAGGTAGATAAACTTTTCAAAGAATTCTATGCTCAGCAGGGAGGAAAAGAACGGCTCGGAGAAGCGATTTCTATTCTACAAGTTAAGGATGGTCTCAAGTTACAGTACCTTGAAACGAGTGTGATGGTTTTTGATCCCCTCTCTGACGCAGGCCAACGATTCTATTTTAAAGCTATTGGTGCTGATCTTGGGTATTATGAAATTGCACCGGGAAGGATATATCCGCAAGCCTCTGATAGCGTCATCGATGGTTATGTAATTTATCCCGCCTTCATATCGGTATATCAAGAACTTGGTGGAGAAAGTTTTACTGGAAACCTGATCTCTAGTTGGCAAATCAATGAGACGAATGGCAGAATAGAACAACATTTTGAAAATGTTGGCTTATATATTAATCTAGACGACCCAGAAAGCAAACCAAAATTATTGCCCTATGGAGCGATGGCATGCAGAAATGACTGTCGAGAAGATACTAGTATTTCCTCAGGACTCATTGACATTAATTTATTAATCGAACCTTTTGCAGCGGATGCTGTTGCGCTAGGAGAAGATTTTCTTGGCAACCATTTGTTGGGGGCATATCAAAACCCCAATGGCTTAAACGAAGTGATCTTTGAAAATGCAGTGTTAGTGGCTCAGAATGGAAATAACAGGTCCTTCCCGAGACCGATTGCCGAAGAACTTGGTTACGCCAATCAACCTCTTGTCCCCCCTCTTAATAATCCAAACGTCACTTTCATATTGATCGATCAAGGTCTTGGATATAACATCCCTAATTTTTTCGTAGAATACATGAAGGAAAACGGAAGTTTTGAATTTTATGGTCTTCCGGTTTCGGAAATGATTGAAATTAGCGATGCTCTATTTAGACAATGTTTTAAAAATTTATGTTTGGAATATCACGCAAATATTGAGGACGAGTTGGAACAAATTTTTCCAAGTCCCCTTGGGTATCAGTACCAGAGTGAGATCTTCAGCACCTATGGCATTCAAACGGAGACCGAGACTTTAATCGAAAACCCAAATGATTTAGATACAGAACCCGTAGCAGAAATTTCTCCCACTCCCCAGACAGCGGAATCCCAAATTACCGGGCAACTTACTCTTTGGGAAAACAGCGCATTGATCAATTCCAACGAAGCTCAAATCATCTTTGCCGCGGTCCATAATCAGGGCAGTCCCATCGCTCAGGTTGAGTTAGTCATAAAATATATCTACCCAAACAATCAAACGAACGTATTTTATTTCCCTGAAACTGATGAAAATGGGTACACAGAAAAAGCTTTACCCTTAATCTCGGCCGAGAATGGCACAATCATTGAATACCAAGTATGTCCAAGGGATGCAGGCTTAGCGATTCTTTGTGAAAACGAGAATTTTGTTATTTGGGAAAATTAGAATCAAAATAAGTTAGGGTCTTGATTCCAAAAACAATTCTATATCTGCGATCGGGGGGCCTAAACTGTAGATATATAATGAAAAAGCTTGTGCCTCACCAACTGCCAGACCTGTTTCACTTTCCCACCTTCTGATCCCCACCACATTATTATTTTTATCGTAGGCCACCGCTAAGATCCAACTTTCTGATGAAGCTTGGGTTGGGTCAGTCAGTGCAAATTGGCCAAGGACATTTGCTGAAATGGCATCCTCAGAAATGTTTATCGTAAGTTCTGAAAATTGAGTACCAAAATATCTTTCTTCAAGACTCAATACGGGTAAAGCAGAAACGATCTGTGCTTGAGCTTGAGTCCACGAACTTACAATTGAAGGGAAAGAAACCATCACCGGCATCGTGTTTCCGATCGGTAAAACATTTAAGGGCAGTAAGGCTGTTCCTGAGGTAATTATCTCTCCTGCATCATTAAGCAAACTCACCCTTGCCGAAACATTTTCTAAGGGGGTGTCGAGATCATTGGTCAACAACCAGAAACAGGTTAACCCCCCATCAATGGATGAATAACATTTTACTGGACCAGCAGAGGTGACAGCCTCAGGAGGAAGTTCTGATATTGAAGGGTCAATGGTCACTCCCCCTTCAGTTGGAATAATCAAATCGGTTCCAATAATTAAGAAATTTGGGTCGACAGCTGGGTTAGCGGCAAGTAGGTCATTTAACGAAATCGAATATCGAAATGCAATCCCGATCAAGGTATCATTTGCGACAACTTGATAAACCACCGGGGTGGGTGTCGGAAGCGGAATTTCAGTGGGTTCGATCTCTGCGGTTGGGGGAATGACTACCAGCGTCGGTGTTGGGGTGGAGTAATGCTGAATGCTGACAGAGGTGGGTTGCACAGTTTCAGTAGGAGATACATCGTTTGCACAACCACTCAAGAAAATTAATAACAAGCCAAATAAGATTAAGCGCTTAAAATTCAACATACAAATGCGATTATACCAGTCAAGCGAAAAATCCTCTAACTCACAAAAACCGCTTTATTTCCGCGATTCTTGAACTTCAAATACCAAATATCGTGCAACAAAATCATGAGAAATTTTCCTAACATTTCAGTGAAGCAATAAAACTTGTCTGCTCCCTCAGGCTGTGCTAAACTGCTAAATAGAGGAAATATGGCAGACGACCAAATGTTTCAAGAAGCAATTGAGGCAATAAAGAACGGGCAGCGAAACCGAGCGCGAGATCTACTTAACCGCCTGTTGAGGGTGGATAATAATAATATAGACTATTGGTTGTATATGAGTTCAGTGGTTGACAGCCCCAAAGAAAGGAATATCTGCCTCGAAAATGCCCTCCGAATTGATCCAAATAACCCCACCGCACTTAGGGGATTATCCCTTTTGGGCCATTCCTCCCCCGACAGAAGTATCACCCCAGTAAAGCCCATTCGGACCCGTAAATTTTCATTACCTGAAATCATCACAAAAGTGGGAGAATCTGAACAAACCAAAAAACTTACCCGAATGCCAGTTCGCAGACTGGTCAACCTTGGGATTCTATCTTTAGTTGGCTTTTTGTTGATCTATATTGGCATTTTTGGGAATCCGTTTTCCGATGGACAGTTAAGGTATATTTTGCCCTCAGAAAAAGATCTGCAACCATTGCCCACTGAGGTTCCCCCCACCGCCACAATATTTTTCCCAGATGCCCCAGCTACCCCCATTTTTGGGGGAGCTACCCCCTTGGCATACTTTTTGGATGCGCCCCATACCGCCACACCAAGGGTTGTAGACACCCCCCATCCTGAAAGCCAAGAGTTTAATCTTGGCTTAGCCGCCTTCGATCTCGGCGATTATGAAACAGCAATTAAGAATTTTCGAGCCCATGTAAACGAACATCCTGGGGATGCAGATGCCCGTTTTTATTTAGGCTTATCCTATTATCAATTAGGGGAATACCAAGATGCAGATGAAGCCTTTATTTACTCTTCCAATGTCAATCCTGAATTTGGCTATGCCTATCTTTGGGAAGTTTTCACAAAAATGGAATATTTGGAAGAACCGGGAATTGGCGAAAAATTAAACACCACCGTATTGAAGATTCCCGATTATTATCTGACTTATTTGACCAGGGGAGAATACTTCCTTCGAAACCTCAACATGGAATTAGCGCTTGGAGATCTTGAAACCTCCCTTGAACTTGCCCCAGACAATGCAAGAGTTCAACTCTTTGCTGCAAATTATTATTTTGCGAACGGGCTCTATGAAGAAGCCTTGCTTGCAGCCCAAACTTCCCTCACCTTAGATAACACAATCATTGATACCTATATTGTTCTAGGACTCTCTTATTATGAAAATGATCTTTTTGAGGAGGCAATTTCTCCCATCCAAACTTTCTTAACCTATGAAACCGAGAACGGAGAGGCTTGGTACTATCTGGGCAGGGCACACCAGAATATTGGCGAGCATGAGGTAGCCTTAATTGCTTTTGACCAGGTGGAAAAACTCAAGCAGGGCATTATTGAAGTATTTCTATATAAAGGGCTTTCATTATATGAATTAGATCTAGTAGATGAGGCCATCCTTGAATTTAATCGTGCCTTTTTATTCTTCCCAGACCAATTTGAAGCCAAACTTTATCATGGGGTGGGGTTAATGGAAGGGGGGGAAGTTGGTGAAGGATATTTCGAGATCAATGCCAGTAGCTCATTTGCCAAAACCGATCAGCAAAAAGCGATGTTGTATTACTGGCGTGGTCATTCCTTAGAACGACTCAACGAGCCGGTGAAAGCAAGGCAAGATTGGGATGCTTTATTAGCCCTGGATTCTGAATATGTGCCTCAAGACTGGGCCGAAGTTGCCCTGCGAGCCATTCAGGGGGGGTATAACACGCCAACCCCCATTTCAAATGCCCCCACAAGGGTGCCGACTAGTACACCAAGACCTTAGTCTTTACTAGTATTGCTTGACCCATAGGGATGAAAATTAAAAAAAATATCTTTTCACATCCAATAATCTTCTAACCAAGGAAATTAATTATGAAGGATCCATATCATCCTAACAAAGGACCGTTCTTAAGAGATCTGGTTTCCGGTGATCGAATCATTGGGTATTATGTACTTCGTAGCAAACAGTTAGAACCCTTTCGAGATCCCTCACGCGGGAATTTTCTCACCCTAGTGCTTAGTGACCGTAGCGGCCAACTCATTGCCCGGGTTTGGGAAAATGCTGAAATGGCCTATGAAGATGTTCTGGAAGGAGAGATCATAAAGTTGGATGGGGAAACCGAAAGCTATTTGGAACGCACCCAAATACGGATATTGCGTTTGAGGCCCGCCGACCCAAATGAATACGACATGCGCGATATGTTGCCAAGCAGTGAGAGAGACCCTGAAGAAATGTTAGGGGAGTTAAAAACTTTCATCGAAACGATCCAAGATCAGCATCTATCTGCCTTAGTAAATAGTTTTTTTGAGGATGATGATTTTCTCAGTCTATTTATCCAAGCCCCCGCCGCTCGCCGGGTACACCATGCTTATTTGCACGGTTTAATCGAACATACCCTGGAGATATTGGTCCTCGCCCAAACAACTCTTCAGATTTATCCTCAGATCAATCCCGACCTGCTTTATGCGGGGATATTGCTCCACGATATTGGAAAGGTCCGGGAATATTCTTGGGAATTGGATATTAATTACACAAATGAAGGTCGCCTTTTAGGACATGTCGTCATGGCCAACGAAATGATTACAGATGCCTTAAAGTCCCTCCCAGAATTCCCAGAGGATCTCTCCTTAAGGTTGCGCCATATGTTGCTCTCCCATCATGGCCGTTATGAATGGGGTTCTCCCAGGAGGCCTAAGACTTTAGAAGCTATTGCTTTACATCATCTGGAGAATACGAGCGCCCAACTCAACCGATTTAACTCCTTGCTTTCCAATCGCCAACCAGATAAAGATTGGACGGAATATGATCGCTTGCTCCGTCGCCAACTTTACGGAAGTTCTGAGGATGAATTAAGCATCGAAGAAAGTAGTCAACTTTCATAAAAAATCAATCATTAGAATCATCTTAATTCGTGTTCAAAATCACCTGAGGCACTTGTCAAGTGTTCTCAAGAGAGCTATAATCCATCGTCAGTTAGACAAACAACGAAAGAGATAGAGATAGTTTATGCCAATGTACACATATCACTGTGAAAACTGTGAAAATCAGTTTGATCAGCGACAAAATTTCACAGACGAGCCCTTAAAAAAATGCCCGAAATGTAGCCAAGAAGCACTTCAAAAAGTGTACAGGCCTGCACGGGTAGTCTTCAAGGGGTCTGGATATTATGTCACCGATAATAAATCACAAAGTCCGACCAGCCGAAATGGCAAATCTGAAAATTCTGAAAACGGTGAGAAAGAAGTAAAAAGCGAAAAAGAAAGCAAAGACAAAACAACCACTGAAAAAGGTGAATCTAAAAAAGAAACGAAATCTGTTTCTGAAAAGAAACCTAAAGAGAAAAGCGAAGCTAAGAAGTAATTTAGATTAAAAGAAAAGAGGACGCTGATAGCTAGCGTCCTCTTTATTATTTAATTCTATTTCAGTTTTTCAACATTTTCATCGCCTCTTCCGAGGTGATCTTCCCTGAGTTCAAATCCTCAAGGATCTTTCTACGATCTTCTTCGTTGATCTTTTCACTTTCCCCTTTTCCAGGCTCATATCCCATCGCTCGAATGATCTCGTGTAACCGATTTCGCACAGTTGGATAGGAAAGATCGAGTTCAGTTTCCATATGGGTGATCTTTCCTTCATTCTTAATAAATAATTCCACAAATTCCATTTGAGCAGGGGTCAATTGAGAAAAAGGTCCCGAGATAAACCGTCCTTCTATGGTCACATCACATTCCCGACATTCTAAACGGGTAATGAACATCTCGCCCCCACAAATCGGGCATTCTCCTGGTAATTGGTGCATATCTTTACTCCTAGATGTATTCTACTTTCAATTATATCCCCATCTTTAAAATAAGATAAGAAAGTGTCTGTTTTATTACATCATCCGTATATTTCTTCCATATCTGGTTTTTCCGTCACAAAATAATGTACCCAGATATAAAGATGTTGAAATATTGCTACGGCTAAGGCAGCCTTGGAAGCCAATAGGATTGCTGGTAAATATAGGCCTAAAAATCCATATAGATACATCCCATTATTCGTGTACTTAAAGATTCCTTCCTTAATCATTTTGCCATTTCTGTATTCTTCAGGTTTAAAGTGATCCTCACCTAACGCACGGGGGATGCCAAAATATTTCTTTATGGAAAATCCTAAGTATAAAAATGGTGGCGCTAGGACTAAGGTCAATATCCAGCGCCAGGTCCAGGAAAGGTCGAAGGTTTCCTGGTTGGAAAAAGCCAATAAAATAATGGAAATAGGACGTGCTGCCAAAAAGAGTAAGAAGAAAAATCCATAGACTATGAATCCTTTCTCTCCATAGCGACTAGATATGGCCTGTTTATAAAGTTCTAGCCGCCAAATGACCACCACATAGACCTGATGGAGAATTGGCGTTGCTAAGGCAATTGCCACCCATGTTTTTGTGGTGAGCCCCCATAAATCCCCAGTCAACATATTTTCGAATTTTAATACGTATGACATTGCCGCCAATAAAACTACTATTGCCAACAAATGCAATCCTTGTCCCTGATAGGCTTTTTTCATCCTGATCTCCTATGATGATTTAAATTGAAAATTCAATGTTCAATAAGATTTAATAAGTATAAGGTAGTTTTTTAAGAAAATCGGATCCTAAAGCAAACAATAGGATTAAATCAAAGGGGAAACACCAAGAAATCTGTAAATAAGATCTCCTTGACCTTAACGTAACGTTAAGGTGTAAGATGTGGATTATGGCAGAACATAAAACATTTACGATTAAAGAATTAGCAGATATTGCAAATATAAGTACTCGCACCCTCCGCTATTACGATGAGGTTGGCTTGCTCAATCCTGCGGACGTTGCGGACAACGGTTATCGGGTTTATGACCATGCCAGCTTGCTGCAATTACAGCAAATCATGTTTTTTCGGGAATTAGATCTCCCTCTAAAAGAGATTAATACGATCCTCAGCCGCCCTGATTTTAATCTCTTGAACGCACTCGAAAAACACCGGGTTTCTTTGCAAGAAAATGTAAAAAAAATATCGGCTTTGATCGAAACCATCGATCAAACCATCGCAACAATACAAGGAGAATGGAAAATGAAAGATCAAGAATTTTTTGAAGGATTCGACGAAAGTAAATACGAGGCAGAAGCGAAAGAACGTTGGGGCGATTCCCCGCGCTATGCTGAATCTCAGAAGAAATGGGGAAGTTATTCAAAGGATCAAAAAGAAGAAATTAAGGCAGAGGGGGGCAGAATAACCCTGCGGATGGTCACTAAGGATCCAACGACTACACCTGACGACCCCGGTGTACAAGCTGCAATTGGTGACTATCACAGCTATATCAATACATATTTCTATACCTGTGATGTGGCCTTCATGAGGAATCTAGCGGACATGTGGGTGCAGGATGAGCGTTTTACAGCCAACTATAACCGCATCCGAGATGGGGGAGCAAAATTTGTGCAAAAAGCTGTGCACATTTTTTGTGATCAAAATTCTGAATAAATAAGTGATTTTCGTAGAATTAATTAAAAGGAGCAATGGCGTACGCCATTGCTCCTTTTCGATGTATATATATTATTGGGAGTTTTTCCTAATCTCATTTGCCACCCAAAATCCAGCTACATCCTCTCGCTGTTCAGGCAAGATCAGCGCGATGATAATTCGTTCCACATGGCTGAGGCTCCCAAAAACGAACGCCCCCCATAACAAAATTTTACTCGGGCCAAAGGCAAACAACCAGATCATCGCGAATGCCATCACCAGCCCGGCCAATTTGGCACTATAGGCATGGTATGCTGGCAGATTTCTAAACTTTATCCACGGAATAATTACAGAAAGAAAATACAAACTAAAGAAAACTAGAAAGCCAGATTGATATTCTTGGAAGACTTGGGGATGGGCCAGAAAAACACTCAGCGCCACTGCAATAATCAAAAAACTATCGATGAAACTATCCCACCGTCGCAAACCATTTGTAGCAACCCCTAACCGCCTTGCAATCACCCCGTCAAAAAAGTCAGAGACAATCGCATATATCAATCCGATCGAAAACCAAAAGTCGGTCTTTCCATCAGAAGCATCAATTAGCAAAATGACCGCAATCACAAATCGGGACCACAATAAAAGTTGGGGAATCTGTTTGCTGATGTTCTTCGGATTATCCTTCGTCAAAAAAATCTCCCTGCCACAAAATAGTATCCAACTGCACCCCAGCGGCTCCCGCTTCCAATAGATCATTGACCTGGTCTGTGTTGTACACACCGCCCCCACCTACAACGGGAATATTCCTAGCAACTAAATTTGACACGGTTGCCAATACTTGTGGAAAGAGACTCGGGCCGTACAAACGCCCAAATATTTTTTCTTTGGTCGGCAGCGTTACTGCACCTCGGGGTGGGCCAATACTTATCAAACTTGCCCCGGCCTCAAAAGCAGTTTCTCCAAGTTCTATCACATTAGATAATGGAACCCGAGCCATAATGGGCAGTTCGCCTAAAGCAGAGTTGACAATAACCTTTACAGTCTTGGCATCCACTTCATTCGGAAAACCCAACTCTATCCCAGCCACATTTTCTATTTCTTCCAAGAGCTGTGTCATTGTTGTGTTTTCTTCTGGGGAAGCAGCAAGTAAATGGACGAGGATTGGCAAATCAGCTCGCGCCCAAGAAGAACGATAGGATTTAAGAATGGATTTTAGCCCAGGGTTAGGATGGCCTGTGTGAAAAAGGGCTCCCCCCGAATAATGGATCAGGCGCGGACCGTTGGCGGCTTTTCTCGGCCGCAAACTTATCGGGTTTGTAATAAACATCCCTAATTCTTTTGGGTCTATGGGGCCGTGGGAATCTGGAGAAAAACCTAAGCTGCCCGCTGCATTCATTATCTTTCTGTCATAATCAAACAATTGTTTTTGCATAAAGCCTTAGGTATTAATCTAATTTAAAATTATATTTACGTTATTTTGGACTTATTTTCTTTTGAAAACTACTTTATTCATTGATTATAAACCTTCAATGAATAAAATGTTTGACATGATATAATTTCGTCCATGAACGAAGAAAACAACTTATCAGAATCCCCCTCTCCTGAGGAGGAAGAATTTTTTAGTTTCACCCTCAAAAAAACAACAATCTTTGCCCTGTTCTTCCCGATATTTTTTCTTGTCGGCTTATTGGTCGGCTATCTGACTTGGGGAAATAACCCTCAACCAGAAATTGCTTTAGTACCTACCCAGGCTGCAGCAGAAAATGAGGTGATTGCGCAAGAACCCACTCGCTATGAAGTCACAATCAACGATGAAGACCCCAGTTATGGCCCCGATGATGCCCCCGTGACGATAATTGAATTTAGTGACTATGAGTGTCCCTATTGTCGCCGCCATTTCTTAGAAACCGCCGGCCCATTACTTGAAAAATATGAGGGACAAATTCGCTTAGTTTTTAAAGATTTCCCACTGACTAGCATTCATCCGAATGCAATCCCGGCTGCTGTGGCGGCATTATGTAGCAAGGAACAAGGGGAGTATTGGAATTTCCATGACCTGCTTTTTGAAGGTTCCTTGGGCTTGAGTGAAGGTGCATATTTGGGCTATGCGGAATTTTTAGAATTAGATTCAGAATCATTCTCCGAATGTCTTTCATCTGAACGCTATGTTGAAAAAGTAAATGAAAACCTAGACTATGGCGTAAATCTCGGTGTGCGCTCTACACCCACATTCTTTGTTAACGGAATTCCACTGGTTGGCGCCCAGCCACTTGATGTTTTTGTTGAGGTGATTGATTCAGAACTAGCAAAATCGAATTAGAAATCATTTAATCAATAATAAAGACCTTCAGAAATAAAATCTGAAGGTCTTTATGTTTAACGATAATCAATCTTATTTTATAGGATCTTTGAAATTATAAATCTCGTCTTCAATACCCCAAGTCAATCCACATTCACATTTCAATTTATTATTTTTTTCTTCCGCTAAGGGTGTCTTACATTCAGGACATCTAAAAAAGGTCCCCTCTGGGGCAACTGTCGTATCCCCAATCGCCTGGCTCTTTACAAACACCGAGGGGGAGAACTGCCATAAGCCTCCCGTAAATTGAGCTAAAGAGTCAAGCCAAACCAACAATCTAGTTGGGACCAACCGTTTAATGAATCCAATCCTAAAATGGGATACAGTGAGTTGGCGCTCGATCTTAAAGCCAATATTCCCAAGCCATTCTCTAATCGTTTTCGGGTGAAAATCAAAGTTTAGTTCAACAAACTCAACCGGCTCAGGAGAAAACGGATTCCAATCTTGTTTTTTTAACAAATAACGCAATATCGCTTTTAGATTTTTTTTATTAGCAAATTCCAGGATAAAGGTGGATCCAGGTTGAAGACTCTCTCTGATCTGCTTCAGGGCGAGCGGGGCATCCGACATATGGTGGATAACCCTGATCATCGTTGCCCCATCAAATAGACCAGCCATGAACGGAAGACGATACACATCCGCTGCCACATAGATATATTTATCATCTTTGCCGAGTCGCTCCTGAGCCTGTTGCAATTGGGTGGTGGAATAGTCCATCACCACAATGCGTTCATAGCCTTTATATCGGGGGGTGTTTCTCCCAGCACCAGCACCTACTTCGAGAAGCAAATTCCCACTATTCGGTAACAAGCGTTTTAAAGCAATTGCCTCTACTTGGTCTTCATAGGCGCGTTCGCCTGTATCCCAAAAGGAGGACTGGTAATCCGAACCTTCATAATCGCAAACAGGGGGGCTGTCTTTTTGACTACTCTCCATTCTTATCGTAGCCACGTCCTACCGCGCGATAGGTAAAACCTAAACTTTTCATTTTCTCCGGGTCATAGATATTTCTTCCATCCACAACTATCGGAGATTTCATTATTTCCGCTAATTTTGTCAGGTCAACTTGTTTAAATTCA
Source organism: Chloroflexota bacterium (assembly GCA_018662365.1). Classification (GTDB taxonomy): domain Bacteria; phylum Chloroflexota; class Anaerolineae; order Anaerolineales; family UBA11579; genus JABJGH01. The sequence goes on along the minus strand of JABJGH010000025.1, from coordinate 36,810 downwards.
TTCCATTCAGTGACCACGATTACAGCGTCGCTATTTTCAGCAACTTCGTAGGCATTATTCAACATTTCTACACCCGGCAGCATCGGTCCAGCGACTTCCATTGCGACGGGATCAAAAGCTTTAACTTTGCCGCCTTTCTTTTGAATGGCTTCAGCAATATCCACAGAGGGCGCATCCCTCATATCATCCGTATTTGGTTTGAAAGCGAGGCCAAACAAACCTATTGTTTTTCCATCAAAACTACCGAGCAGTTTTTCTGCTCTGTCCACAATCATCATGCGGCGTTCGCCATTGGTGTTCATCACTGCTCGTAAAATATTTGGCTCAACGTTCATTTCCTCAGCCATATACGCAAGCGCTTTGACATCTTTTGGAAAACAAGAACCACCATACCCCAAACCTGCGTTCAAAAAATGTGGGCCAATTCGTTGATCGAAACCCATCCCAGCTGCAACTTCATTCACATCTGCACCCAGCTTTTCACAAATATTAGCGATCTCATTTATGAAAGAAATCTTGGTCGCTAAAAATGCGTTGGAGGCATATTTGATCATTTCAGCTGTGCGTAAGTCGGTGATCACATTGGGGGCACGAAGGGGTAAATGGAGCTGTGCTACCTTTTCGGCTGCCTCTCTATCTAAGGAACCGCATACAGTACGGTGAGGATTCATGAAATCGGCGATCGCCGAACCCTCTCTCAAAAATTCGGGGCAAGATACCACCGAAAACTTGATAGCTTCTTTTTGGTTTGTTTTTACTATATCAGCCACCCAGTCTCCAGTGCCCACTGGCACCGTTGACTTATTGATCACAATGATCGGGGCAGTCATGTTTTCAGCAATGGCTTTTGCAGCTGATTCTACATAATTCAGGTCTGCCTCTCCGTCTACACCAGAGGGGGTGCCCACACAAATAAAGACATATTCTGAGCCTTCTAATGCTTCTTCTATTGATGTTGTAAACGTAATTCTGCCCGCATTTACATTTCGCTCAACCAATTCTTCAAGCCCAGGCTCATAGATTGGCATTTCCCCACGTTTTAGCCCCTTAACCTTCTCGTCGCTGATATCCATGGCAATTACTTTATTGCCCAGATCACTAAAACACGCAGCGGTAACTAACCCAACATATCCTACCCCAATCACTGCAATTTGCTTCATTATATTTTTCTATCCTCCATTAAATAGGTAGAAAACTAATTTTTACTCATTATTTTTTCTCTACGCGGAAAATATCATAACATGAATATGGAGTTTTCATAGGCAAAATGACCTATTTGAAAAGGGACATCCGTCCCTTGTTATCCTGCGTATAAAATCTACAATTATATAAGAGAAATCCTATCGTAATATATTGTTTAAGAAGAGGTAAAAGGTCATGCAAATAACAAGACAAGCCGACTACGCAGTACGCGCAATTATGTATTTAGCAGAATTGGCGCCCAATGAAAAAGCAGCCACCAGCCAAATTGCTAAAGAACAAGATATCCCCCTATCCTTCTTGGCAAAGATCATCGCACAATTATCTGTCGCCGGATTACTTCAGACAATGAGAGGCGCCCGAGGTGGAGTGACACTCGCCCGAACGCCAAAAGAGATCAATTTATTAGAAGTTGTTGAAGCAATTGATGGACCGATCTTACTCAATGAATGTGTAAATGGTGGCCATGAGTGCTCAATCAAATCTTGTGTGATGCGCAAAATTTGGCGTGACGCTCAAGAAGATCTGGTCAATCGCCTTGAAAGCACCAATTTCGGCGATCTGATCAAACAAAAAGTCGCTGTAGCTTAAGTATTTTGCATTCAAGCTAACCAAACAGATCTGTTTGGTTAGTTCACGCGTATAATGGGGGAAGCTGAACGAGATACGCAATCATTACCCTGCATTTATGATTTAGTTATCCCTTTAATATTAAATATGGTTTAATTTACACACAATGCCCATCTATTAAATTATTCAGGAGTTTCTATGTCTGGTCCAAGACCTGTTCGTGCCCCAAGAGGAACCACACTAACTTGCAAAAACTGGCTGATCGAAGCCCCCTATCGAATGCTACAAAATAACCTTGACCCCGAGGTTGCCGAATTTCCAGATAATTTGGTGGTGTATGGTGGCCGCGGGCAAGCTGCCCGAAATTGGGAATCTTTCGACGCCATCTTAGACTCTCTGAAAAATATGAATGTCGATGAAACCCTTCTAGTACAGTCTGGGAAACCCGTAGCCGTCTTTAAAACACACGAAGATGCCCCCAAGGTGATCATCGCAAATTCAAATCTCGTCCCCTATTGGGCCACCCAAGAACATTTCGATGAGTTGGCAGCCAAAGGTTTGATGATGTATGGTCAAATGACCGCCGGCTCCTGGATCTATATTGGCACCCAGGGCATTCTCCAAGGCACCTATGAAACCCTTGGCTCCTTAGCCAAACAGCGCGGTTGGGACTCCCTCAAAGGTAAATTTACCCTCACTGCCGGATTGGGCGGCATGGGCGGAGCTCAACCCCTGGCCATCACCATGAACGAAGGTGTCGGATTGGTCGTTGAGGTGGACCCCGAACGAGCCCAACGCCGATTAGATATTGGCTATGTCGATGTCGTCGTCGACACCCTCGAAGAAGCAATGACCCTCGTGGAGGACACCGTCAAGGATGAAGAACCTAAATCCATCGGCTTGATCGGTAACGCCGCCGATGTCTATGCAGAAATGGTTGTCCGTGGTGTAACCCCCGATGTGGTCACAGATCAAACCTCGGCCCATGATATTTATTCATATATTCCCACTGGCCTTAGCATGGCCGAAGCAAACGAATTAAGAGAAAAAGACCCTGATCAATATGCCCAACGTTCTGTAGCCTCCATGGTGCAGCACGTCGAAGCGATGTTGGAAATGCAAAAACGCGGGGCAGAAGTTTTTGATTACGGAAACAATTTGCGCCAAAGGGCTTTTGAAGGGGGCCTGAAAAACGCCTTCGATTTCCCCGGCTTCGTTCCAGCTTACATCCGCCCTCTTTTCTGTGAAGGCAAAGGACCCTTCCGCTGGGTTGCCCTCTCAGGTGATCCAGAAGATATCTATCGCACCGATGAAGCGATCAAAGAACTTTTCCCCGAAGATGCACATTTGCACCGCTGGCTCAATATGGCCAAGGAGCAAATTCCCTTCCAGGGTTTGCCCGCAAGGATTTGCTGGTTAGGCTATGGCGAACGCGCCAAAGCCGGTCTAAAATTTAATCAAATGGTCGCCGATGGCACCCTGAAAGCCCCGATCGTCATCGGGCGCGACCATTTAGACGCTGGTTCGGTCGCCTCCCCCAACCGGGAAACAGAATCAATGAAAGACGGCACCGATGCGGTCAGCGATTGGCCGATCTTAAATCTATTGGTCAATGCCATTGGTGGGGCAACGTGGGTCTCCTTCCACCATGGTGGTGGCGTAGGGATCGGCTATAGCCAGCATGCCGGTCAAGTGATCGTCGCCGACGGCAGCCCCGAAGCGGCCATCCGCCTGGAACGCGTGCTAACCATGGACCCTGGTATGGGCGTTGTACGCCATGCGGATGCAGGCTATCAGATTGCCATTGACCACGCCAAAAAACATGGCATCCAGATCCCCATGATGAAGTAAATGCCTTTAAAAGTTTATTCAGCAAGGAATAAGAAATGCAAAGTAAATCAAAAAACGTCGATGAATATTTGAAAGAAGTGCCGGCAGAGCGGCTTGAAGCCTTGATCAAAATTCGAGAACTTTGCCTTGAACATCTTGTCGGATACGAAGAGAGCATGGAATATGGCATGCCAAGCTATAAACCTAAAGGCTCAGAAATAGAAATTGCCTTTGCCAGCCAAAAAAATTACATCTCCCTCTATGTGCTAAAAGAGGATGTATTAGACTCCCAGCGAGAAGCTCTCAAGGGCATTAACTTAGGAAAAGGTTGCGTTCGTTACACAAAACCTGAAAAGATCGATTTTGCAATTGTTGAAAAACTTCTCAAAGAGAGTTTTCTTTCAGACAGTGAAATTTGCTAGGGGAGAATGATTATTAGATTAGGAAGGGCTGGAAATTCCAGCCCTTTATTTATACAGGTTCTTTTCTGAGCCTTGTTACTTTTCTCCATTTCTCAAAATAATTGGCGATTGCACATTTTCCGTCTATAAATATTCCCCCATCCCCCCGCTTCCTGGTAAAATTTTCAACTATGAAATACAAACATATCATCTGGGATTGGAACGGCACCTTATTAGATGATGCTTGGCTTTGTGTCGAGATCATCAACCAGCAATTGACCGCTCAAAACTTACCCGCAATCAGCGAGCAAGTCTACGCAGATGTTTTTCGCTTCCCCGTGAAAGACTACTATTCTGTGGCAGGATTTGATTTTAATAAAGTCCCCTTCGAAACCCTCAGTGATCGGTTCATCGAGCAATATGAAGTCCGGAAATTTGAATGTCCCCTGCGGGCAGAAGGAATTGCCTCCATAAAAAAGATCAACCAAGCAGGCATCCCCCAGTCGGTCATCTCCGCCAGCATTCAATCCTCGCTTCATCAGATCGTCAAACATTACGGCTTATTCGATCAATTCATCTCCGTGCGGGGTTTAGATAACCACCATGCCTATGGCAAGTTAGATATCGGCCGGGAATGGATGAAAGAATTAGACCTTCCCGCCGAGCAACTCTTGATGGTCGGGGACACCTTACATGACCATCAATTGGCCCAAGATCTCGGCATCGATTCTGTGCTGATCTATAGTGGACATCAAAGCATGGAGAGATTACAAAAAAGCCAAGTGCCGATCTTGAATTCCCTTGATGAGTTATTTGCTTTATGATCAAAACTCCCCGAATCCGCGTCCAGGTATTTATTTTCACCCTCATCCGTATTGTGATCAACACTGCCTTTCGGATGGTTTACCCCTTCTTGCCCCATATAAGTCGCGGGTTAAACATTTCCCTTGTGCAAGCTGCTAGAGCATTATCGATCCGTTCCGTCGCCGGTATCTTTGGGCCAGTATTAGCCTCAGTGGCCGATAGCCGCGGGCGCAAGTCGGGCATGCTCCTAGGATTATTTTTATTGATCGCAGGAATGACTGTAGTTATTATTTGGCCAACCTACATAGGCTTGATCATTTCCTTAGTTTTGGCAACCCTGGGTAAATTTGCCCATGATCCTGCCATGCAGGCCTATCTAGGCGATCATGTGCCCTACGAACGCCGCGGCGCAGTGATCGCCATCACAGAAATGGGTTGGTCGGGTTCATACTTTTTAGGCATGCCCCTGGTCGGATTCTTAATCGCCAGAGGGGGTTGGTTGGCTCCCTTCCCCTTATTAGCCATTTTAGCTTTGCTATCTTTCATTGTCGTCTACTTAATGTTGCCGAAAGACCCAGCCGTTAAAAAAGATAAACCAAGCATGTTCCAAAATTTCGGCAGCGTCTTCACCAGCGGAGCAGCCATAGCGGGCCTCTCAATGACCTTATTCCTCAGTCTTTCAAATGAGGTAGTTAACCTGGTCTTTGGTGTTTGGCTGGAAGACTCTTTCCAATTACAAGTAGCCGCACTGGGCTTAGCCTCGGTTGTGATCGGCATTTCCGAGTTTGGCGGCGAAAGCCTGGTCAGTCTCGTTTCAGACCGTATAGGTAAAAAACGAGCGATCGCAATTGGCTTGATCTGCAACAGTCTCGCCGGCATTGCCCTCCCCTTTATTGCCAAATCTCAAACCTCCGCCTTAGTAGGTCTGTTCCTCTTTTATTTCTTCTTCGAATTTACCTTTGTATCCAGCATGCCCCTGATGACCGAAGTCCTCCCAAAAGCCCGCGCAACGCTGATGGCAGTAAACATCGCCACCACATCCTTAGGGCGAGCCGTGGCTGCCTGGGTCACCCCCGCAATTTTTGCCTATGGCTTCACCACCAACGCATTCGTTTCCGCAGGAATTAATGTTTTTGCCTTAATTGCACTACAATATGTGCACGTTTCAAAAGAAGCAAATTCACCAATAATTTAAGTCCCCGGTTCAAAAATCTACTCTTAGGTTAATCCATGAATAAAACATCTCGAAAAATCTTTGTCTTTATACTCATCTTGGTTCTCACAAGTTTTGCATGCCAAGCAGTCACAAATACGCCTACCCCCCTGCCCACTGCCCTGCCAAACACCATAACCCCAGAGCCAACTGCCACGGTAGAAGTTATTCCAACACCTACGCAAAATAGTCAGCGAAGTTTTTTGCAAGAAGATCTTTCCACAAAAGAGCAGTTATCCATCTTTAAAGACCTTTGGGATGTGGTTAATGAAGAATATTTATACGAAGACTTTAATGGCCTCGATTGGGATCAAACCTTTTTAGATACAAACCTATTGATCGAGGCTGGTTTGAGAAATGTGGAATTCTATGAATTAATGTATGAGCTCGTGTATGGCCTGGGCGATCAGCACTCCGTTTTCCTCACCCCCGCCGAAGTTGATGCTGAGGAAGCCGATTATTTAGGGGAATCGGATTATGGCGGCATTGGCGTCTGGGTCAGCATCATCCCCGAACGCGATCGGGCAGTCGTTTTACTGACATTTAAGGATGGCCCCGCAGAAAAGGCGGGCATCAAATCCCACGACAGTATCCTATTCGTTGGAGACCTTCCTGTGCTGACTGAGCACGATACCCTCTCTGACCAGATCATCGGCACACCCGGTACTTCCGTAACCATCACTGTCCAAACCCCGGGCGAGGACCCTAGAGAAATCACTCTCGTTAGAGAAAAGATCGTGGCTACCTATCCCGTTCCATTTGAAACCCTCGATAGTCCCGGAAAATTAAAAATTGGATATTTATTTATTCCCACCTTTTCTGAGAACTCTATCGACAACCAGGTCGGAGAAGCTTTAGAGGAAATGGGAGAGCTTGATGGCTTGATCATTGACAACCGTTTTAATGGGGGTGGTTTTGACAATGTGATGGGCAATACAATAAGTTATTTCGTCTCCGGAATTGTTGGACATTTTACGAACCGAAATCAACAAGAAGCGCTTAACATCAGACCAAAGCACATCTTCAACTCTCAAGAAATGCCATTAGTTGTTTTGGTCGGTGAGGGTACGGTAAGTTTTGGAGAAATCTCTTCTGGCATACTTCAAGATCAAGAAAGAGCCTATCTCATTGGCCAAACGACAGATGGAAATGTAGAAACCTTATGGGGTTATGACTTTAAGGATGGATCCAGAGCCTGGATCGCCCACGATACTTTTAAACCAATCAATCATCCTGAAATTGATTGGGAAAATGATGGCATTATCCCAGATCTAACAGTAGAAAGTGATTGGGATTTCGTAACTTTAGATACCGACCCGGTTATTTTAGCCGCCCTGGAGTATTTTGATTCGATCGAGTAATAATTTCAAAATAAGTCATTTTTTAGGCGAATATCCCCTGACCTCTTGTAATCAATCTGGTAGATTATAGTTAGAAATAAATCCCACCACACAAAGTAAGGTGGGTTCTAGTTGGCTAAGAAAGAAGAAAAATCTAATCTTCGATGGAAATGATTACTCTCAAACAATTCAGTGTTTCTGTTGCTTTTCTCCAAATATATGAATGAATATGATTTCAGTTACAACAATCGAAAGGAAGTTACTCCGACGTTCCACCTGTTTCTTGCTCGTGCGGTTTTGGTGAACTAATAGCCCTGTCTAAAACACGAAAAAAATCGTCTTTTATAAAGACATCGTCCTCACCGCCCCCAATTTCATCGGTGAAGTCGGTGTCTTTTTTCTTTTGGATCACGCATAATTAATCCTTAATCATTGTAGTGTTTCCATCAAATACTAAAACAGCTGTCTTGATTCGGTTTTCTTCATTAACCTCAACGTGTATGCCACTTAATTTCATTTCGCCATCAAATACAAATCTAATCCTGACTGGTATACTGAAGAATTGTCCAAGATGTAATCCTCTAATCGCAATATCCATATCATAAATTCCAGGTGGACCATTTATCCCTTCCCCAAGATATTGTTGGGTCAAATAAAACCTATTATTTGAATTGTTGTCTCCAGTGTGTAAAAGATCTACAAGAGTATCGCGGTGATTATTTTTCTCTATAGATTTTTTCCCGGCTCTTTCATTCGCGGAAAATATAATCATCCCACTTCCCCACAAAAATGCGTCCTCTCTAATTATCATATTTAAATCAGGAGCCCATTTTCCGTCAGATGCTTGTATGTTAATTAACCTGACATCACAATTAATCAAGTTGCCTAAAGAACGGTTATTTATATACATTACAAAATATCGCCCAAATCCAATTCTTCCTGGATTTGAGTTAAACACTAATTCTAGTTGGACCCGTTTGCCCCAAATGGACGATTTAATTAAATAATAGGAATATATTATCGCCAATACAATCGCAATTATGATTACAAAATAAATCCCTATAACTAACTCGTTAGTAGAAAATGAAAACCTTGATATGTTTATTAATTTGCAGTCGTATTGAGAAGCAATATAAGCAGCAATCAAACCTAAAATTGCTAACACGATATCACCTCGCAATGATACCCACCATTCCGCCCAGTTTTTTCGAGCATAGTTCCACATAAAACCCTCCTAGAAGTAGAAAATTTATCTTCATATTATACTCGGACAGGTATTTGGCATAACAGCACACTGGTCTTTTTTACTAAGGATCGTCATCCCTGAATGTCCGGTTATTTATCACAAAAGCCATAAAAGCCAGTATTATTCCTTGACAATATAGAACTTATGTACTATAATTGACCTAAATAGTACCAGGGAGGAATTTAATGGATCATTTATCCAGCCAAGAAATAACCAGCAACAATCAAAATCTTTTAATATCCTCGGAGGAATCTCTTTCGATATCTCTCCTTCTTTGTCCCATCAAAACGAATATGGTAAACTTTAATATCTGTGAAAAAAAACATAATCTTTGGTTAAAATCGAGGGCATCCTATGTTATCTCCCATTGAAAAAATCATCTTTATCCTTGCTGCAATCGCCACAGTTTATGCCGCTATTATCGCCATTAAACGCATCACCGCCATCATTGGGCGCGGGCAAGGGCAGCCTGACTGGTCCCTGGTTCCGAAACGAATCGGAGATGCCATCATCAAATTTGTTGCCTTCCCCACCATGTGGCGCACCCGTTTTCTGGCCAGTTTCTTTCATGCCCTTGTTGCCTGGGGTTTCTCCTTTTATCTACTAGTCAACATCGGTGATGTCCTCCAAGCATTCTTCCCCGATTTTCATTTTTTCGGTACCGGAACCCTCGGAAATATCTATCGCCTCCTAGCCGACATTCTCACCGTGGGCGCATTGGTTGGTATGCTCTTTTTGATGATTCGCCGCTTTATCGCCAAAGACCCCAGCCTCAAAACCCGCGAATCCACATTACTCCATCCCAAAGCAAAAGCCGGAAAACAACGTGACTCCCTCATCGTTGGCCTTTTCATCCTCCTTCACGTCGGTTTCCGCTTTATTGGTGAGACCTTCAAAGTCGCCATGCATCCAGACAGTTGGCAGCCCTTTGCCACATTCATTAGTTCCGCCTGGAATGGTTGGAGTGAAAACGCCTTAGTAGTCGGCGAGCACGTCAGTTTTTGGATCGCCATCGGTGGCATCATGGCTTTTATTCCATACTTTGCCATTTCTAAACATATTCACCTATTTTTCGCTCCCCTAAACTTTCTCCTCAAGCCAGAACGTTTAGCCCCCGGCGTACTCGATAAATTAGATTTTGAAGATGAAAGTATCGATCAATTCGGCGCTACAAATCTCGAAGATCTCGCCTGGCATTCCGTGATGGATGCCTACGCCTGCATCATGTGCAACCGCTGCCAAGATGCCTGCCCGGCATACACCACTGGCAAGGTCCTTTCCCCTGCCGCATTAGAGATCAACAAACGGTATTTTATTAATCAGGAGGCCAAAGCTTTAGCTGCAGGAGAAGCCAGCTCTCAATCCCTTCTCGATTTTGCGATCACCGAAGAGGCGGTATTTGCCTGCACCGCATGTGGTGCCTGTACGGACATTTGCCCAGTGGGCAATGACCCCATGAGGGACATACTCGATATTCGCCGAGCGTTGGTTCTGATGGATAGCAAATTCCCAGAACAATGGCAGGCCGCCTTCCGTGGCATGGAACGCTCGGTGAACCCCTGGAATATTCCCCCTGCAGAAAGGATGAAATGGGCAGAGGGAATCCCGGTACCCACAATCGAAGAAAATGCCGAACCAGACATCTTATGGTGGGTAGGTTGTGCCCCCGCAACCGATCTGCGAGCCCAAAAAACTGCCCAATCTTTCGCAAAAATACTCAACAAAGCCGGGGTAAATTATTCGGTATTAGGAAAAAATGAACAATGTACCGGGGATTCGGCGAGACGTGCCGGCAATGAATACCTTTATTTCGAGCTTGCCACTGCAAATGTAGAAATCCTCAACGAAGTAGCCCCCAAGAAAATTGTTGCCCCCTGCCCGCATTGCTTACATACCCTAAAGAATGAATATCCAGATTTTGGCGGTAATTATGAGGTGATCCATCACTCCCAATTGATCAACGAACTCCTCGCCGATGGCAAGATCGAATTGGAAGAAGCTGAAGAAGCGATCACTTTCCATGATCCCTGTTATTTAGGACGCCAAAACGATATTTTGATCGACCCTCGCCAAGTGCTGACTTCTAGCGGGGCAAATTTGATCGAGATGGAAAAATCAGGAAAACAATCCTTCTGCTGTGGTGCCGGTGGTGCCCAAATGTGGAAGGAAGAAGAACACGGAGAGATCGCCGTATCTTTAGATCGATATAATCAAGCTAAGGCAACCGGCGCAAACACCATTGCAGTGGGCTGTCCATTCTGTCTGACGATGATGACCGACGCAAACAAAGACGAAGGGGAAAAGATGAAAGTAAAGGATATTGCCGAGGTTGTCGCAGAACGAATGAAATAACAGAGTTTTATTTGAATAGGAGCAGCATCGTCTGCTCCTATTTTTATTTCTGATAAAATAAAACAATTAAGAAGACAATTTTAGTGTGATTTTGGAGGATAAATGGCAACCCAGGTTATTATGCCCGAAATGGGAGAAGGTGTAACCGAAGCGACCATTATTAGGTGGTTAAAGAAAGAAGGGGACGCCATCGATGAATATGAAGGCCTGGTCGAGATCAATACCGACAAGGTTGATTCTGAAGTGCCCAGCCCTATTTCGGGGATTGTCCTTAAAATTATGCACGCACCAGACAGTTTGATCGAGGTAAACCAAGTGTTGGCCTGGATCGGAAAAAAGGGCGAAGAAATCCCAGATGTACCAGATTCTGCACCCGCTGCAAAACCTGTTCAAGCACCAACTCAACCTAAAACTCAACAAGAACCCCCCAAACCAGTTCTCCAAAAACCCACCTCATCCCCCTCCTCATCAAGTGGGAGTTGGTTAAAAGGTGTGGTTTCCCCGTTGGCAGCAAAACTTGCGGCAGCACATGGCATCCAACCCAGCCAAGTTGTTGGCACTGGGAATGGCGGGCAAATAACTCAGTGGGATATTCGGCAATTTATTTCATCTGGAGGGGCAAATGCCACTCAGCAATCTTCTGCACAAATGCCCACCAAACAAAATGCTTTTATATCTCCGATCGTAGCGAAGTTGGCAGCAGAAAATAATATCAATCTATTAATGGTTGCAGGTACTGGTAAAGAGGGCCGTATTACAAAAAAAGATATCCAAAGAGTGATCGAAGCGGGTGGCGTTGATACGATTGCAAGCCAAATTACGGGCCAACCCGAACCTACAACCGAAGAAACCTACGGTGGTTTGGAAGCTGGCACAGTGATGAAACTCAACCCTGTGCGGCGTTCCATTGCCAAACATATGGTTGAAAGCCTCAAAACTTCTCCTCATGTATCCACTTTCATGGATATTGATATGAGTAGAGTGGCAGAGGATCGCAATAAAAATAAATCAGCTTATACCAATCAGAATGTTCATTTAACGTTCACCGCCTATTTTATCTCGGCGATTGCGCAGGCACTTAAAACTTATCCGATCGTCAACTCTTCATGGTCAGAAGAAGGTGTCAAATTTCATAAGGATATAAATATCGGCGTGGCCGTTTCATTGGATACCGAAGGCCTAATTGTGCCTGTAATAAAAAATGTGGGGGAGATGACCTTGTTGAGTATTGCCCGATCGATCAACGATCTTTCTACACGTGCCAGAGAGAAAAACCTCAGACCAGATGAGGTTCGAGGAGGCACGTTCACAATCACCAACCATGGCACAAGCGGGTCGATATTTGCAAACCCGATCATTAATCAGCCACAATGCGGCATATTGGGAACAGGGATGATCGAAAAACGCGCGGTCGTGATCGATGATGCCATTGCGATTAGACCGATGGTTACGGTTGGGCTAACGTTTGATCACCGCATTTTAGATGGTGCGGTTGGTGACTATTTCTTGGGAAACATTAAGAAAAAACTGGAAACGTGGTAGCATATTAAAGTTTAATAAAAGTTGAAATAATAGGCCTTTTTTGAGCCTTTATATACTGAAATTGTAAAGAGGTTATTGATGAAAGAATACGATGTAGTTGTTGTTGGTGCTGGCCCAGGCGGATATGTAGCTGCAATTCGAGCAGCCCAATTAGGTTTATCTGTAGGGATCGTGGAAAAAGAATTTTTAGGTGGCGTGTGTTTGAATATTGGTTGTGTGCCCTCTAAAAGTTTGTTAAAAAATGCGGAAGTAGCTCATACTTTGCGAGAACGAGGCAAAGAATTTGGGTTTTCTTTTGATAATCTAAAATTAGATTATGGTGTTGCGCTCAAACGAAGCCGACAGGTGTCAGATCGGTTGACCAAGGGCGTGGCATTTTTAATGAAGAAAAATAAAATCGATGTGCATGAAGGATTTGCTAAGCTGACAGGGAAAAACTCCGTCCAGGTTACTGCTGAAGATGGTAGTACAACAGACTTGTCTGCTAAAAATATTATAGTTGCTACAGGGGCGCATCCTTTCCTGATCCCTGGAATTGAAATGGATGGCAAAACTGTGGTTACCTATCGGGAAGCCATATTGCAGGAAACTCTTCCCAGTTCAGTGGTTATCATCGGTGCCGGTGCGATTGGGGTTGAATTTGCGACAATCTGGCATTCCTATGGTGTGCCAGTCACATTAGTCGAAATGTTAGATCGCATTGTTCCAAATGAAGATGAAGAAGTAAGCAAGGAATTAGCGAAAGCTTTTAAGAAATCTGGGATCAACATGATGACGAATGCCAAAGTTGTGGGTGTTGACAAAAACAAGAAAGGATTGAACGTCAAAATTGAGACCGCAGATGGTGAAGAAACGGTGGAAGCCGGGCAAGTTTTGATGGCAGCCAGTTTTTTGCCGAACACAAAGGACATTGGCTTAGAAGAAGCCGGCGTAAAAGTGGACGAGCGAGGGTTTATTGAGATCGACGATCGGATGGCCACCAATGTGGATGGCATCTGGGCGATTGGTGATGTCACCGGAAAATTGATGTTGGCCCATGTAGGCATGGCCATGGCGGTTGTTTGTGCGGAGCATATTGCTGGCGTGGAGACTGTCACCTTAAATTACGCTAATATGCCAAAGGCAACGTACTGCCAACCTCAGGTTGCTTCCTTTGGATTAACAGAAGCTCAAGCAATCGAAGCGGGTCATGATGTAAAAATTGGAAAATTCAATTTCCAAGCAAATGGTAAGGCTCTCGGTCTTGGAGATTATGTGGGATGGGTGAAGTTGGTTACCGATGCTAAATATGGAGAGATCCTCGGTGCTCATATGATCGGCCCAGAGGTTACAGAATTATTGCCTGAACTCACCTTGGCACAATTGATGGAATTGACTCCGGCAGAGATCGCTCGCAACGTGCATGCCCACCCCACCCTGAGTGAGGTATTGGTTGAAGCTGCAGAAGGGGCTGTTGGTCACGCTATTCATGCCTAGATAAATTGTTTTAGTGGGTTTTATATAAGAAATAAAGACCCTTCTGTATTGAAAAATAAGAAGGGTCTTTTTGTGTCACGGTATATCTATTTATAGACTTGCTTGAGATTTTTAATAAGCTAGATCATAAATCCGTATGTTTGTGCGAGCGATCTCGATGACACTAATTTCTGCGAAACGGTGGAGATGTCGATAAACACCCTCTCAAGTTTTTCCTATGAGAGACCATTTCGTCCAAGGTTAATTCTTTTGATAATTTCGGAATAGAATCGCTCCCATAACTGGAAGTATGGCGTTGACTGCCAACCCAATTACGAAATGGATATTCAAGAATACGTTATCAATTAGTCCTTGCTCAAATATATAAAAAATCGACCATAACCCAATTGGAATGTTGATAAACAAACTCACCAACAATCCTGGATTGTATAGTTTTTTGGCTTTCAATGCTAAGGCAACATGCGCGACACCAGCAAATAAAGAAAAGTAAGGAAGCCATAACCCCAAACTATAATTGAGCATAGACAATAGCCCGAAAATTGGCAATACGATCCAGATCAATATCACATTGACATAGAAAATGAAGTTTTCATCTAATGGTTTATCTTCTGTTTCTAAGTTGAAAATTTTGGTGTTGAAGAATTTTCCAAACCCACCCGGAAAAATATATTCCTCAGATTGATGGAGCATGTACAGTGGGGTTTGAAGGAGGAGGACAAAAACCACAAAATCATATTTTCGTACAAAAACGAACAACATCACAAATAAATAGATCGAAAGTATGACACCTACTTTTGCCCACTCTTTTTTCAACCATTTAATGTATTCAGATAGGTTCATGTTTAGCTCCTCGGTTTTCCATCTTCTTATTAATTTCGTTAGAAAATCAACCAAACTGAGACTATCTTCCTACAAAAGAGAAGGAATTACCGCAGCAAGGCAAATGTTTCTTCCGAAAACCCACCCAGTGACTAGTTGGGCTTTTCCAATCAGAATATAACAGTCTACAGTATTATCGATATCCAATTTTAGCCAATTGTACCGTATAGCTTTTCGAAAAAATCCCCGCCTAGGATTAGCGACGACAGATTGTTACATTCGTAAATAACCAAATATTGGGCTTGGAAAAAAGCATTGCGACCGACAAACTGATTGCGAGTGATTCGCCAGTACCGAGCGCCAATATTATTGATCATTTCCCGACGGCCTTGTTCTATCGATTTCTTGATAACAAAAGAGTCTTTAAATTTAATGATTGATAAATTCATAGGCTTGATTGAGTTTTCAATTGGTCCCGATTTTTAATTCGTATTTTGGTGCGGGTGATCTCTATGACACCCTTTTCTGCGAAACGATGGAGATGTCGACAAACTACTTCTCTGGTTGTGCCAATATGAGAGGCCATATCATCTAAGGTTAATTCGCGAGCGACAAATTCATCTTCAGAATCTTCAAAAGTCTCCAATAATAGTGCCGATAATCGTCCAGTGACGGGCAGGAAGGCAAGCTCATCGACAATATCTCCGGCCAATTGCATGCGGGCGATCATCGTTTGCGATAGTTTCCAGGCCAGTTCTCCATTTGACCTAAGGATGGGGACGAGTTTCTCTCTTGACCAAAGATAAATTGTGGAGTCTTTGTAGGCACGAAGCATGACTGGCATTATATTATCTTGAATAAAAAATGAAAGCCCCCAAAAAATGTCCCCATTATATAAGGATGTGGTGATAAAACTGCGCCCTTCTGGGGATTCTTTTATTGCATTTATGTGACCGCTTTTTACTAGAAAGAGAAATGGCCAATTGTCCCCTTGATAGCATATGATTTCTTGTGCTTGAAAACTTTTTTCTGAAGATCTATTTGCAATTTCGGTTAGGGTATTTTGATCGACCTTTTGAAATACTGGCACTTCAGAAAGAAAAGATTCTAAAGAATTCACCTATTTCTCCTTTTTG
Organism: Chloroflexota bacterium; assembly: GCA_018662365.1. Taxonomy (GTDB): domain Bacteria; phylum Chloroflexota; class Anaerolineae; order Anaerolineales; family UBA11579; genus JABJGH01. Next base: position 20,881 of record JABJGH010000025.1, on the reverse strand, counting down.
TCCTATTCCTGTTTTGCCTTTAGGCAAAGATTGAAAACCGCCAATGTGATACATTTCACATATAAAGCTATTATACGATATTGAGGAGAACAAAATGAAAAACAATACTAAACTGGGTATGCTTTTGGCGATAATAGGGATCATTGCTGGGTTATTATCCCTATATTTAATTTCAGATACTTATAATTCGGTAATCCATACACATTTTAATGCAGGTGATTGGGAAGAAAGCAATACAGTTCGGCTAGTTTATGCCATACTTGGATGGCTGGGCACCACTGCCGGGGCGATCAGTGTGGCGGTTCTTTGGGGATTTATAAAAAAACAAGATTGGGCATGGTTCTGGGGAACTGTTTCGGCAACGATCCTGCTATTGGCTGGATTTTTCCCGATGATTCCTGCCATGGATAGCGGGTTACCGGTACCTACGGTCGCCGTATTTATTTTGGCGGCAATTATGTGGTTTGGCATGCTGCTAATTGGGGGAGTCAATAAAAAAATCATTTGGTTAACTTTTACAGCAGGGCTGGCATATGTCTTGACCTTCATTGATGGGGTAGCCCCCATATCAAAATTCCAGACCACATTTCAATATCCAAGTGCATTTGTGGAAAATTCAAATACGTTTTGGAATGGGCTGTATATCATTTCTCAGCAAATTAATTGGTGGGGTGCAGCGGCATGGGCCATATTTATATTTGCCGCAATAAAACAAAAATCTTGGGCATTGCCAGTCGGGTTGTTTGCTGGGGCAATGTCTATGATCGGCGGTTACCCGATGGGTATTCATAATGTTTCAGAAGTAAATCGTTTTTCAATGTTCCTGCCCGCCCCAATATTGAGCACTATCTTGGTGATTATCTTATGTTTGCCGAAAACGCAAAAACTGCTGATGAAACAAGAAGATCCAATAATCTAAATGACTGAATTTACAATAACTAAAAGTTTTTATAAAATAGGATTAAATGAAAAAAAGCTCGAATTTGAACATGCGCTTTAATTAAAGAAAAGGCCCACTCTTCGGAAGTTTGGCAGCCATAGTTGATATTAATAACCTTAGGCTCAACACTTTGCGTCACCAGCTTTCACTGGGGTTACCTGTTCGGCGGTCTGGCGGTCTTTAGAAAATATTCTTGGAGACCCATGACTTTGCGTCCTTAGTTCACACTAAGTTTGCCATTTCGGGGGTTTGAAAAACCTTGATCATCTTGGGATAATTTTAGGTTACAAACGCTGCTTTTTATACCTTTCGGTACAAATCACCTTTTCGGAGTGGGAATTAATTATCGCGCAAATTTATTAGCGAGTCAAGATAGTGTATTAATTCACAATCGGAGTAAATTCCATGTGCTTTTCATCGGTTATAATTAGATAGGCGGGAGACATTTCCTTTGCCAATACCAGTTTAGGAGTGACAAAATTATGGCATTGCATTCTGAGTTTGAGCGGATATTGGTAACTGAGGAAGAAATCCAAAATCGTTTGGACGAACTAGCGGCAGAAATCTCTGATGATTATCGCGGGAAGGGAAGCATTGTATTGGTGGGAATTCTTAAAGGTTCCTATATGTTCATGGCAGATCTAGCCCGTCGACTTACAATTCCCCACTATATAGATTTCATGGCACTTTCCAGTTACGGCAGTAAAACTGTCAGTGGCGCTGTGCGGGTATTACTCGATCTGCGAGCTGATATTTATGATAAACATGTGCTGATTGTGGAAGATATTGTAGATACTGGCAATACGATCGATTATCTTTCTATGATGCTAAATGCAAGAAATCCAGCCTCTTTAAAATCGGTGGTGCTCACCCGAAAGGTAGGGAAAGCCATAAATACTCCTGTGGACTATTTGGGGTTTGAAATTCCTGATGTTTGGGTCGTGGGATATGGTCTAGATTTTGCTGAGCGACACCGCACTTGGCCGTATATTGCGGAGTTAAAACCTGAAGCGTATTCGGGAAAATAAATTTTTCTAATCGTCTGGAAAAATCATTTATAGGTGAATTAACTACCCAAGAAATCGCTCAAGAATACCAAAAACCCCACCCATGTTAATAATTCGTGCATTTGGAAAGAGCGCAGATAATTCGCCCTCTCTGGCGTCCTCGATGCCGACAATTTCAATATTTATTGAATTCCCACTTTTGGTTTTAATTTTTAGAATATTAAAAAAGGAATTTTTTTCGCCCTTACGGCTACGATTGATATGAATGCTTGAGATATCATTGTTTGGATATTGTATTGCTGAGTCCCCAGATTCTACAATTATTCTCGAATTAGTAATGCATACTGTTCTAAAACTGGTATGGGTAGCTCCTAGAGGAACTTTTTCAGATTTAACGGTGAGCGTACTATCTTTCGCCTTTCGAGAAGGACCAAAGACAATATTTTCATCATTATCTAATTGAATCATATGTAATTCAGGCATTCGTCTATTTTACCTTATGTGTCTGATTTAGCATATTAATAAAGACATCCACCATTTTATCTAGATTGATCTCTTCTTTGGTGATTCGGTAGGATTCTTTTCCCATCACTCTTAAGCGACCTGCATCCGATAGCGCGTCTGACAGGGTGTTTGTTAGGCTATCTAAATCGTTGGGGGGCAATAACCAACCATTTTCTGGACGTACAAGATCGTCTTGGGTGCCATCTCCCTGGGCAACTATTACGGGCAATCCATTAGCCATCGCTTGTTGAATGGCCAAGCCTCCTGTGCCGGGTAAAACAAATAGATCCGCTTGTTGGTAGTATTCGGCTAAATCCTTTCCATGCTTTGCCCCAACAAAAATTGCAGCAGGATACTCTGCTTGGGCTTGTGCCACAGCCTCAGTCTTTGCTGGACCATCACCCACAATGATCAATTTGGGGGAGTCTTTTTGAGCAGCGCAAGCTTTGAAAAGTAGATCGAGACGTTTGCGAGATTGCAAGCGTCCGACAAATAAAATGGCTGGTGGGCCATTAAATTGGATTGGTTTTTTGGGTAATGATCCTTTTGGCGCGGGGGCAGCTGCATTGTAGGCAACAAAGATCTTATTTTTGGGAAAACCCATTGATCGATATTCATCTGCCCCGCGTTGGCTATAGCTTACGATTGAGTCTAGGCTGGCGTATAATTTCTGACGTCTGTTTTTTCTGAAGTTCGTAAATAGCCCATTAATTGGTGGAGCCCCTAAACCCCAACCGGATACTTTTTTGCCATGGGCATGCATCCAATTGATGGCTGAAGGGGTACTGATGTTTCGGGGATTTGCTTCTATGATCAGGGCATCCGGCTGAAAATCTTCGAGCATTTCCACAAAACCTTTTTGTTTGCAAAAATAATATTTTCCCCGAAAGAAATGTTGGTTATCAGCTTTTACTAGCCGACCGCTTGTAAGAGAGGTTGCGGTCTTGATCGCTTCCTCCTCACGGGGTTCCCCCACAAAAAGGGAAAAACCATTGGGGCAGCGATCGGCAATTTCTTCAAACAACGATGCGCGATAGGAGGGCAATACTCGCTGCTGAATGACCACTTTCCCTGAATAAGATTCCATTAGAAAAATTTTCCTTTTAATTTGAGTAAAGCACCATCAGGATCTAATTGCATCAAGATAATTATCCAACATATTTTCTAGACCCAAAGCCTCTTCTGCCCACATCCTCGCCCCCGAACGATATTTCTCTTGATTTTCAAATATCTCAACAGCGGATTCAGCTAATTTGGAAATATTTGGGGTAGATTTTTTCCATGGATCCCCTTCGAAAGGGACGATCTGGCCTGCATCTTTTTGAACCAACTCAGATAGAGAACCGGTGTCATATGCTAAAACTGGCAGACCGCAGGCCAAGGCCTCGATTACTGAATTTGGACAAGCAGCATTTAATTCTGCAGAGAAAAACAAATGAGCAGATCGATTGAATTTTGGGATTTCTTCAGCGTCTATAAATCCTGCCCATATCATCTGGACATCTGAATTTTCTTCCCAATATTTCTTGACAGTTTCGGGGACACGTCCTGCAATATGGGCTTCTACTTTTAATTCATGTTTGCTGGTCAATTCTTCGATCAAGCGGACGAGGGTTTCTATTCCATATTCATGACCATTTCCAAATCCCCCTTCGACTAATGCGATCTTATAGGGGGAATCTGTGCGATCATGCGGACCATCTGGGGTGTAGCGGGTTAGGTCTACCCCATTGTGTACAACTACATGAGGTACCTTGGCTGAGCCATAAACTCTTTCCCAATTTTTTAGCACAAATTCACTTTGGTAAATAATCTTGTTGACTACCCGATCTCTTAAATAGGAAATGATTAGGTTTCCATATTCTGATTTCAAATAATGCTTAAGGCCCGTTTTGGAGCGCTTGTGCACCCAATTGATGCCATCTAATCGTTGCACTATGGGGATATTTTTTTTTGCGGCGGTTTTTAATTTTCCTGGAGAGCGCAATCCCCCACTGACCAAAACCACATCATAGGGATGGTCGTCTAAATCATAAGTGACTTCGATTCCCCTTTCTGCCATTCCTTTTTTAAATTTCGCTTGGAAGCTGGCCGGCCCACCTTGTACTAAGAATTTGGGAAAAACACAGATCCTCGATATCTCTTTTTTCATAAAAATTCAACCTTCAAACCTTTGACCTCGATCCAGGAAGCTGGATTTGCTAAGGTTCCAAAGTTAATTTTACCATTCGGGTGATAACCAGCAAATTGATTATCGATCCAGATCACCAAGCCTAGAGGACCATTTGGCAGAATATTAGTTTCTAAAACTGTGCTTCCATTTACCGATAGGTTGAGCTTTTTATTTTCCCAAAGGATCGAATATTGATGCCACTGCCTGGGATCGTGATTTATTTCGGAAGTATCTTGTTTAACGATCTTTCGGGCAATTTTTCTTACTATTTTTGCAACTGGGCGAATAAATAATAATGGAGAAAATAAGGAGCCGATAGCGATCGCCCAGGATGGCAACTTGGGAGAACTAATAGACATTGCCATTTGTCCATTGGCGGGTAAATCATCATTTATTGAAAGGGAGGAATGGGATGATGCAAAGAAGAACCAAGCTGCGTTGGGCAATGCGGGAAAGCGGCGCAAGCCACCCCCTAGCCCTAAAGGTAAGGAAAGGGGATCATTCCAAAAGCCGACTCCCCAGGTGCCCGGCAAATCATCCCCGGAAGCTCTCATTTTAAAACTAGTCTTTGTGGGTTTTTGCCAGGGAAATTCTTTTCTTGATAAAATCTTGTAATCATCTAATTGGGCCAAGCGATATTCTCCCGCTTGACCCTGAGGAATGGATAAACGCCAATGCCCCAATTCAATTTGCTCGACAATTCCTCCGTTTAATTCACTCGATTGCAGGTTGATATCCATATCTTTATTATAAGTTCTACTTTCTCCAATCTAGGTAAATTTTTGGCTCGAAATGGAAGGATTTGGGGAAGTTAATCAGTGAAAATAAAAAATTCAAAACTATGGCACAGACGTTCTTTTTCATTGGAAGTGTTATAATTAGGGGTGCGTAGGAGGTTTCATGGAAATTACTTGGTTAGGACATTCATGCTTTCGAATTACTGAGCGAAATATGTCATCTGTGGTTGCAGATCCATATGATCATAATGAGATCGGGTATGAAGAATTAAAATTAAAAGCAGACATTGTGACGATTAGTCATGACGCTTCTGGGCATAATAATGTAAAAGCGGTGAAGGGTGCGAAGTGGGAAATCGATGGTCCTGGTGAGTACGAAATTGGCGGCGTTTTTATTACGGCGATTCCCACTGGGGAAAAAGGCACTAGTAACGGCAATCGAAATATCGTATTTGTCTATGATTATGATGGAATTTCCGTTGCTCATTTAGGGGATATTAAGACCGTTCCCACTCGTAAACAAGTGGAAGCTTTTGGAAATGTTGACATTCTGTTGGTTCCTGTTGGCGGAGGAGAGTCTCTTACGGCTCCAAAGGCAACTGAGGCGATCAGTTTAATTGAACCGGGCATTGTTATTCCAATGCATTACAAGACCCCAGACGGAAAAGTGGAGCTGAATCCCTTAGACGCCTTTTTGAAACAAATGGGCATCAGCCAGAATCTTGAGGTCTTACCTTCGTTTAAGGTGAATAAAAGTGGGATCCCGGATGAAACAAAAGTCGTCACTTTGGCATATCAAAAATAAGCAATTGAAATTTATTAAATTATTGGAGATTGAATGTCGGATGTAAAATTATTGATGACCTGGGATATTCTGCCCGGAAGAGAAGAAGATTATTTCGAGTTTCATATTCGGAAATTTATCCCTTCTCTCGAAGGGTTAGATCTAGCTTTGAATGAAGCTTGGTTAAAAGTATATGGAGATGGACCACGCCTTATGGCTGAGGCGGTTATCCCTAATCTTAAAAAGGCCAACCAAGTATTAGAATCTGATGAATGGGAAAGCTTAAATATTCAGCTAGAAGATTTTGTTGAAAATTTTGATTATAAGGTGATTCCAGCACTGACCCGTTGGCAAATTTAATAACCCAAAAGGTCTTGCTCATAAGCATTCTCAAAGTGTGACTCTTTGGAAATCTTATTCATCGCAAGGCTTTTGTTTTTTAACCCCTGAATGGAACAATGAAAATATTCTTTTCTGAAAAACTGTTAGATTGGTATTCAGCGAATAAGCGGAGTTTGCCTTGGCGCGGCCAATCTAATCCATATTGGATATGGGTTTCTGAGATCATGGCCCAACAAACGCGACTTGAGACTGTGATTCCCTATTTTAATCGTTGGATAAAAAAATTTCCTACAATCGGAAAATTAGCGAAGGCCACAGATCAGGAAGTGTTGAATCTTTGGGAAGGCTTGGGATACTATAGCCGCGGACGGAACCTTCATAAAGCTGCTCAAATTGTGGATTCGGAATATAACTCTAAACTACCGAGTGAAATAAAAAATTTGAAAAGCCTTCCTGGCATCGGTCCTTATACTGCAGGAGCGATTGCATCAATGGCTTTTGGACAAGATGAACCTGTGGTGGATGGCAATGTAAAACGGGTGTTAAGCAGGATTTTCAATGTATCCGAAGAGGTAAATACTCCCACCGGAGAAAAACTTATTTGGGAAATAGCAAGGGGAAACCTGCCAACTGGAAGGGCGGCAGATTATAACCAAGCCTTGATGGATCTGGGAGCCACAATTTGTTTGCCTCGAAACCCGGGATGTGTTGAATGCCCCTTGGCTAAGCTTTGTGAAGCCAATCGTCTGAATTTGCAAGGCGAACTTCCTCGGAAGAAAAAGAGACCTCGATCTCCCCACTATATGGTCACAGCGGCGGTCATGCAGAGGGATGGAAAACATCTAATTGCCCAGCGACCTCCCGGAGGGCTGCTGGCGGGGTTATGGGAATTCCCGGGAGGGAAACAAGAAGAAGGGGAAAGTTTGGAACAATCTTTGATTCGGGAGATCAAGGAAGAATTAGATGTGGATATTCGAGTTGGTGATGAAATTGGAGTTTTTAAACATGCCTACACCCATTTCAAGGTTACTTTACATGCCTTTAATTGTAAAATAATAGACAGAGAGCCAATTGCTGTGGAGGCTTCTGAGATTAATTGGGTAAAATTATCTGAACTGGCCAATTATCCGATGGGAAAAATCGATAGAGAAATATCCAAAACTTTGTTAAATGTATTTGAGTCAAAAAATGGAACCTAAATTTCAGCGAAGAATTGAAGATTTTATTTGTGGGAATTGTGGAAATGAAGTGAAGGGCAGCGGGTATACTAATCATTGCCCGGTTTGCTTATGGAGTCAGCATGTGGATATCAACCCGGGGGATAGAGCGGAGGATTGTAGAGGATTGATGAAACCGATCGCTGTTGAAATGAAGAAAGGGAAATATCGTCTTTTGCATCGATGTGAGGAATGTAAATCGGAAAGATGGAATGGTGCAGCGAAGGAAGATAGTTTTGAGATAATCTTACAAATTTCAGCAGAACAGAATATATAAGATGAAACAGTCAGAAAACCGGTGGGCAAAAAAACGCAAAAAAATGGTTCGAGAGCAACTGATTGGGGCGGGAATTAAAGATCTAAGGGTGCTTGAGGTGATGGAAAAAATTCCGCGCCATAAATTCATGCCCAAAGATTTTCAGTCGGACGCCTATAAAAATAAAGCCACTTGGATCGGAGAAGGGCAAACTATTTCCCAACCCTTTGTTGTGGCCTATATGACGGAATTATTAGCCCTGAAAGGATCAGAAAAAGTACTTGAAATCGGTACTGGCTCAGGGTATCAAACCGCCATTCTTGCTGGGTTAGCGAAAGAAGTATTTAGTATTGAACGTCATAAGAGCTTAGCAGAACTCTCAAAAAGAAAATTGGAGGAATTGGGTTATGAAAACATTCATGTCTACCAAGGAGATGGGTCGGTAGGTCTTCCAAAAGAAAGTCCATTTCAGGCAATTCTTATCACGGCTGCCGCTCCGGAAATTCCGGAGCCTTTATGGGATCAATTGGCAGAGGGAGGGCGAATGGTAGCGCCAGTGGGTTCTGAAATCCAACAGCAGATAATTCTTTATGAACGCCATGGATCTCAATTTAAGAAAACTGCGAAAATTCCAGTAGTTTTTGTGCCCCTTCTCGGAGAATATGCATGGGATGAAGAAGAATGGACAACCTTGTAAATCCAAAATTATAATCTATGCTATATATTTTTACATAATTTATTGTAATTAGGAGTTAAGATGAACAAAGTAAGTTTAAGAATTTTGATTTTATTTCTGGCCCTCTCAGCGTGCTCCCCACTCCCAGTGGAACAAAGTGGTCAGATAAAAGTCGTTGCCACCACCACAATTGTGGGGGATATTGTTTTTCAAGTTGGGGGAGAACAAATTGATTTGACAATATTACTGCCAGCAGGAACCGATCCGCATAGTTTTCAAGCCACTCCCCAAGACCTTGCAACAATATCCGATGCGGATATTGTTTTCCTAAATGGCCTCGGATTGGAAGAATTTCTTGATTCGATCTTGGATAATGTGGGGGGAGAAGTGATCCTCGTATCCCTTTCGGATGGTCTTCCAAACCTGTTGAAAAATGAAGATTCCAACCATGACCATGGTGATGCTGACCATGAACATGATGAGGCTACACACGAGCATGATGAGGCCGACCATGACCATGAAGGGTTTGACCCCCATGTATGGTTAAACCCTAATAATATTGGCCATTGGGTAGGGATAATCCAAGAACAACTCAGTGAAATCGATCCCAAAAACTCGGAAGTTTATCTGGAAAATACGACAAATTATTTACAAGAACTTGAGACCCTCGATAATTGGCTCGCAGAGCAAACCGAATCTATTCCCGCTGAAAAACGTATTATGGTCGCGGATCATCATGCTTGGGGATATTTTGCAGATGCCTATGGATTTGAACTGATCGGCACGATCATCCCTGGTTACAGCACATTAGCAGAAGCCTCTGCTGGAGATCTGGCGGAATTAGAGGAACTGATCGAGCAGTTCGATGTAAGAACGATTTTTATTGGCAATAGCATTAATCCAGGCTTGGCGACACAAATTGCAAAGGACACCGGAATTGAAATTGCTTCTTTATTTACTGGATCCTTGAGCAAAGCCAATGGACCCGCCCCAAATTATTTAGAAATGATGCGCCATAATATGTTGCTTATTCTGGAAGCCTTTCAATAAAAAAATATACAAAAATTCAATACGTTTATTAATAGAGGATAGGGGAACGCGGTAAAATAAAAACCGAGTAAAAAAAGGACCTTTTGAATGTTTGAGAAAATCCGTTCGCTAAAGCTAAGCAAACCCTCCGCTCATGATGATGATGCCCCTTTTCTAAAGGTGTCTGACCTGCATGTTCGCTATGACGGTATTCCGGCTTTAGCAAATATTTCCTTTGAACTAAACCTCGGTGAACATGTTGCTTTGGTTGGACCCAATGGCGCAGGAAAAAGCACCCTTTTCAAGGTGATCTCAGGTGTATTGCCCCCCACTAGTGGGCAAGTCAAAATCTCTGGAGAATCGCCAGCCGGACATATTTGTATCGCTTATTTACCTCAAAGCAATGATGTCAATTGGAGGTTTCCGGTTACCGTTCGCGATGTGGTGATGATGGGACGTGTTGGAAAAATGGGGTTATTTACTTGGCCACGAAATAAAGATTGGGACTTTGTAAATGCCTGTTTGGAGCAGGTGAATTTGACTGATTTGGCTTTTCGACAAATTGAAGAATTGTCGGGGGGACAAAAACAACGCATGTTCATTGCGCGTGCTCTGGCTCAGGAAGCTGAACTTGTGATGATGGATGAACCCTTGAATGGCCTGGATATAAACTCACAAGAGGAAGTTTTCAATATATTCGAATTATTAAAAAAACAAAATGTTTCTGTGATCGTGGCCACGCATGATCTTGGATTGGCATCGGAACGTTTCGACAAGGCAATGTTGCTAAACCATACTTTACTCGGATATGGAAAACCGGAAGAAATTTTTTCAGAAGTTAATCTCAAAAATGCCTACGGCACTCATTTACAGTTCATCGAAACAAAAGAGGGAACAATGGTGATCGATGACACCTGCTGCCCATGATCAATTTTATTCTTGACCCCCTTCAATATGCTTTCATGCAGCGGGGCCTCGCGGCAGCCATCTTGGTTGGTATTGTGTGCGCAATGGTGGGCACTTTTGTGGTGCTGCGAGGGATGGCATTTTTTGGAGACGCGCTAGCGCATTCAATTTTACCGGGCATTGCCATAGGATATCTTGTAAGCGGGGGCTCACAGACTGCTTTATTTTGGTGGGGATTGGTTACTGCGGTACTTGCTTCGCTGGGAATTGGCGCGGTAAGCAAAGGCGCAAAACTAAGTGATGATACATCGACAGGCATTATCTTTGCCGGAATGTTTGCACTTGGGATTGCGTTAATCTCAAGAATCGGCAGCTATGCGGTTGATCTGACCCATTTCTTGTTTGGTAATGTTTTGGCGGTCAGCGAAAATGACTTATTGCTGACCGCTATTCTGGGGGGATTGGTTGCCTTTATCATAATCATCTTTTATAAAGAATTCATGGTCCTTTCTTTCGATCCAGTTCTCGCGGCGACACTGCGCGTGCCTTCTAAAGTATTAGAAAATCTTTTGCTGGTATTGATTGCTGTGACTATTGTCGTGTCCCTGCAAACCGTAGGGATCGCTTTAATGGTGGCGATGTTGGTCACCCCCGCAGCATCTGCCTATTTAGTGACTCGCCGGATGCATTCGATGATGATCTTGGCCTCTGCATTGGCCGCTGTATCCGCAGTTTTAGGTCTATATACCTCCTTTTATTTCGCAATTCCATCTGGTGCTTCAATCGTATTGGTCAGCACATTTTTATTTTTAATCATTTGGGCGGGTAAAACGGTTCGGCAAAAAAGTCTGTAAAAACATTTCAGTGTAAAGCAAATATTTTATATCCACATTTTCCTTTCGGCATGATAATCGGATAATTCTGGTATTATTCGCAGGATATTATTTACAATGAAAATTCTAATAGCAGAGGAAGTAAATTTATGGATAAATCTAGCATCGCCTTTACTGGCACCATTCCAGAATATTACGATAAATATTTTGTGCCGATTATTTTTGAGGAATACGCGGAGAATCTTGCTGGCCGCGTATCCATTCCAGATGGCGGAAATGTGTTGGAAATCGCGGCCGGAACCGGCGTAGCGACAAAACATCTTCGAGATAAACTATCTCCAAATGTTCAATTGGTCATCACAGATATTAACCCATCCATGTTGGAAAAAGCAAAATCTAAGTTTTCAGATGACGAAAATATGATTTTTCAAAAAGAGGACGCAAGCAATTTGTCATTTGCGGACAATTCTTTTGACACAATCATTAGTCAATTTAGCATGATGTTTTTTCCTGATAAGCTTTCCTCCCTAATAGAGGCAAAAAGAGTTTTAAAACTTGGGGGAAAGTATATATTTAATATTTGGGATTCTTTTGAGCATAATCATGTGGCCGAAACAATTCATGAGACTGTCTTGCGGTTATCACCAAATAACCCCATTAAATTTTTCGATGTGCCTTATAGCTATTATCAAATTGATGAAATCAAACGCATTCTGTATGAAGCTGGCTTCGGAGATATTACAATTTCAGTGTTACCAAGAGTGAGCAAAGCGCCAGATGCTAAAACTGTGGCTAAGGCCTTTATTGAGGGATCACCTGTGTCCTTGCAAATCATAGATTATGAAGGTTTAGAATTGGCGGATGCGGTAAATAAGGTTGAACGGGCAATTTCGAAAAAGTATGGAACCGGGGAAATTGAGGGAAAAATGCAAGCAATCGTTTTTGAGGCTACATTGCCCAATTAAAGTTGAATTATCTAATATTCCTTGGAGGGAGAAAACGTATTAGGGAGCTAAAGACTCCACATTATACTTAATCTCGTCCATGTTCAAATTTGGATTGGTCATTAGACATGGCTCTGTGGCTCCGGCTTCGTACCAATCTTCAAGATTTTCTTTAATTTCATCGGGCGTACCGTATAGGGCTAATTCTGAAAGCAAGGCTTCGGCATCTTGGGGCACGACAGGTTTTCCCTCCAACTTACTTGCAGCTAAGACACAATCAATTTCATCGGCAAAGCCAATTCTTTTAAGGGTGTCCCTATAAACAGGACCCATTTTATTAATATAAAATGCAACCACCCACGAAGCCCCTTTTCTCGCTAGGGCTCGATCTTTGTTGGCGATGGCAGGAATAATTGGGGCAATTTGCCAGTTTTTTTGACGTTCGGTAAGAACTTCTGATAAGTGAAATTTGTTCACTTGTTTTCTTATATTGCTTTTTGGATAAAGAAAAGGAATCCACCCCTCACATAACTCCCAAGCTAGCTCAATGGAGCGGTCGGAAGAGGCTGCTAACATTATGGGAATCTTCCCGATATCTTTTAGGTTCAATTTAAGGGGTCTAACGTCGCTATTAGGATCTAAGGGGATCCTTCCTCCTTCAAGTAAGGATCGGGTTTGTTGTAGGATTTTGCGAATTTTTTGATAGGGCAACCCATAGGGCACATCATGGAATCCCTCGGTGAGTTGTTTTGTGCTAGACCCTAAGCCAAGAGTAAAACGCCCGCCTGATATTTTATTGAGGGTCGCCGCGGACATTGAAAAAGTGCCGGCACTGCGCCCCCAAATGCTCAGCACAGCCGTCCCTAATTTGATCTTTTCGGTTCGCATTGCTATTTCGGTGAGTAATAATGTTGAATCATAAGACCAGGATTCGGTTAAATAGATCGAGTTGTACCCAGTTTTATCTGCAGTGGTAGCCAACTCTAAAATGGCCTCCCGCCTATTTTCTAGGGGCATCATCATGGTAGCAACGGGTCTATTATTCTTCGTCATTATTGCAAATCCTTATTCGATACTATTTTTGCAAAAATAATTATACATTCCTTTTTCCTCTAGTTGCATTCTGCCAATAAATATGCCAATATATTAGTGAGATTATTTGTATCCTTATCACTGGAGAGCTATATGGATGGATTGATTGCAATTACAGCAAATCAGTTGGGAAAATCATTCGGGAAAGTCCGAGCTTTAGATCAAATCAATTTACAGATCAAAAAGGGATTGGTATTTGGATTGTTGGGGCCAAATGGTGCAGGGAAAACAACCTTTATTAGGTTGTTAACGGGTGCTACGGGGGCCACTGAAGGAAATATCTCTTTATTGGGGTTTGATCCCATTCAACAAAAAAGGGAAATGCGGCAAAAAATTGGGTATATGCCACAAACTCCAGCGTTATATGAAGATCTTTCCCCAATTGATAATATTCGATTCTTTGGTCGAGCAAAAGAAATTGAACAATTAGATCAACGTGTAGATGAAGTGATCGATTTTATCGGATTGGGGGATCGAGCAAATGATGATGTATATACTTTTTCGGGCGGGATGAAACAACGCGTATCCCTGGCCTGTGCTTTAGTACACCAACCAGATGTGCTTCTTTTGGATGAGCCCACCTCAGGTATTGATCCAAAGCTGAGAGAAACATTTTGGGCACATTTTCGAGAACTAGCGGCTCAAGGAGTGACCATCTTGGTTAGCACCCACCAGCTAGATGAAGCGATGCATTGTGACCGGCTGGGAATTCTTCATCGTGGTTCATTATTGGCGAATAGCACCCCAAAGGAATTGCTTCGGGAGAAAAAAGCAAAAGTAAGAATTAATATCGGAGATAAAGTTGAAGAGCATTCTGTTACTCAATACCCTGAAAAATTACCCGGTATTTTACAAAAATATGGGTTAGACAAAACCCTCCGGAAAATCGAGATCATTGAAGACACTTTGGAATCTGTTGTATTGGATTTGATCAATCAGAATGAAAGGGTGGGTGACCAGAAGGAGTTTAATAATGAGCACGATTAAACGACTGGGAGCTGTTGGAAAAAGAGCCTTAAAACAACTTGGTAAAGACCATCGTTTAATTGGTCTGTCGATCATGTTCCCTTTGATCATTATTTATTTCATCAAAGTGATCTTTGATGTTTTGGCAAGCCCGTTTTTTGATATTACTGTCTACGTAATCCCGTATGGTGCCTTTATTGTTCACTTTATCACCTTTATTCTTACGGCAATCGTATTGGTCAGAGAGCGCACCTCGGGTACATTGTCGAGGATGTTTGTAAGCGGATATAATCCGATTGAGATCATTGGGGGATATTTGGTTTCCTACACTGGTCTAGCTTCGATCCAAAGCTTATTGGTGCTTACAGAATTAAATTTCTTGTTTGAATTGAATTATGATTTTGGGCAGTTAGCATCCTTCTATTTGGCGATGTGGTTATTGGCAGTAATTAGTTTGGCACTCGGTACTTTGGTGTCTAATTTTGTGCGAAATGAAGGCCAGGTCTTTCCATTCATTCCGGTTATCTTACTTTCTTTGATCCTCTCAGGGATCTTGCTTCCTGTGGAACAACTTCCCGATTGGGTTCAGGTTCTAGCCTATTTCACACCTTTATTTTATACCAATGAGGTATTACAAAACTTAATTGGTGGAAATGCACTTAACAATGAATGGCCCATGCTGATTGGATTATTTTTATATGGCGCTGCCGTGATGTTGATGGCTATTTTCACATTGAGGGAAAAAGATTAGTTTAGGAAACCCGAAATAGTTACTTGATGAAAGAATTATTTAAGACATCCCTGATTTCTTCCAAAACTTTTTCATTCAATTCTCTTTTAGCTGCGTTCTGAAGTAGATCCAGAGCTTCTTGATTTCCGATTTGCCCCAATGCCCAAGTGGCGTGTTGTCGAATGAGGGGTTCTTCCTCTTCCTGAAGCACTTTCGCTAAAGCAGGAATTGAATCTGCTTCTTTGCTATTGCCAATTGCGACCGCTACATTCCTCAGATATCCACGGCGCTTGCTACGTTTTATGGGGCTGCCTTTGAATTTTTTGTTGAACTCTTGAGGAGATAAACTGAATTCAGTTTCTAAAACAAATTGTTCTGATTCAAACGGCCTTGAGAAACTGGGATCCACATCAACCGGTGCAAAACGATTCCATGGACAAACTTGCTGGCAAATATCACAACCAAAGATCCAATTGCCAACTGAGGATCGTAGGTCTGGGGGAATTGCCCCTTTTTTCTCGATTGTTAAATAGGATAAACATCGGCTGGCATCCAAGGTTCGGTCGGGAAGGATGCAATCAGTAGGGCAAGCCTGCACACATCGGTTGCAAGTTCCGCAATGATCTATGATAACCGAGGAAATGGGTTCAAGTTGAATGCCAAGGAAAATTTCTGCGAGAATAAAATAAGAACCAACCTTTGGATGGATGAGCATGCTATTTTTACCGATCCAGCCTAATCCAGCCCTTTGAGCTAGGTCTCGCTCGAGTATCGGTCCCGTATCTGTGTACCAACGATTGGGTAGCGATTTTCCCGTCTCTTTTTCTAAAAATTTAACAATTGCTTGTAATTTTGGTTTGAGCACTTCATGGTAATCCAGGTTGGAGGCATAGGCAGCAATTTGTCCAAACTCACTCTCTTTTTTATTTACTGGGGGGGAATAATGTATTCCTAAAACAAGGATCGATTGGCAATCTGGGAGGATCAGTTTTGGGGTGCGGCGTCTTCCTAGTGCCCTTTCTGTAGCTAAATAGGCCATTTCTCCATGATAATTTGCATCCACCCAGGATTTGTACACAGGGAAACTTTTCGGAGAATCAGGCAAAACAACCCCCACCAAAGAAAATCCTTGTCTGATGGCTTCTTCTCTAACTAACTTTGTAAGATTCTTCATGAAGGATTTGGGTCAGTTAGGGGACCACATCGATCTCTACCCAAAAAGCATTATCATTTGAAAGCGAAAACACAATTCCCTCAGAACTTCGCAATTTCCAAGTTCCTTTATACGTTCCTTCTGCGGTGGGGGCGGTCAATTCCACGGAAATATCGATCTCATCACTGGGATCAATATTAGTATTGGTAAGCTGTTGGGAAGCAGGGCCCCCCATTGAAAAGCCATCGAAAAATATAAGGTCATACCCAGTAGTCCAGGGGCAACTTCCAGAATTTTTCAATCGCCAAGTTTTCGTGAAAATTTCACCCGGGGTAAAATCATCCCCATCGTCCACGGTTACATCATTCACAAAAGAAGCCAAATTGCAGGGCAAATCAGATTCGGGTGTGGAATCTGATGCGTTGGCGGTCAATGCAATTGCGTCGGCTGGGTCGGGAGTCTCCGTAGCTCCCAAGGTTGGAATGACCAGAGTTGATACAGCAGGTTCGTCTGTGGCTTGTAACGGGTTTTCGGTCAATATCACTTCCACGGTTTGGGCCGCTGCAGTTAAAATCCTGTTTTCGCTGTTGGCCAATTCATTATTTGCTTCATCTGGCATATTACAGGAAGTCAAACCCAGAATCAGTATCATGCTAATGATGTAGATATTTTTATTCATGGGGATTTTCCTTATGGATCCACCTGGTAAGTTATTTTCAGAGCCACTGTCCCAAATCTAACAAGGTCATCAATGCTATCATTATTTGTTTCAGTTTCATTAAACTGCAAGCGATATTCTATGTATGTGTTCCCCAATGCATTTTGAACTTCCGATTTTACATCTTCATCTGCCACAGCAACCCCCAACTCTGCAGAATTACACCATTTCATGCTGGCTCCAGAACTTGTAACGTAATCTGAAGCATCTAGCGGGAAATAATCCCCATGGTAACCACGCAAACAACCTAGTTCTGTGAAAGGGAGGCCCAATTCATCAAAATTATTAAAACTCACCACCACCTCATTAATTATGGCAGAAAGGGGTATGGAGGAAATATCAAATTGAAAGAAGGCTTGAAGCCCTAGGTTTTCCGAAGTGTCCCCCACATAGGGCGGGGAGTATACATTCCCATCACTTTGCACTTCACCATCTTCAAGGACAGTTATCGTTATTGTTTCAATATTTGGGCCCGGGGTAGGTGTGGGGGCAACCACATCAATCTCTACCCAGAATGCCTGATCATTGGTCAGCGTAAAAAGCTCCCCATTTGCATTTCGCAATTTCCAATATCCGGTATAGGTATTTACTTCTGCTGGGGCTGTGAGTTCTACCGAGATATCGATCATTTCTCCTGGAGCGATAGATACGGTGGTGAGCTGCTTAGAAGGTGGGCCACTCATTGAATCGCCATCACTAAAAACCACTTCATATCCTGATGTCCAAGTGCATGTTCCCACATTTTGCAAACGCCATGTTTTCATGAACAATTCCCCGGGGCTAAAATCCTCCCCGTCTGAAACTGTGATGTCATCGATAAAAAGTGCCTCATCACAAAGGGTAAGCTCAGGGACTGATGAGGGATTTGTTGTCGGAGTAGCATTATTTGAAGTCGTTGTTTGTGGGGTGGGAAAATTCGAGGTCGGTTGGGGCGCGTTTTCAACATCAGGATTTGGATTTAGCGTTAATTGTGCTTCGACAGTTTCAACTGCCGAGGTTAATACCAGATCTGATGCGCTAAGGCTATCCTCTTCATTATTCTTGGGCATATTGCACGCGCTTAGAAATATCAGGAAAAATATACTATAGAACATACCTTTATTTGCCTTCATCTAATGAACCTCCAAAAACGAACACTTTCATTTTAACATTTTTTCAAATATTCCAGCATTTATTACACACCCCTAGCTTAATAAACCAATCGGGTTAATTGGAAACTTTGTAGGGGGATTTCAGGAAATAAATTATTTTTGGCTAAGAGGATATAAAAACTTTAGCTTAGTTCAATAAGAATTGTGTTTAGCAATTGCAATAAGACTTCTTTTACATCTCGTTTATCTATCGAAGAACAACTAATAATTTTAATATTAGGGTCGAGCCGAAGCGCAATTCGAATATCATCCACTTCCCATGCATCTTCAAGGTCCTGCTTATTGGCCGCTACAACAAAAGGAGTGGGGGCATATGCTCTAAAGGTTTCTAAGATCGTTCGGGTCTCCCGAAAAGTTTCGGGACGGGTACTGTCTACCATGATGATGAATCCCAACATGCCTTCAGATAGAATTTCCCACATAAAATCAAAGCGTTTTTGCCCGGGAGTACCAAAAAGGTAGAGAACCAACTCATTATCAACAGTTATGCGACCAAAATCCATTGCTACTGTAGTTTGGGCCTTGATCTTTTCCTCTACGCTAGTGACCTTTCTTTCAGTGTTAACTACATCGATCTCACTCACAGTTTGAACAAATTTTGTTTTCCCTGAGTTGAACGCTCCAGTGACCACCATTTTTACAGTCTGCATAAGTATTCCTAAAAGAAATTAATAATTAGATCGATCGAATTCGAGTAATCAATCGATTTACAAGATTCTTTTGTTCTTCTTTTGTTTTCCCGGGCAAGGCTTGATCCAACCTTGGAAGAGTTCTCTCTTTGGTTTCTAGACGAACGAGCTCAATCAGCCCAGCTTGGAGTAGGCCATAGACAATGCGCCTAATTTCAATATCAGATAATTTTGTTGCTTTTCCAATTTGTTTAATCGAGTTTTTTGGATTAATAAATGAAACCACGCGCCATTCAACTGCACTTAAATTGATATTTTTTAAATTGACCCCGGGGCGATCTGTGAATTTTAGGGAAAGGTTTAGGTCGGGTAATTCATCCTTGAGATTCTCAAGTTCCTGAATCCTCCGGGAACTTTCCATGATGATATTTTCCAAATTTACACGGACAGGAATCTTATCGTCGGGGATATCTGCACCCGAAATAAAATGGAAAAGACCATCAGCCCAATTGAATAGTTGCTGAATGATGCCAATAAATTGTGTTTGAAGGCTGGAAATGATCTCTTGTTGGGTGACATAACCGGAATTGATCAATAATAGACCTAATTCCTTGTCGCTCATATTTGAGGCGCGCTTATCCAAGGTATTAAACTGGGCGGTTGAGATGATTTTGTTTTTGTAAAGAATCGTTCCGATATCACTTCTTTGTCCGCTAAGTTCGGCAAAAACCAATTTTCCCTCGCGAAAAGTTACTCTTGCAGAGTTTTTGCTGCCCTTAATGATTAGCGTACCTGTTTTTTTTGCCAGGTTCACTAAATTGAGAAGTTGAGTAATCGAAAAATCTTTTAAATTGCCTTTTAAAGCCATGGGGAATGTCTCAATTGCTTAAAAAGAATAGTTTTATCAATGGCAAGATTATACTTGATAAGCAAGAATGGCGTCAATTATTGTTCAATTTCAATTCCGATAGCCCTAATAATCCTTTGTTCTCAAGTTATCTACTTGACTTGCTTATGGCTTGGGTTTATAATCCCCAACGTTATTTTCCTCGGTAGCTCAATGGCAGAGCAATCGGCTGTTAACTGATGGGTTGGAGGTTCGAGTCCCCCCCGAGGAGCCTTTTAGATAAAAAAAAGTGCCCAATCCCACGATATGGGTACTTTTTTATTTAATAGAAATCGTTTTTTTTCGTAAGCTATTTTTTCTTAAAAATTTAAATGATATTTCTTGTTCTGCTATAATTAATTTCGATTGGAAATGAATTAATCGAGTTGCTTTTTAGATATGAATATACCTTTAGTTTCAATTCCCATAATTACTTATAATCAGGCAGAATATGTCGAGGAGACAGTCATGTCTGCAATTAATCAAGATTATGAAAACTTACAGATTATTGTTTGTGATGACGCCTCCTCAGATGAAACCCCCAAAACATTATTGAATCTTCTAAATAAATTTCCTGATCGATTAGAAGTTCATTTCAATGAAAAAAATCTTGGGCAAGCCAATAATAGGGATAAAAGCAACCAATTATCTAAAGGGAAATATCTTACTTACTTAGATGGCGATGATGTTTTTCTGCCCGGAAAAATTAGTAAACAAGTTAAATTGTTGGAGGAAAACCCTGAAATAGCTATTTGTTACCATAATGTTGAGGTGTTTGATTCCTTTACTGGAGAAACAAATTTTTATTGGAAAGAACGATTTGGATATGGAGATGGGGAGATTCGCAATTTTATTCAATATGGGAATAATTTATGTTCGTTGGCTTTCATGTTTCGAAAAAAAGATATACCAACTGAAAAATTTTCTCATTCTGGTCAGGATTGGTTATACTTTGTCGAAGTCATGAATAAGGGTGGTGGAAAATATCATTATATTGATGAGGTCCTGGCTCGATATCGGCGTCATTCTGAAAACATGACATTGAATTGGGAGGATAAAATAAATGGACAAATCCATACATTGGGATTCCCCCGAAAAAGTGGAGACGAAAAATGTCTGAAAATCCAGTAAACTAATAAAATGGAGACAGACATGAGCAAAAGAAAAAAATATCGAAAATTTAGCAAGACCTTTAAGCTAGATGCGCT